>NZ_PPDA01000012.1:0-131820 GCF_002959835.1 Veillonella sp. S13053-19 | reverse complement strand
TGCTGCATTGTCTTCACTTACTTTAGCATTAGATGCAGATGTAGATGCTGCTGTTGCAGAGGATCCAGCTAATGTTGCAGAGCTTGCAGAGGATTGTGCAGAATTTGCAGCTGCCGTCGCAGATGCTGCTGCATTATCTTCACTTACTTTTGCGTTAGATGCAGATGTAGATGCTACTGTTGCAGAGCTTGCAGCTAATGTTGCAGAGCTTGCAGAGGATTGTGCAGAGTTTGCCGCTGCTGTAGCAGATGCTGCCGCATTATCTTCGCTTACTTTTGCATTGGATGCAGATGTAGATGCTACTGTTGCAGAAGATGCCGCTAATGTTGCAGAGCTTGCAGAGGATTGTGCAGATTTAGATGCTGCCGTAGCAGATGCAGCTGCATTGTCTTCACTTACTTTTGCATTGGATGCAGATGTACTTGCTACTGTCGCAGAGCTTGCAGCTAATGTTGCAGAGCTTGCAGAGGATTGAGCAGATTTATCAGCTGCTGTTGCAGAGTCAGCTGCTTTTGTAGCAGAACTTGCAGAGGATTGTGCAGAATTTGCTGCTGCTGTAGCAGATGCAGCTGCATTATCTTCGCTTACTTTTGCGTTAGATGCAGATGTACTTGCTACTGTTGCAGAGCTTGCTGCTAATGTTGCGGAACTTGCTGAAGATTGTGCAGATTTATCGGCTGCTGTTGCAGAGTCAGCTGCTTTTGTAGCAGAGCTTGCAGAGGATTGTGCAGAGTTTGCTGCTGCTATAGCAGATGCTGCTGCATTATCTTCACTCACCTTTGCGTTAGATGCAGATGTACTTGCTACTGTTGCAGAGGATCCAGCTAATGTTGCGGAACTTGCAGAGGATTGAGCAGATTTATCAGCTGCTGTTGCAGAGTCAGCTGCTTTTGTAGCAGAACTTGCAGAGGATTGTGCAGAATTTGCTGCTGCGGTTGCACTAGCTGCTGCGTTATCTTCGCTTACTTTTGCATTAGATGCAGATGTACTTGCTACTGTAGCAGAGCTTGCTGCTAATGTTGCGGAACTTGCGGAAGATTGAGCAGATTTATCGGCTGCTGTTGCAGAGTCAGCTGCTTTTGTAGCAGAGCTTGCAGAGGATTGTGCAGAGTTTGCTGCTGCTGTAGCAGATGCTGCCGCATTATCTTCGCTTACTTTTGCATTAGATGCAGATGTAGATGCTACTGTTGCAGAAGATGCCGCTAATGTTGCGGAACTTGCAGAGGATTGTGCAGATTTAGATGCTGCCGTAGCAGATGCAGCTGCATTGTCTTCACTTACTTTTGCATTGGATGCAGATGTACTTGCTACTGTAGCAGAGCTTGCAGCTAATGTTGCAGAGCTTGCAGAGGATTGAGCAGATTTATCAGCTGCTGTTGCAGAGTCAGCTGCCTTTGTAGCAGAGCTTGCAGAAGATTGTGCAGATTTAGCCGCTGCTGTAGCAGATGCTGCCGCATTATCTTCACTTACCTTTGCATTGGATGCAGATGTAGATGCTACTGTGGCAGAGCTTGCTGCTAATGTTGCAGAACTTGCAGAGGATTGTGCAGATTTAGATGCTGCTGTTGCAGATGCTGCTGCATTATCTTCGCTTACTTTTGCATTAGATGCAGATGTAGATGCTACAGTTGCAGAAGATGCTGCCTTTGTAGCAGAACTTGCAGAGGATTGTGCAGATTTATCTGCTGCTGTAGCAGAGTCAGCCGCTTTTGTAGCAGAGCTTGCGGAAGATTGAGCAGATTTATCGGCTGCAGTCGCAGAAGATGCAGCCTTATTAGCTGCTGCTTCAGCACGAACTGCAGAGCTTTCAGAGTTAGATGCAGATGTAGATGCTGCTGTTGCAGAGGATGCTGCTTTTGTTGCAGCTGTAGATGCTGTTGTAGCCGCAGTAGAAGCAACTGTAGCAGAGGAAGCAGCATTAGTTTCGCTTACTTTTGCATTGGATGCAGCTGTGCTTGCTACAGATGCAGAAGATACAGCTTTTGTTGCTGCTGCTTCTGCTGCTGCTGCAGAGCTAGAGATCGCTGCTTTAGCTGCATTATAACCCGCAGCTGTAGAGTTTGCCGTTGTAACCGCTGCATCAGCTTTGGACTCAGCACTAGTTGCTTTTACGAGGGCGGAGCTCGCCGCTGTAGATACGCTTGTAAGTGCACTAGATGTAGCGTTAGCTGTAGCAGCTGCTGCAACAGCTTTAGATTCTGCACTAGTTGCTTTTACGAGGGCAGAGCTCGCTGCTGTAGATACACTTGTAAGTGCTGTGGATACACTTGTAACTGCTGTAGATACACTTGTAAGTGCAGTAGCTGTACTTTCAGCCGCTTGAACCACAGCATGTAATTGAGATCCGTTAACTGCATCTGTAGATGTAGCAGACACAGTACCAGCTGCTAAGTTTGTTATAGTACGTTTTTTAGTAGAAGAACCAATGGAAACAGTACCACTAGCAGTACCACCTGCTAATGTATAGCTTTTACCAGCAATAGTCATTGTACTTGTATTCACTGGTGCAGCAGTAGCAGAAGAAGCTCCTAATGCAACACTATCTTGATGAGTTACTGTTGCACCTCTACCTAATGCGGTACCCAATGCCTGAGTAGAAGAAGCACCGTCACCAATAACTACGCTTGTACCACCTGTTGCATTAGTGGAGTTACCAATGGCTACAGATGCATAACCAGTAACATTAGCACCGTTACCAATTGCTATAGCACTAGTATTTCCAGCAGATGCATTATTACCAATTGCCACAGTGAAGGAATCAGTTGCATTAGCACCATTACCAATGGCTGTTGCACTTGTTTTGGATGCTGTTGCACTTGTACCTAATGCTATCGTATTTTCTTTACTTGCAGTTGCACCATTACCAATAGCTGTTGCGGAGCTTTCAGATGCAGCTGCTTTTTTACCAATCGCTGTAGCTGCTTCACCAGAAGCCACTGTAGCTGTACCAATAGATACAGCATCCGTAGCACTAGCAGTGGTATGAGTACCAAGATCACCGCTGGAACCAATAGCTACCGCATTTTTACCAGATACATCTACTTGATAGCCAATACCTGTACCGTATTGTGCAGCACTTGTGATGTTAATAGTAGAACCAAGACCTGTACCTTGGTTAGCATGTACTTGAGAATTATAACCTACTAAAGTAGAGCCGGATTGATCAACAGTTAAGTCCCAGCCCAGACCAGTAGATCTTTCTCTTGTAACTTGAACATTTTTACCTACTGCTGTTGCGCCCCAACCAGTAGCGGTATTACCAGCACCAATTGCAATGCTTGACGTATCATTAGCAGTCGCACTTTCACCTATAGCAATAGATTTATTCTTAACTGCTTGTGAGCTTTTACCGATTGCAATAGCACTACTTTCAGAAGCAGCTGCACTTGTACCAACAGCAATTGCATCAGATTTGCTTGCATTTGCTCCATTACCAATTGCAGTAGCACTATTGGCAGTAGCAGATGTATCTGTACCAAGAGCAATTGCACTTTCACTGTTAGCTGTAGCTTGACCTAATGCAATAGCACCTTTCCCAGTAGCCTTCGCATTCCAACCAGCTGCAAATGCATTCCAAGTAGCTGCGGTATCGTTACCTAAAGAAATACCACCTCTACCAGATGCATTTGAGTTTTGTCCGATAGCAATCGCATTTTCTTCAGTAGCACTTGCATTGCTAGTAGAATGACCATTAATAGAAACAGAACCTTTTTTATTTGAGAAACCAAACGATGCATTTGCATCAACATCCATAGTTGCCAATGGCTGCATCATTAAAGATGCCAAAATACCAGCTACAACGATTTTCTTTTTACCCGTTGTATTTTTAGCCATTTCAGATACTACTACGTAGCACTGTTTAGATTTGGACCAAATAACCTTAAAAATCTTATTCATACTAACCTTTTACTCCTAACTTTTCTAACAATATTTGATATTTAAGTATATTTTCTTTATTGAATGGCGATACCGAATCAATGAGCTTATCATTCCATTTTTTATGGCTTTCAAAATCATCATCATAGGATTTAATAGCATTGATCAATTGACGTTCACCGTCATAGGCATCAAACCCATCGTAGTAGAAACCTACATGATGCGCTTTTAACATTGGTGAGTTGTGTACTAATGGATATCCACCATATAGTGCCTCGTAATATACATAGTTCAATGCATTTTCCCATTGAAAGGAAAGCACAATATCCGTATATTTTGCAAGGAACTGCGGCGTAATATGACGCGTTTCAACGGTCATAATGTTATCCTTAACCCCTGATGTAAAGCCGATAAAATTAAAAATGGCATCATTATCTTTGATGTCATAGGTATTACATAAATATATATGTTTCACCAATTCTGGATGGTTTCGATACGCTTCTTCACCAATCAAAATTGGGATCATACAGTTTTTTAGTACCGATATATTCGGTTCCAATACAGAGATGCGAGCACCATTAGCTTTCATATGGCCACGTTCATAACCAAATCTATATGGTTCTTCAATGGATTGAGTCATGTGGTCTAGAAACAATGGATCCCATAAATGAGGGGCCTCATATACGGGAGCTTTTGACATAATCTCTAAATAGCAACGGTTCGTATTCATATGCTGTGGAATCATCCACACTGCATCATATTTCGTACCGTTGAAAGCACGGGCACCAGGTTTATCGTGAACCATCTTTTCCATGTCGGCAATAAAATCATTACCCATACGGTAGGACACGATTTTAGCACCACGTTTACGATATTCTGCTTCGATTTGTGGTTCTAATGTTAATGTTCCCTCAATCAAAACATCAGTTTTATCGATGACTTCATCGCTGTCATAAATATCGATATCCATCAAATCTAATCGCATATTATCAGACAATGACTTCTTATCATTTCGCCAATACACAAAGTAAACGGAATCTACGCCGTCAATTTGTTCGAGGCACTGTTTTAAGAAGTACATGTTCTGTCCGGCCCCATTAGACCAGATGTGATTATATGATTTACCCCAAAAAAAGGTAATCCCTATATTAATCGTAATCCCTCCTTCTCAATCTTTTGAAGTTTCCCTCATCAAAATTTCATACAACCCATTCTATCAAATAAATAATATAATAATCAATTCCATTTCGACCATTTTCGATGTTTTTATAAAGATACTACAAACAAGATATACTTTTTTTATATTTTTAAGTGATAGTATATAAAATATTCATTTTTATCTATTTAGATGGATGGTTTTTATTAGGTTCTTTAATATATAGGTAATATGAAGAAAGCTGTAATACATGATGTTTCCATCATATATTACAGCTTTTATATTCTGTATATTTTATTGTATTTACTTGAATATTCTTAACTTTTATTCGCTAATAAAATCAATTATATAGTACTTCATGTAAATCACATCTTTTATCTATTTCAATTTTTTTACAGATGTTAATTTTTTACTAATAATTGAGAGACCATAGCTTTCAATGATTCAATCTCAGCTCGTTGTTGCTCGATTTCAAGTTGTTGAGCATCATTCTTGGCTTGCATTCGTGTCATTTCATCTTGCATCACATAAATGGAGCTAATAGGACCACCTTTATAGCGTTCCGGGATATTTTTCTTTTCTGGACTATATCCAAATTTATGTGTTATCCCTGCATTAACCATATTATGTGTACTACCAAGAGTAACACCAACATTCAACATTGTATTTTCGTTAGTATAATGTGCTAGACCAAGTGCTGCTGCAGTTTCACCACGATAGTTACCTACACCTGCCATCACTTGTGTTGGTTCCAAAGGATCATATTGAATTGGTTTTAACGCCGCCATAGCCGCTGCATGAGCACCAACTCGTTGTGTTTCAGAGGATACACTACTAATGGCTTGTTTTAATTCCTTCGTATCGCTAGTATTTTGTTGTACTACTTGGTTAATGACAGTAGCTACATTATCTGATGTAGCTATGCCACTTTCACCTGTAACCTTACCGTTAGCATCAACCACCAAGATAGACGTTTTAACATTGTACGTCACTTCACCATTTTCACCAACAGTAGCAGTTGTTAACTCACCAGATTTAAAGTTCAAACCATCTTTCAAACTTGTCGTTTGAGCATTAACACCATCTGCTTTATAACCTAATTTAATACCAGCCGCATCAACAGCTACGTTACTAATATTAGAGATGGAGTCTTTCAACTGTTTTACATTAACAGCATCTGTATCTGCAGTACCTTCAGCAACATCTTGAATCTTCATGCTACCAGCACTAATTTTATCCAAATTAAATTCAAGAACTTTTCCGTCTTTATTAGCTAATGTAAGACCTTTAGGTTCAATAAGTGTCTCAGACGTTTCATCTACATCGCTAATATTGAACCCATGTCTAGAAATATAAGTGTTCGTTTCACTGGTTTCTACCGCAATCAACCCTGGGTTTAGAATGGTTTTCCAAGGAATACCACTAATATCATTTGCAATCATACTCAATTCATTACGGTCAAGTTTTGTTACAATATCCTCACCATCAAATGTAATGGATCTTGCTTCAATATTATTTACATCCAGATTTCCAGCTTTGATAGAACCATCATTGCCATTAATCTTGATAGTTTTATGCCCAATACGATCTTCTAATGAAATACTATTTACGCCAGTTAAGTCTTTTTCTAATTCAACTTCATAGTTATTTGTGTTATCACTGTTAGTGCTTGTATTGACCTTAATATTTTTACCAGCAGTAACAGTAGAGTGTGTATCTTTGTCAGTGGCATTTACATAAGATTTAAGTTGCTTAAGATTTACTGCATCTGTATCCGCAATACCTTCAGCAACATTTTCGATTTTATTGCCACCTACATCTACTTTATCTAAGGTAAACTGCATTTCGTTATCATTTTCACCAAAAATACCAAAGCCTTTTGGCATCATTCCTGCAGCATTTTTATGCTCTAAATCAGTAATTTCAGCGCCACCTTCTGCAACCATAAATCTTGAATCACCATTACGTATACCTATCATTCCGGCTTGTAATTGAGTTACCCAAGAATCCAAATCATGCCCAGAGGAAATATTAATTACATCACCACCGATTTCAGTTAAAATACCGCCATGCTCAACTTTAATAGTATCAGCCTTAATATGTACAGCATTAACCTGATCTGCCGTAACTGTTGTTTCTGCCCCCACTTGTAAGGAGCTTCCCATCGCTAACGCAGCTAACACGGTAGCCACCATAATTTTCTTTTTACCACTAGTATTAGTAGCTAATTCAGATGCTACTACGTAGCATTGTTTGGACGCAGACCAAACTACTTTAAAAATCGTATTCATACTAATCTCTTTTTTACCTCTCTATCATATCTACATTAAGTATTAATTAATATACGTTTAAAATCCCTCTCATGATTTTTTATTTCGATATTCGTCGATATTATATCATCTAACTTTCATCTTTTCAATGTATTTTTCATCCTATTTTCATAAAGAAAAAGCTATCTCATAGAATTTAACTTCTATAAGATAGCTTTTTACTATTTTAGATAATTAAAATATATCTATTATTAATTTACCTTAAACACATATGTACTTTGTTCGTATGCCAATTGCATACGCTTATGTAATCGTTTCATATAGGTTCGATATATGTCTTGTGCTTCTTCTATGGATACAATATCAAAGTGGATGCCATCACCTACAGGCAATTGACTTAAACGAGGTAAATCCGCCGTAATAATTGTACCAATTTTTGTATAACCTCCCGTTGTTTGACGATCCGCCATAAGGACAATTGGGTTCCCATCGGACGGAACTTGAATAGATCCAAATACGGCACCGTCAGAAATAATATCTGCACTATCTACATGCTCTATGATTGGGCCATCTAAACGGAAGCCCATACGATCACATTGTACAGTCAATGTATAGATTTTACTGCCAAAGGTTTTAATCCCGTTCTCTGTAAAGTGCTTAGCTTGCTCTCCAAGGACTACTCGCAACGGTTCATGATATTCCCGTCCTCCACGATTGTATAACACCGTATTAAACAAGTTATGACCTTCACCGTAATAGTCACATACATGTACAGCTTCTCTAGTGAGAGATTTAATACCAAACTCATCACCAGCTTTTAATTGTCTGCCTTCTAGTCCACCTATTTTTGCTTTTGTATGAGTAGAGACACTGCCATTAATTTCAGGCACATCGATACCACCGGAGAACGCAATATACATGCGCACCCCACATTGGCTAAATCCACCAGATATAACATCACCTTCGTGACACACAAAGGGAATATATCTAGGCACTACTACATTGTTGATAGTAGATTGCATATCCGCCCCTGTAAAAGCAACAATACATGTACCTTTTACAGTTAATGTAGGTGGTAGTACGGTACACTCTAAGGCCCCTACAGGTTCAGTATTACCTACTAATGCCTGCCCCAATAGATAGCTTTCACTATCCATAGGCCCCGCAACAGGCATACCATATTGTTGGTACCCCACGCGGCCTATATCTTGTATAGTCGTATACATACCTGGTGCATCTACGTGGATGACTGCATTTTCAAACTTATTTAACGCCACGTAAATCACCTACCTCTACTTCACGTATAACAGGGACATAATCAGTACCTAACGCTTTGATGCGATGGAATTCACTTTCATCAATAGGTACATAACGCACATAATCACCTGCTTTTAATAATGCGGCTTGTGCCTTTGACATATCATACATGGTCACTGGCGTGCGACCAATGATTTGCCAGCCTCCTGGAGAATCAGATGGATAGGTACCAGTCTGTTCCCCTGCAATTCCTACAGAGCCGGCTGGAATCAAAGTTCTCGGCGAAGATAAACGAGGCGTCGCTATACGTGGATCCATGCCACCTAAATAGGTAAAGCCAGGAATAAAGCCTAGCATATATACTAAATAATCAGTTCCACTATGAATAGATATGACTTCATCCTCGCTTAAGTGATTATGAGATGCTACAAAGCTAAGGTCGGGACCAAATTCGCCACCATATACGGTGGGTACTTCAACAACTGTGACCAGTTCATTTGTCGTATCAGTCATACCTTTTTCTAATGTGGGCTCAATAATGTTACAAATTTCAGAATAAGAATATAGCATTGCATCATATTCTACCAGCAATGCACAGTATGTAGGAACTAGTTCAATAATTCCTTCGAGCTGAAGCTCTTTAATTCGCTCTATAGTTTGTCGAATATGGCGATTAATTGTTGGATCGATTACTTGACCAAAATCAATAGAGATAGCCCGATCACCTACAGGTGAAATTGTAGGCTTCATATGTACCTCCCTGTATAACCTGAAAGGACCATTACATTCGAAGAGAACATAATGGTGCTTTCACGAATATTAAATTAACCTAGAAGTTTCGCAATGCCTTTCAAAGATGTTACACCAATGTAAGCTGTTACAAGCACTACAATCCAACCTGTGTAATATAACAGTTTATTGTGTTTGTATGCCCCTACGATTTCAGATTTATGTGTTGCAAAGAGCATAACCGCCAATGTAACAGGCAAAATTAAACCATTCACAGAACCTGCCAAAATCAATAGAGATGCTGGTTTGCCGATAAAGATTAAGATACAAGTAGAAATAAAGATGAAGGCCATAATAGTTAACTTTTCATTTTTTTCTACTACTTTAAATAGTGTTTTCAAGAAGGAAACAGATGTGTAGGCAGCCCCTACTACAGAGGTTAGAGCCGCACAGAAGAATACGATACCAAATAATTTATGACCAACTTCACCAGCACCTAGAAGGAATGCAGAGCCCGCTGGATCTTTAGGGTCAAGTGCAAAGCCCATGGATACAACACCAAGAACTGCTAAGAATAATAACACACGAACTAAGGCATCTACAGACATCCCCATAATCGCTGCACGACGTACATCTTTCAAGTGCTCTTGACCTGTAATACCAGCATCGATAAGACGGTGACCACCGGAGAAGGTAATATAACCACCTACTGTACCGCCGATGAGGGTAATCGTTGCAAGCCAAGGATAATTAGTAGGAACAACGGCGTGAGTAGCAGCCTCAGCAACAGGTGGATTCGTAGAAAAGGCTACGTAACCGATGAGAACAAGCATAACTGTGCCCAGAACTTTTGCCGTATTATCTAATACACCGCCCATTTTCTTAGACGTAAATAGTAAAATACCTAAAATACCGCTAATGGCCGCCCCTGTAGTCGTATCAACACCAAAAATAATATTGAGACCCATTGATGCACCACCGATATTGCCAATATTGAAAGCTAGGCCCCCAAGGGAAATCAAAAATGCCACAAAATAACCTAGGCCTGGCAATACTTTATTTGCAATATCTTGACCGCGCATTTGGGATACGCCAATGATAGTCCATACATTAAGCTGTGCAATAATAGAAAAAATAACGGATACAACAATGGCAAATGCAAAATCTGCTTTCAGCTCATTTGTAAACGCCGCTGTTTGTAACATAAAGCCCGGTCCAATAGAGGACGTGGCCATCAAGAATGCTGCCCCTAACAGGACAGAGAAACTAGCTTTACCTGTAATTGGTTTCATAAGAACCTCCACATAGAACTAATACTATATACAATACTTATTTTTTCCGGTCTTGGAAATTAGCGACCGTTACACCCGCTTTTGCAAGGCCTTCACGAATATACTTTGTGAAAGCAATTGCTTCTGGATTATCACCATGAACACAGATAGAGTCTGCCACAATATCTATGGTATTACCCGTATTGGTTACTACTTTACCTTCTTTGACCATCATAAGAACTCGTTCAAGAGCCTCTTGAGGATCTTTGATAAAAGCACCAGGCTCAGTACGAGGTACGAGCGTCCCTTCATCGGTATAACCACGATCTGCAAAGACCTCTTGAATCACAGGGATACCTCGGCGCTCCGCCTCTTTAGCAATATAACTACCACTCAAGACCATAGCTGCAATGTTAGGATTCACCGCTTGTAATCCATCTAGCACTGCATCAGCCAACGCAGGTGTTACACAGGCTGTATTATAAAAAGCGCCATGTAACTTCATATGCTGTAATGTAACACCATAACTATCACAAAAGGCTTGTAAAGCACCTAACTGATATATCATATACGCTTTTGCTTCACCAGGATTTACCGCCATGGCACGGCGTCCAAAGCCCATCAAATCAGGATAGCCAGGATGTGCACCTACGGCTACGCCCTTCTCCTTACACATGCGTACTGTTGCATCCATAATAAGAGGATCTCCAGCATGCCAACCACAGGCGACATTAGCACTGGTAACGTGATTTAAGACTTCACTATCCATGCCTAATGTATAATTGCCAAAGCTTTCACCTAAATCGCTGTTTAAATCTATATAATGTGACATACACACTCTCCTCTCCGCTTCATGAAACTTTTAAATTCTATAGAATTCATAAATATTGATATGATTATACTAAATTTTTAGATGCTTTACCAATGATTTTTATCATACCTAGAAAATTTTCTTATAATTGTATGTTAAAGAAATATACACAAAAAGAGCTCAATCCACATTATGTAGATTGAGCTCTTCTGCGACTCATAGAGATGAGAAACTATTTATTGTAATTTAGAAAGTATCAAATCAACTTTACGTTGCATTTCTTCATTTTGCTCACGTAGTATTTTGTTTTCTGCAATAATAGCTGCATTTTCAGAAGACTGTTTGTCTAACATCGCTTGCATTTCACTATTTTGTGCTTTTAATGCAGATACTTCATCTTGCATTACATAAATAGAACTAATAGGACCACCCTTATAGCGATCAGGAATATCTTTTCTTTCAGCACTGGAACCAAATTTATGAGTCACACCTGCATTAAGCATTGCATCTTGACTATCTAAAGAAGCACCAATATTAAACATAGTATCTTCATTAGCATAATGCGCTACGCCAATAGCCACAGCTGTTTGAGATTTATAATTACCAATACCAGCCATAATTTGTGTTGGCGCTAATGGATCATATTGAATTGGTTTCAACGCAGCCAATGCAGCCGCATTAGCACCTGCCTTACTAGCATACTTTTTAGCAGCACTATCTGCCATGCCAGCAAGACTCTTCATCGCTTGATCAACTTGTTGCTTATTAACAGCATCAGTAGGACGCGTAGCTGCTGCCACATTATTAATTTGTTTACCACCCATATCCAAATTGCTATCCATTGATACACTGCTAGGAGTAGATCCATTTGCCGCATTAAAGGTCATAGTTGGTGCACCAGAACCACTACCAGTAATCGAGGAGACGCCAGAAATATGATCTGCTTGTTTATCAATTGTAATACCGCCAACAGACACTTTATCAAAAGTTACTTCTTTCTTAGTGGCTACTGTAATATCCTTACCAGTATTAGTAATTGTTATATTATGACCATCATTGAAAGTAACAGTATCTCCACCTTTTACTGTTTCTGGTGCCATACTATTTACTTTCACATGCCAAGCAGCCGTATTCTTAATCACTTCTTTACCAGCTTGATCAATATTACTCAAATCCTTTTTAGCCGCATTATTTGCTAAAGCTGCCGTATTATTAATCGTACTCATCGTAGCATCATCTAGGCCCACTGTTACAGACTGACCATTCGCCTTTGTAGTAAGGCCATTTGTACCATCGATATGAAGCACTTGGTCTTTAAGTTTTATATTACCAGTTCCATTATTGCCTGCAATATTCAAGGAAATATTATCTGTAGCATTTTGTAATCTATTAACAGCCGTATCTAACTGATTTTTATTAACAGCAGAATGCGCTGTAGTACCATCGGCTACATTTTTAATTTCCGTGTTACCTGCATCAATACCAGAGCCATTCACTTTAACAGTATTTGTGCCATCCGTAGCAGTCAAACCATTTGGTGTTACCGTTGTTGTATTCGTTCCATCGGTTGTAGATAGACCACCTTTAGTAAGAGCTGTCGTATTGCCTGCACCATCAGTAGTGCTCACACCACTATTTGTCAATGCTGTTGTATTGCCAGCAGCATCCTTTGCAGTCACACCGTCTTTTGTAGTCACAGTGGATACACCAGTACTATCTTTAATTTCAGACTTCGTTGGTGCCAATGTTTGTGTATTACCCGCTGCATCAGAAATCGTAGTTGTACCACCAGTCACAGTCGTTGTATTACCTGCTGCATCTGTGTACGTAGCAGAGTTTAAACCAACTAAATCTTTAGCTAATTTAACATTTAATGTACCAGCACCATCAGATACAACACCAATATTATTATCTGATAGTTTAGTAGTATCAGTTACGCCACCTTTAATAGATAATACTTCTCCGTGCTTACGTACAGACGTGTTACCAGTATCACCAGCGAATTCGTGAGTTGCATCACTTGTAGCTTTACTAATAGCATCATCCATTTGCTTTTTATTAACAGCAGATGTGTTTGTTGTGCCAGCTGCTACATTTTTAATTTCTGTGTTGCCTGCATCAATACCAGAGCCTTCTACCTTAACAGTATTTGTGCCATCGGTAGCAGTCATCCCCTTTGGTGTTACCGTTGTTGTATTCGTACCATCGGTTGTAGATAATCCGCCTTTTGTAAGTGCTGTTGTATTACCTGCGCCATCAGTAGTGCTCACACCGCCATTTGTCAATGCCGTTGTATTGCCTGCGGCATCGGTTGCAGTCACACCGTCTTTCGTAGTTACAGTGGATACACCCGCGTTGTCTTTAATTTCAGATTTCGTTGGTGCCAATGTTTGTGAATTACCCGCTGCATCAGCAATCGTAGTAGAGCCCCCAGTCACAGTCGTTGTGTTACCCGCTACATCGGTGTACGTAGCAGATGTTAAACCTGTTAACGCTTTTGCCAATTTAAGGTTTAATGTACCTGTTGTAGCATCACCTAATACAGCAATGTTACCGTCTGTAAGATCCGCTACTACTGTAGATGCTCCACCTTTAATGTTAAGTTGTTCACCATGTTTACGGCTCACAACAGTAGTATCATCACCAGCGAACTCGTGCGTTGCATCGCCTGTGGCTTTACTAATAGCATCATCCATTTGCTTTTTATTAACAGCAGATGTATTGGTTGTGCCAGCTGCTACATTCTTAATTTCTGTGTTGCCTGCATCAATACCAGAACCTTCTACCTTAACAGTATTGGTACCATCTGTGGCAGTCATACCATTTGGTGTTACCGTTGTAGTGTTAGTGCCATCTGTTGTAGATAAACCACCTTTTGTAAGTGCTGTCGTATTACCTGCACCATCAGTAGTGCTTACACCACCATTTGTCAACGCCGTTGTATTGCCTGCAGCATCCTTAGCCGTCATACCGTCTTTTGTAGTCACAGTGGATACACCAGTGTTGTCTTTAATTTCAGATTTCGTTGGTGCCAATGTTTGCGTATTACCCGCTGCATCAGCAATCGTAGTGGAGCCACCAGTTACAGTCGTTGTGTTACCTGCTGCATCTGTGTACGTAGCAGATGTTAAACCGGTTAACACTTTTGCCAACTTAAGGTTTAATGTACCTGTTGTCGCATCACCTAATACAGCAATGTTACCGTCTGTAAGATCCGCTGCTGTTGTGGATGCACCACCTTTAATGTTAAGTTGTTCACCATGTTTACGGCTCACAACAGTAGTATCATCACCGCCGAACTCGTGAGTTGCATCACCTGTAGCTTTAGTAATAGCATCATCCATTTGCTTTTTATTAACAGCAGATGTATTTGTTGTGCCGGCTGCTACATTCTTAATTTCTGTGTTACCTGCATCAATACCTGTACCTTCTACCTTAACAGTATTCGTACCATCCGTAGCAGTCATACCATTTGGTGTTACCGTTGTTGTATTCGTACCATCGGTTGTAGATAAGCCACCTTTAGTAAGTGCTGTCGTATTACCTGCACCATCAGTAGTGTTTACGCCACCATTTGTCAACGCCGTTGTATTGCCTGCGGCATCCTTTGCAGTCACACCGTCTTTTGTAGTCACAGTGGATACACCCGCGTTGTCTTTAATTTCAGACTTCGTTGGTGCCAATGTTTGTGTATTACCCGCTGCATCAGCAATCGTAGTACTACCACCAGTCACAGTCGTTGTGTTACCTGCTGCATCTGTGTACGTAGCAGATGTTAAACCGGTTAAGGCTTTTGCCAATTTAAGGTTTAATGTACCTGTTGTCGCATCACCTAATACAGCAATGTTACCGTCTGTAAGATCTGCTGCAGCTGTAGATGCACCACCTTTAATGTTAAGTTGTTCGCCATGTTTACGGCTCACAACAGTAGTATCATCACCAACGAACTCATGCGTTGCATCGCCTGTAGCTTTACTGATAGCATCATCCATTTGCTTTTTATTTACAGCAGATGTATTGGTTGTACCAGCTGCTACATTTTTAATTTCTGTGTTACCTGCATCAATACCAGAACCTTCTACCTTAACAGTATTGGTACCATCTGTGGCAGTCATACCATTTGGTGTTACCGTTGTAGTGTTAGTGCCATCTGTTGTAGATAAACCACCTTTTGTAAGTGCTGTCGTATTACCTGCACCATCAGTAGTGCTTACACCACCGTTTGTTAACGCTGTTGTATTGCCTGCGGCATCAGTAGTGTTTACGCCACCATTTGTCAATGCCGTTGTATGGCCTGCGGCATCCTTTGCAGTCACACCGTCTTTTGTAGTTACAGTGGATACACCCGCGTTATCTTTAATTTCAGACTTCGTTGGTGCCAATGTTTGTGTATTACCCGCTGCATCAGCAATCGTAGTAGTACCACCAGTCACAGTCGTTGTGTTACCTGCTGCATCTGTGTACGTAGCAGAAGTTAAACCAGTTAAGGCTTTTGCCAATTTAACATTTAATGTACCAGCGCCATCAGATACGACACCAATATTACCAGTCGTTAAGTCAGCTAGTGTAGTCACACCACCTTTAACAGATAATACTTCACCATGTTTACGAACAGAGGTTGTGCCTGTATCACCATCAAACTTGTGTTCTGCATCAGCTAATGCTTGTGCATTATTAGCATTTGCTTTTGTGACAGCATCATTAATCACTTTCGCTACATTTTGTGTTGTGGCTACGCCATCTTTACCGGCTGTAGTACCTTGTGTAGATCCAGCAGCACCTACGTTACCAGTTGTATCATCAAGAACTAGTTTACCTTCTTCTACATTGACAGTGTATGTTTTTACACCGGCTGCAGTAGCATCAGATACGGTTGCTAAGCCAGTTCCAGCAACCTTAACGGCATCTTGTGCGGCATTAACCGCCACGGCTTTCACAGCATTTTCAGATACGGCTACTTCATAAGTTTCATTCTTAGCAGTACCAGTTTGACCTGTTACCGTTGCTAAGTTGTTATCGCCAGTCAATGTTTTAGCCACTACTTTTTCAGTAGAGGTTGCTGCTGTTTGCGCATTCGCAATAGCTGTATCCATTTGCCCTTTGCTTACAGCAGAATCTGCAGCAGTTGCATCGGCGATACCTTTAAGCTCTTTACCGCCTGCATTAATACCATCTGTTTTATCGATAGTAATACCACCAACTGTTACTTTATCGAAGGATACAGTTTTAGCAGTACCAATAGTAATATTGCGGCCTGTATTTGTAATGGCAATATTATCACCATTAATGAAGTCTACAGTATCGCCACCAGTTACCTCTGTTGTGGCACCTGTATTTGTCGTAATCTTCCAAGTACCACCAGCTTTAACAGCATCTTCCATTTGCTTTTTATTAACAGCAGATGTATTGGTTGTGCCAGCTGCTACATTTTTAATTTCTGTGTTGCCTGCATCAATACCGGAGCCTTCTACCTTAACAGTATTTGTACCATCGGTAGCAGTCAAACCATTTGGTGTTACCATTGTTATATTCGTACCATCAGTTGTAGATAAGCCGCCTTTTGTAAGTGCTGTTGTATTGCCTGCAGCATCCTTAGCAGTCACACCGTCTTTTGTAGTCACAGTGGATACACCAGCGTTATCTTTAATTTCAGATTTCGTTGGTGCCAATGTTTGTGTATTACCCGCTGCATCAGCAATCGTAGTAGTACCACCAGTTACAGTTGTTGTGTTACCGGCTGCATCTGTGTACGTAGCAGATGTTAAACCGGTTAAGGCTTTAGCCAATTTAAGGTTTAATGTACCTGTTGTCGCATCACCTAATACAGCAATGTTGCCGTCTGTAAGATCCGCTGCAGTTGTAGATGCACCACCTTTAATGTTAAGTTGTTCACCATGTTTACGGCTCACAACAGTAGTATCATCACCGCCGAACTCGTGAGTTGCATCACCTGTGGCTTTAGTAATAGCATCATCCATTTGCTTTTTATTAACAGCAGATGTATTGGTTGTGCCAGCTGCTACATTCTTAATTTCTGTGTTACCTGCATCAATACCAGAGCCTTCTACCTTAACAGTATGTGTACCATCCGTAGCAGTAACGCCAGTAGGTGCTACTATTGTAGTATTGGTACCATCTTTAGTAGATAAGCCACCTTTAGTAAGTGCTGTGGTATTACCTGCAGCATCTGTTGTAGTAACACCATCTTTTGTAGTCACAGTGGATACACCAGCGTTATCTTTAATTTCAGATTTTGTTGGTGCCAATGTTTGCGTATTACCCGCTGCATCAGCAATTGTAGTAGAACCACCTGTCACAGTCGTTGTGTTACCTGCAGCATCGGTGTACGTAGCAGATGTTAAACCAGTTAATACTTTGGCCAATCTAACATTCAACGTACCAGCACCATCGGATACAACGCCAATATTACCAGTTGTTAAGTCAGCTGGTGTTGTTACTCCACCTTTAATAGATAATACTTCACCGTGTTTACGAACAGAGGTTGTGCCTGTATCACCATCAAACTTGTGTTCTGCATCAGCTAATGCTTGTGCATTATTAGTATTTGCTTTTGTAACAGCTTCGTTAATCGCTTTCGCTACATTTTGTGTGGTCGCTACGCCATCTTTACCGGCTGTAGTACCTTGTGTAGATCCTGCAGCACCTACGTTACCAGTGGCATCATCAAGAACTAGCTTGCCTTCTTCTACATTGACAGTATATGTTTTTACACCGCCTGCAGTAGCATCAGATACTGTTGCTAAACCAGTTCCAGCAACCTTAACGGCATCTTGGGCAGCATTGACTGCTACCGCTTTCACAGCATTTTCAGATACGGCTACTTCATAGGTTTCATTCTTAGCGGTACCAGTTTGGCCTGTTACCGTTGCTAAGTTGTTATCGCCAGTCAATGTTTTAGCTACTACTTTTTCAGTAGAAGTTGCTGCTGTTTGTGCATTAGCAATAGCTGTATCCATTTGACCTTTGCTTACTGCAGAATCTGCAGCGGTTGCATCGGCAATGCCTTTAATTTCTTTACCACCGGCATTAATACCATCTGTTTTATCGATAGTAATACCACCAACTGTTACTTTATCGAAAGATACGGTTTTAGCAGTACCAATCGTAATATTGCGACCTGTATTGGTAATGGCAATATTATCGCCATTAATGAAGTCTACAGTATCCCCACCAGTTACCTCTGTTGTAGCACCTGTATTAGTTGTAACCTTCCAAGTACCACCAGCTTTAACAGCATCTTCCATTTGCTTTTTATTAACAGCAGATGTGTTTGTTGTGCCAGCTGCTACATTCTTAATTTCTGTGTTACCTGCATCAATACCAGTACCTTCTACCTTAACAGTATTTGTACCATCAGTAGCAGTCATACCATTTGGTGTTACTGTTGTTGTATTCGTACCATCTGTTGTAGATAAACCGCCTTTTGTAAGCGCTGTTGTATTGCCTGCTCCATCAGTAATGGTAGAGGAGGCACCTGTTACAGTTTGTGTATTACCTGCACCGTCAGTGTAAGTAGCAGATGTTAAACCTGTTAAGGCTTTAGCCAATTTAACATTTAATGTACCAGCGCCATCAGATACAACGCCAATATTACCAGTTGTTAAGTCAGCTGGTGTAGTCACACCACCTTTAACAGATAATACTTCACCATGTTTACGAACAGAGGTTGTGCCTGTATCACCATCAAACTTGTGTTCTGCATCAGCTAGTGCTTGTGCATTATTAGCATTTGCTTTTGTGACAGCATCATTAATCGCTTTCGCTACATTTTGTGTTGTGGCTACGCCATCTTTACCTGCTGTAGTACCTTGTGTCGATCCAGCAGCACCGATGTTACCAGTTGTATCATCAAGAACTAGTTTACCTTCTTCTACATTGACAGTGTATGTTTTTACACCCGCTGCAGTAGCATCAGATACTGTTGCTAAGCCAGTTCCAGCCACCTTAACAGCATCTTGTGCAGCATTAACCGCCACGGCTTTCACAGCATTTTCAGATACGGCTACTTCATAAGTTTCATTCTTAGCGGTACCAGTTTGGCCTGTTACAGTGGCTAAGTTGTTATCACCAGTTAATGTTTTTGCCACTACTTTTTCAGTAGAGCTTGCTGCTGTTTGTGCATTCGCAATAGCGGTCTCCATTTGACTTTTGCTTACAGCAGAATCTGCAGCAGTTGCATCGGCAATGCCTTTAATTTCTTTACCGCCAGCATTAATACCGTTTGTTTTATCGATAGTAATACCACCAAGTGTTACTTTATCGAAGGATACATTTTTCGCAGTACTAATAGTAATATTGCGGCCTGTATTTGTAATAGCTACATTATCACCATTAATGAAGTTTACAGTTTCCCCACCTGCTACAGCAGTATTATTACTACCATTAGTAGACACATTCCATGTTGCCGCAGTTTTAGCAAGATCTTTAATATGAGTTTCACCAGCTGTAGATAAATTAGATAGATCTTTATTAGCTGCATTTGCCGCTTGAGTAACAGCATCTTTAAGTTTTTGTGTGGATGCTACAGATACATTTGCGCCACTAGCTGATGTACTAATCAAAGCATCGCTACCACTTTCACCATTAATATTAAACCTAATACCAGTCGCGGAGTTTAAGGCTTGACCAGTAGTAGAACCAGATTGAGCTGCTAATGTAATTGTGTTTTTCCCTAATTCACTAGTAGAATCCGCTACAGTTTTAATCGCTGCATCCATTTGGCTTTTATTAACAGCATCAGTACCGCCTACACCTTGACTCACGCCAGAAATAACTTTATTACCAGCATTAATACCAGTAGATGTTACAGATGGACCACCTGAAATTGTTAATCCACTAGTATCTAAAGTACTATTTCCAGTTTTAATACTTTTACCAGAAACCTCACCAGTAGTACCATTTAAAACAATCTGATTAGTACCAGAACCTACTGTTACAGAATCGGCTGTAAGCTGACTAGTCGTGCCCACAGTAATTGTTGTACCTGTTTGTGTCAATGCAATATTCTTACCATTTTGCAACGTAACATTAGTACCACCAGCAACCTTTTGAGCTGCCCCTGTATTAACTGCTAAATTCCATGCAGAACCTTCTTTAGCCTTATTAATAGCAGTTGCTACATTTTGAGCCGTTGCCAATCCATCAGCACCAGATAGAGATGCCGTTCCTGATGCATCACTTTGGATGGTACCTTTTGTAGTATTAATATTAACCGTATTACCAGCCATAGAAGTAGTAATATAAGATCCACTAGAGCCCTTAACATTAAAATCTACATTGTTATTATTTAATGATTGACTAGAACGAGTACCACTATCCGCACCTAATGAAATAGTACGTTTTACAGCTGCTTCAGAATCATTGATAGATTTTTTAGTCGCTGCATTTAAATCATAAGTAACTTGGCCATTAGTTCCTACTGTAACTACTGTGGATGTGCCATCAGAAAAATTAAGTCCATCGGATAATTTAACACTATTAGCAGTACCACCATTAGCTTTGTAAGTAATTTTTTGATCCGCATTGGCTTGATTGATTGCTTCTGCTACATTTTTAGCATCAGCCATACCAACACTTGCACTTGCAGTACCGTTTGAAACGGTAATATCTTTTTTGACGCCCTTAACAGTTATACCTTGGTTCGCTGCAGTTGTTGTTATATATGTTGTATCACCAGTAACAGCTAGCTTACTATTTGCTAAATTAACATCGCCACTGGAACTGTTATCGCCAGTAAAAGCTAGATTAACACTCTTAAGTTGAGCTACGTTAACAGCATCTGTATCCTTTGTACCAGCTGCAAGACCTGTCATTTGACGTGTATTAGTACCATCGCCAACAGAAACAGCACCCCAAGTACTTGTCAACGTATTTCCTGTTAACCCAGCATATTTATTTGTACGATTTGCATTAGCATTATATCCAGCTACACCCGAAGCCGTATCTGCTTTAGAATATGTACCTAATGCAACACCTCTTTCTACAGTAGCTTCTGAACCGCCACCAATTGCTATTGCATACTCTTGGCTCGCAACGGAGCTCATACCAATAGCAGTAGCAAATGTAGCTGAAGCTGTACTTTGTGGACCTAATGCTGTTGCAGATGCCCCTGTAGCCTTACTTGTTTTACCTAATGCTACAGCATTAAGTAAACTAGCTTCTGCGTCTTGCCCAATGGCAATTGTATCACCATTTTTCGCTTTTGCACTTTTACCTAATGCAATGGAATCTCCACCAGTGGCTTGCGATGATGAACCTATAGACACCGCATCACCACCAGTTGCTTGAGATGATGTACCTATAGATACCGCATCGCCACTACTTGCAACAGTATTTTTACCTATTGCGACAGAAGTATCTCCACTAGATGTAGCGGACTCGCCTAAGGCCACAGAACTAGTCCCACCAGATTCAGAGTTAAATCCTCCCGCAAAGGAGTTAGCCCCTGTAGCTTTAGCATTAGCACCAACAGCTACAGCTATTTGACCTGAGGCAGCTGCTCGTTCGCCTAACGCCATTCCATGAATTGCCGAGACATTAGCTTGATAGCCAATGGCAATCCCATAGTCTTGGCTTGAAGTTGCTTCACGCCCCACGGACACATTATATGAACCCTTAGCCCAAGATCTAGTGCCTAGTGCAAGTGCCGAATTTCCCTCAGCATAAGATCCAGTACCTACTGCAACAGATGGGTTAACCACGCCACCAACGGTAGTACCTTTTGCTTGGCTACCATAGCCTATCGCTACTGACCCTTGTGTACCCGTACCCGTATCATTGATAGCTTGTACATTTGTAATGCTAACTGTTTGCATCGCTAAAGTAGCCAAAATACTCGCTACAATAATTTTCTTTTTCCCTGTTGTATTTTTAGCAATTTCTGATACGACTACATAACATTGTTTACTTTTAGACCAAATAACCTTAAAGATCTTATTCATCATAATCTCCTTTAATATTTAACACTCTCAAATACATGATTTTTCTCAGTATTATATACTTTCATCTTTATGACAATTTCCTCAATATTAAGTATCATATTTTTGAACCTGACTTCATAATTCTATCATGTTATCTCTTTTACTCTCAACTACTTTTTATGATTATAAAAATTTTTATTCATCTTCCAAGAGATTTTGACGCTTTACAAAACCACCATTTTATTAATATTTTATTATTATCAATGTGTTTTTACACAAGTAATTATGTATTTTAATTCACCATTACTCTAATTATCTTTATTCTGTTATTTTATTTTTGCTTTATATTCTCATTTATCGGTTCATCTTATCTTTATAATTTATCATTTTTTAACTTTTACAAACCAATACGATATACTTTTTATATTTAAGAGAACTTAACAGCACTTTACTTAAATCTAGGTGTAAAAAAAAAGACATTTTATATTACATAAAAAGTCTTTTTTGTATATTAAATAAATAATAATACAAACTCATAGGAGTGTATTTCTATATTTATTGAGTATAAAATATGGTTCATCAAGAAAATATAAAAACATCATACAATAAATTTTACAACTTTATTATTACGATTTTTCATATTAATAGATGAAACAAATCTAAGTTAAGATTATGATTGTCATTTCTTTGGTGATTATGCCAGCGACGGCAGATTCCAATTGTGTCATAAACATTTATACATACTCCTATATAAAGTACATATATAGCTAGGTATGCAAAAACGGGTATCGATACTATGATCGATACCCGTTTTAAGTATTAGCGTGCTTATTTGTCAAATGATTAGTCTGACACGTATGGTTCTACGCTTTATTTGTCAGTCTCACCTTGATCTTTACTATCATCAGAATCTACTTTTTCCGTAATGACAATGTGACCATCTTTTACATCAGCAAGTAGGTGCTTTACATCGATGTTATCTAAGTAGAAGTCAGTAACATTATCGCGGATTTCAGTTTCTACAACGCGGCGTAATGGACGAGCGCCCATAGCTTTGTCATAGCCTTGTTCCATCAATAAGTCTTTAGCTGCTTCAGTTACATCTAACGTAATACCTTTCTTAGCCAATGTTTTGTTTACTTGAGCCAACATTAAGTCTACAATTTTTTTCAAATTCTCTTTACTTAAGTGATTGAATTCAATAACAGCGTTAAAGCGGTTCAAGAATTCTGGGCGGAAGTATGGTGCAATACGTTCCATGATGTCAGTTTTACTTTCATCTTGAGCATCCGCACCAAAGCCAAAGCCTGCATTAGATGTAGCAATGATAACAGTGTTTTTGAAGTTTACTGTATTACCTTGACCATCTGTTAAGCGACCGTCATCCAATACTTGTAAAAGCAATGTAATAACTTGAGGATCTGCTTTTTCGATTTCATCGAAAAGAACGATGGAATATGGATTACGACGAACGCGTTCAGTCAATGTGTTGGAGTTATCTTCATAACCAACATAACCTGCTGTAGCACCAATCAATTTGGATACAGCTGTGCGATCGCTATACTCGGACATGTCGAGGCGGATGATAGCATCTTTATTACCGAACATGTCGATAGCCAATTGTTTAGCCAATTCAGTTTTCCCTACACCAGTAGGACCTACGAATAAGAAGCTACCAATTGGACGGTTACCTTCGTCAAAGCCTGCACGGTTACGACGGATTGCTCGAGATACAGCCTCAACAGCTTTATCTTGGCCGATTACATGTGCTTCCAAACGAGATTTCATATCTTTCAAGCGTTCAATATCAGATGCACCCATTTGAGATACAGGGATACCTGTCATTCTTTCAACAGCTTCTGCTACATCGTTCACTTGAGCTACTACTTTTTGATTTTCTGTATGGTTATCAAGCTCTGCTTGTAATTTTTGAATACGCATTTTTTCGTTGATAGCGGATTCATAATCTTCTTTTTGCGCATATTCCTCTTGTTTTGCTTTTGCATCCGCAATGTCTGCTTCTAATGTTTTAATATCTGTTACAGGATGTTGAGATGCCAAGTGCGCTGCAGTTACGTCGATCAAGTCGATTGCTTTATCTGGCAAACTGCGTTGAGGAATGTATTGTACGGAATAATCTACCGCTGCTTTCAACACAGCATCAGGTAATTCAATATTATGATGCGCTTCGTATAATGGACGAATACCTTGCAAGATTTTGAAAGTATCCTCTGCAGATGGTGCGTTTACTTTTACTTCATTGAAACGACGAGCCAATGCAGCATTTTTCATAATTGTATTACGGTATTCATCTTGTGTTGTAGCACCGATTACGGATAATTCACCACGAGAAAGCGCAGGTTTCAAGATATCTGCTAAACCTTTGGATCCTTGACCATCACCAGTGGAACCAGCACCTAAGATTTGGTGGATTTCGTCGAAGAACAAGATGATATTGCCAGCGGCTTTTACCTCTTTAATAAGGTTTTGAATGTTTTCTTCGAAAGAACCACGGTATTGAGTGCCTGCTTCTAAGCCAGAAATATCGATGGAGATGATTTCTTTATTTTTAATAGCAGCTGGTACATCGCCATTTACAATAGCTTGTGCCAAGCCTTCTACTACAGCAGTTTTACCTACACCAGCATCACCTACGAGTACTGGATTATTTTTAGTACGACGTGCTAAGATTTCTGCTGTTTCTTGAATTTCTTTATTACGACCAATTACAGGATCGAGTTTGCCGTCACGAGCTTGTTGAGTTAAGTTTGTACCTAACTTGGCAAGGATACCATCTTGTTTCATTTTACCTTGTTGTGCAGCTTGAGCAGCTTGCATTTCTTCATTAGAAGGTAAACGACCAGTTTGACGATAGAAAGCAAACTCTTCTGGAGTCACTTCACGACCATTAATTTTATAACGACGGTTTTCTGTGGAATAACCACCCATGTTACCCATCAATTGATTAAACAAATCATTCATGCTGCTAAATTCATTACCAAAATTATTAAAGTTGTTGTTCATATATATTACCCCCTCATACATCATTGAGTTTAACTATTTGACTAATACTATTTTTACTGGGTTTCTTAACCCTGTGACATAATAATAACCCGATAAAGTCAAAAAGTCAATAAGTCAAAAAGAAAATTTTTGATTATTTTTTGACTTTTTATTTGAACAATATATTTTGAAGGCAAAAATATAGATAAATACTGGCTTTATAGAAGATCATAAAATTTGAACTTTTGAGTATTTGTTATAAATCGTATTGTTTATATTAATTTATTACCTATATAATAGATATAAAAGTCGAATATATAGTAAATATAAAAATCAAAATACAGTAAAGGAGTTCAATCTATGATGCCAAAAGATCCAAAAATTGCCAATAACCAAACAAACCACGAATCCCCCATCCTAACCAGCAATACTAACAAAGAACTAAATAAGAAGATAAAAGACATCTCACTACAAGTATTAAAGCGTAATTATGAACTATATAAAGCATTGGAGAACAAATGAGTACAGCTGACATTCAGTTTACGGTACAAGATATCTATGAACTCCATATTCAACTAGAGGAAACCTTTATTCTCTCCTCCGGCATACGAGACGAAAATCTTTTAGCGTCAGCTGTAAATACTCCATTTCAAACCTTTATGGGAAACGACTTATATCCATCTATCTATGATAAAGCAGCACAATTATGTTATGGTATCGCCAATAATCATCCCTTTACAGACGGTAATAAACGAACTGCACTCCACAGTATGTATGTGTATTTAATCAGTAATGGATATGATATTACCGCTACACAACAAGAAGTGGAAAAATTAATTATTGATGTAGCTGCAGGAAAAATGCATAATACAGAATTATCAAAATGGCTACAACATAATACAATTGAAATAGAGCAATTATCGCTCTCGCATAAATAAAAAAGCAGATAGCTCATTACGAGCTATCCGCTTTTTTATTTGGTGATCCAGGAGGGATTCGAACCCCCGACCCACGGCTTAGAAGGCCGTACTAAAATCGCTCAACCACGCTGTTAATCGACATTGACACACTAATGATAGCATATATAATTGCGTAATTTAGTTATTTTTTCTATACCATCGCATCAGTATTTGTCCTTATCAAAACACCACCTAAATAACTTTACTGTTGATTTAGGTGGTGTTCTTTATTGATATGATACTAAAACTAATAAGTTTCTAGTTAAAAGATTCTCGTTTCCATTCTTCCAACTGCTCACGTAAACTACCTACTATTTCCATTTTTATTTCTAAAAGGCTACGTCCTTCAGGTACTTTAATAGATGCTAGTAGATCATTATAATCAGGAATCACCTCATCATTAGGATTATAGCGCTTAAATACACTAAGAAGTATATTTATATCTAATCCACGAGGCTCTGCATATTGTTGGATTTTCTTTACAAGTATACTTTCTTTCCACTCAGAAAAAGCTTCTTCAATATCCTTATTTGCAGGAATAAGACCAGGGACTAAAGTTTCATCTACAAATTGGAGCAATAAATTCGCAGCTTTAGCTTCACCTAACGCTTCTAGTTGGGCAATTTGTTCATGAAGTAAACGAAGTGTTTCATCGTCAACACATTGTACACTACCTTCTGTATGTACTCTATTTCCAATTAACTTCATAACTGTGGCTGCGGTTATTAATTCAGTGCCCTCAAGTTTAATATCACCTTGCATTGGATTAATAGAACCGCCATCAGTTTCTTCAGCCGGGAATAAATTCCTGTATGCACCAGCATATCTCTGCCACTCGGCTAGAGTAATACCAAAGGCATCATCATCCCATTCGAAAACATAATACTGTTTGACTCTATTAAGTTGAGCTGCCGCAGCACGATAGGCCTTCCCTATGATAGCTTTATAATCCTCATCATTTTTATATATTTTCCAATCTGCTGGATTTGGAAATACCGACTTCAGCTCAGAAACAGCACTTGCAAATTTAGCTACAGCTACATCATATTCATCAACAATCGCTTTAGAGTTTTCACCGCCACTACTATATAATGCTAATGCTCTATGAACGTTATCCTCTGTAATTCTAGGATATTGGAAATTAATAATAGAACCGAACTCTTTATCTTTCCCATATATACGATTAGTACGAGAGTAAGCCTGAATAAGACCTTGTAACTCAAGACTTCTATCGACATATAATGCATTAAGATATTTAGAGTCATATCCAGTAAGCATTTGGTCTGCAACAATGACTAAATCAATATTATGAGAATTCCGAGCAGAACCATCTTGTGCAGCTCGAGTTATCAAATCTGCAAAATAAGCATTAACTCCATATTTTGGATCATTTACGTCAAAATGTACTTCTGTAAATGCTTCATAATCCTCAAACATTTCAGCATATGCAGCTCTGTCATTGCCAGATGGATCATTCTCATCACCCATACTAAACGTCATAGCAACATTGAAGTTAATCTCACGCTCTGCGATTTGTTTTTTAAATTCGTGATAATAGTCAACAACACGTTTCTTCAATCCTGCTGTTAATATAGCATTAAAGAATCGATTTTTAGAGGTATGGTCCCAGTCATCTAAAATCCTTGTTACTACACGCTTAATGTGTTCCGGATTATTATAGTTTAATACGTCTAACTTCTTAGCTGCTAATTCAATCTGAAGCTCACTTAAATTACTAAACTTCTTCTTAATATCATCTTTAGTTTCTTTTGGATTCTCTTGTTCATAGGCATCCATTACTTGAATTTTCAATGTCGGATAACTAGTAAATTCACCAGTATTTACATAATCTATATTGAATCCTAATACATTACCATCATTAATTGCCTCATTGATAGTATATTGGTGCAATAATGGGCCAAATAGCTTCTCAGTAGTATTTATTAGCTCAGACTGCTCATTTATACGCCCATTAATTTGATTCTCTTCAAACAACGGTGTACCTGTAAAGCCATAAAAAAAAGCATTATCTTTAAAGTAGTCCTTAATTAAATGCATCATATCACCCATCGTAGTTCCATGTGCTTCATCAATAATAAATACATACTTTTTATCTTTAAGAGATGTATCTTTACTATCTACTAATTCTTTAACAAGATTAGCCATCTTATAGGTAGTTGTTACAACTATACCTCTTTGATCATTCTTAAGACTTTTCCCCAAGGCATATGTATAGGCTGTACCATCCACTTCAACAGGTTCATATGCAGCATAAGCCTTAAAAGACTCCGCCGTATGACTATCAAGTTCACGGCGATCCACCATAAATATAACCTTATCAAAGCCTATTCGAGTTGATAAAAATAAGGCTGTCTTAGAGCTGGTAATTGTCTTCCCAGAACCAGTTGTATGCCAAACAAAGCCACCATGCTTAATTCTATCTTTATTATCAGCACCTAAAGTCGCCAATTCTACCGCTTGTAACGCATATACTTGATATGGGCGCATCAACATATGTCTTCTATTTTCAGGATTTACGGACTCATCAATTACCAAATAGTCACCTACCATTTGATGGGCCATAGGAATCATTAAGAAGTTTTGTATGATTTTCTTCCAGTCATTGATAGATACATTATTTTTATCCGCCCAATGGAATACAAAGCTTGGATTAAAATCTTTTAATGATTTTGGTGTGGCAAAATAACGTGTTTCTATTTCTGACATACATACCATCATTTGAGAAAACGCTAGAAAATTATATTGATATTCACCATCCTCATAGTATCGTTTAAACTGTCAAAAAGCATAATCTAAACTTTTATCACTACGTTTTTGCTCGATATTAATTAATGGTAAGCCATTAATTAATAAAATAAGGTCAAATCTATTTTCACCTTTACTACCATTTTTAGGAGATGTAACTTCCCTTGCAATCTTATAAGAAGAGTCTCCACCAGCGACTTCAGCCTTTTTAAAAATAGTAAGTGTTACTTGTTTACGCGTCACATCTGGATGAGGATCACGATATATTCCATCAATCTTTCCCTTAGAATCTTCCATAGCTAAAATCTTAGCTGCTTCATAAGAGTTTGCTATTTGATTAACCTGTTGCATTACTTGAGCAAATTCATTATCTGTTAAAGGTACATTTTCTAATTGGTCTGCATTTAATCGATTTAACTCTTGTCGCCAATTATTAATCAAATCTTGCACCGTAACAAGATGAGTATTACCATTTAATTCCTCAGGAGCTTCCCATTTATATCGTGGTAACTCTTGAACAACCTTTTCCTGGAAAGCTTTCTCTAAATAATCTTTTTTCTTGTTCCCCATAACACACTCTCCTTTTAAACAAACATCTCATTTAGATAAGCTTGTTTAAGATTTTTAAGTTTATCAAGCTTACGCTGATACTCGTTGTAAAGCTTTTCATAATGCTCTAGAAGCTCTGCTTCTGTTAAGTCATGCAGCATTTCTGTAGCACGGACTTGATCTAAAGTCTTATCACGCAAAAACTTATAAAACATAAGCCCCAACATATAATCCATATATTGGCTAGCATTCATAGAGCCACGTAATTCATTGGCTCCGTCCCATAAGCGTTTTTTTATTTCATCCGATGTAATCACGTGTATACCCACTCCTACTTTTGTTTACTCGACTATATAATTTCTTTTGTTTATATTTTACCATTATATTTCAACTAAGCCGATATAAAGCTCCCCCTCTATATTATTACCTATTCCCCTTTTTATAAGGATGATTTTATAGGTCTCCCTCTTTATAGCCTATACCCAAAAAGGTAGTAGCAGACTACTCCTGCTACTACCTAATAAACATGCTAAATTCCTTAAATATAATGATTTACTACACTTACACTTGATAAATGTTAGACAAATCTATAGTCAAGATTAAAAATATTATTTAATTATCAATTCTCGTAAACTAATAATATCAGCGGTGTCTACATATACGATTCATGAATTGACTATATAGCTCAAATCCATTATTTTTATCGATTTCTTCAGTAAGTGGTTGAATAAATTTATTTAAATCATAATTCGCATCAGCCACTCCATCGATAGAATTAAACTGTTCCATAAAAGCACTATAAAATTCTCTAGCAGCTTCCTTATAATCAAATTGAGATTGATTTGTAACTGTATCACTATTATTATCAACACTATCCGCATCTATAGTACTATTCGTATTCTCTGCATTTTTATGATGCTTAGAGTTCATTAAAATATAAATAACAAATAAAATTGCCAATAATAATAAAACAACTAATAATAGTCCCACGATTTTCCCCTATCTATAAATATAACAACTTCTAAATAAGCTAATCTAGAATTAGATGCCTAAACACTAAAGATGAAGCTAATAATCGTGATATGTTGATTTCGATAGATGTATTAGCATCAATCATTCTGCCATCATCAATACCGCACAAATAAGCCATATGTTGGACCCAAGCCTCACTACCAATTTCTTTGTACTCTTCTTGTGTTTCCTGATGATCTATTAGGACCTCTATCGCTTCACGATCACCACTTAAGGCATTCTTATATATAATAGCTGAAAAAATATCACCTTCAAATTTATCTTTTAAAGCATGCCCTAGATGACGTACAATATCTCGACTCTCATCACGCCGACTAGGATAATAATAAATATCAGAAACCGTTCTAAAACTCCTTGGTGGAGGGCACGTTAAATCAAAATTCTCTCTAAAAGCACGATCAGACCTCCAATTTTCCCAGGCAGCATTTTCAAAATCATAATCATCTTTAATATAGGAGTTAATATTCAGCAAATAAGAAGCGACTGCCTTATCATATTCACCAAGCAAATAAAAAGCCTTTCCTAATGCATAATATACATTACCAATACTCCACTCATCGTACTTCTGTGAAATCGCTGGAAACCAATCATTATATACATCATGGCTAGCATATTCTGGAGCTTCACCATATTTCTGATGATTAGAATAAAAAAGCTTCAATTCTTTTTGATATAATTGGACAGCCCCATAAAAATCCTCATTACGTTTCAACTCTAACGCTTGGTAACAATACATAAAACCCATCCTTTATAGAAAATATCTCTCTTAAATATATTCTCCATATTTCTTCATCATTATATCATAAAACTATGATTTTGTTGTAAACTATCAATTGACTAGTTTATGCGCCAATTAAATCCCCATTAGTAATTAAATAGACTTATTATCAACAATATCAAACACATATCTTTATTAACCAAAAGGGGCTATAACAGAATGCGGTTTCATCGAATTCTAGTTGCAGTCCCTTTAAAATATAAGAAACACCAAGAAAATTAGATTTGTAAAATCGTATGTTTTCTTGGTGTTTCTTGTTTTTAGGCACACTTAAATAGGCCTTTAGGCCTATTTAAAAATTTCTTGGTTTAAGAAGTTTGTTTTGTAGTAAATAATGTTGTATTAACTCGACCTGCTTGTATTCTGTTATGTAATTTTGCTAGATTGAATCCCATGGACAATAGATATAACATCTTATGCACGTTTCCACTGCCACGGTGTAAAAATCGTCTAAATCCAAGATTTTGTTTTAACACACCAAATGCACCTTCTACTTGAATGGAACGGTTCATTCGTAATTGAATGCCTGTATCACTGAGTAATCTATCTTGGTTCTCTGCCAGTACGGCATCATACGCAGGTGTAATCTCAATTCTTTTTACTGGATTTTCTGTCGTTGGTTTCACATACCGTTGGCATTCCTTTTTGTATCCACATCGGTTACAAGACTCACAAATATATACCTTTCGCTCAGATACAAATCCTGTTTTGTTTTCCTCCTTACGCGTGAAGGCATATTTTAATTTACGTCCTTTTGCACATGTAAATGCATCTTCTTCAGGTATATACTCCATATTACGAGCTTTGCTAATATCCTTGGTCCAAGTTCTAGTTTTCGCTTTTTCGTAATATTGAGGCTTTATACAAGATAGGTAATGGTTGTTCTTTAACCAAGTTAAATTCTCATGGCTATCATAACCAGCATCAGCTACCACATATGTGAATCGGCGGCGATGAATCTCTTCTAATTGCTGTGCAAATGGAATTAATGTATTAGTATCGTTTAGCTTAGGGAATACACCAACTCCCATAATATATTCAGAATGAACAGCTAATTGTACATTGTAGGCAGGTTTAAGCTGTCCATTACGCATATGGTCTTCCTTCATACGCATAAAGGTAGCATCATGATCTGTTTTAGAATAACTATTGCGTTCACCCATAATATACAACTGCTGTTCGTATTCTTTTCGCTTGTCATATAAAGCTTCTGCTCGCTCGTACAATCGTTGTAATGGTATTTTATGCTTACCTTTTCCTTGTACGAGTTCCATATGTTGTACTTCAATTTCTTTAGCGAGGAAGGTATATATACATTCATCATTCATACAATGGGTATCTAGCCCCAATTCATTCCAGATATCTTGCTTTAATATAGCTAATTTAGATGGTAATGTATCTAGTCTTTTTTGCACTGCTTTTCGCCAGACAAATGTGTACTTGTTGGCATTAGCCTCTAGTTTAGTTCCATCAATAAAGACTTCATTAAATGTTAAGGTATCATGTCTGTTAATAGCTTCCATCAACTGTGAAAACAGATTCATTAAGATATCTAGTGTACAACGGGCAAAAAATCGTTGGAATGTCATATGACTTGGGTTTGAATAGCCTTGAAGAAGCCACATATAATTAATATTTTCTTCGCATTGTTGTTGTATCATACGTGTAGAATACACGCCGTTGGACATAGCATAGACAAAAATTTTGAACAGAATATGCGGTGGAACTTTAGATTTTCTCCCTTTAGGAGAATACAAATGCTGTAACTCTTCTTTATAGTCTAATTCCTCCAATACAGCATCAAGTAACCGCACAGGCGCTGTTTCTTTTATCAAAATGCCATAATCCAATGGTAAAACTAGTTGGCGAGGCATTACTAGTTTGGTATAATTAGATTCATTGGTATGGTTTTTCTTCATAACTTAATTATACCAATGAAGAGGGCCCTTCGGGGCCTTTTTTTCTTAGAAATATAGAAAAAAAGCTGTTAGTTGATCATATAAAATCAACTAACAGCTTTTCTAGTGTTAAGGGGCTGTTTTGTTACAGCCCCTGCTCACGGGCTATAAGCCCGTAGTACTAGGCCAGCCTCTAAAGGCGCTGGCTTTTACTACGTTCAAGCCACATAGCCATTGACTCGTAACGCTCCCCTTAAAAGGGATATGTATTACTTGCTACCCTTAAAAGGGTCCTCATATTCTTTTACACTAAGTTTATCTTTCATTTGGTCATGTAACGCTTGCTCACGTATATATTTTTTACGGTAACTTCATTTAAACCTACCGTGCTTACATCATATCCCTCGGGCAAAAAGTGTCTATTTCCAAATTTTTACTTTAAGTTTACGTGTTTATCAAACATCATTAGTGCACTTTTACCCTTTAGATATCCCATAAAAGATGAAACTGATATTTTAGGTGAGATTAATACTAGCATATGCACATGATTTACCATAAGCTCCCCCTCTATAATCTTGACGCCCTTATATTCGCACAAACGTCTCAGTATTTCACGTAAACTATTTCTGTATTGATTATATATAACTTTACGTCTATACTTAAGTGTAAATACTATGTGGTATTTGCATAACCATTTTGTGTGCGCAAGGCTCTGTGTCTTTGTTGCCATATAAAATCACCTTTCTTTTGCATATAATGCGGCTTGAATACCTACATTATACTTAAGCAAGGTGATTTTTTTGTATAACTTTCGTTGCCGCACCCGCATAGCGGGTAGTTTAATGATTCGCGACTACGTCGCGAACCAGTCTAAAGACAATAAAACAAAATGGATGCCCCCTGTAAAATACAGGGAAGCATCCATGTGTTTAGGCTAGTAAATAATATGTGTCCAGGAAGTTCCATTCTGAAGTATAAACAGGTACACATGCTAAATCCTCGTTAAATAAATCGACTACATTGCCCGGGCCATATTGTACAACTCTGGACCAGATCACGTCTTTTAAAGCATTAGAATGGTTATCGGTATGAAAACCTTCGTTCGCTAAATATCGACATGCCTTATCGTAGTACTCGGATTTAATATAGTCATGTTGCATTTGTAGGAAGCCGTTACAATCGTTGTTAGCTAGACTTTTCCATTGATCGATGAAAGCATCGCTATTATTATCGTATTGATTTAAGCTATATACATAGTCAGCATAAAATCCACCTTGATTGATGCCCCATTCAATGAATGCATCGACACTACCGGCTGCGCTTGCCAACTGATACGCACCGTAACTAATACCGCCTAAATCACCAACCCCAGAGGATACACATCCAGGATTACCGTTAGATTCGTAAGATGCACTTAAATCGCCTAATGCCATTTGTCTTCTCCTTTTCTTAAAATAGCGGCTCCACCAATGAAGCCGACTAGACCGGAAGCTATATTCGTAGAAAGTTCTATTCTGTCGTACAATATCGACATAATTAACGCTATAACGAGCCCGCCGACAGTCAGAATTTGGACGATAGCTTGAAGTTTATCGTTATTAATCATGTAAACCTCGTATTATAAAAGGAGCCCCTAAGAGAGCTCCTTTATTTAAACTATTTAATTCTGTCTCGAAGGGCTTCGAGTTTATCGCTTAATGTATCGATACGAGAGTGACTCAATTTAGCAGATTCTTCTACTATTGAGATTCTACGATCAAGTGCTCGGCGATCTTCTCTCGAAACCTCGATTCGATCGATATTATGGCATAATTAGGCCGGCATTATTGCCAGTCTTTTTTTATTAAGTATCCTTTATTTAACTGCTTTTAGGTCATTTTTAAAAAAGTGTCTCATGGGGAAATCGTGGGGAAACCATCGGGAAATTTTAGTGAAACATATACGATATTTAGCGAACATATACGAACACTAAAAAAGCTAGAAGATTAGGTAGCTACTGCATTTGTTCAGTATTTACGCTTCTTCTAGCTTTAGCTTGAATATTGGTGGAGATGAGGGGACTACGCCTTATTAATATAGCATATATTTATATTAATAGGATGTGTACTCGTCGAGGGGACACTGAAGGGGAAAATAAATTATACTCCTTTTGCCATAGCTTTTTTAGCTTTTTCCATAAACCTCACTTCAATATCCAAAGCTGCTATTAGGTCACATATAAATTGGTAAGCGTCTTTACTATTATTAATATCTTCAAATTTATCAGAGCCACCAACTACACCTTGAATCATTAAAACAGGAGTGTCGTCATCCTCATAAAGTATTTGATAGTTAAATCGTCTATTCTGTAAATTACAATAAGTAACAAGTCCACTATAGTATGGACCAGATGACTTATCTAACCCAATGAATACTAAAGCAACAAGTGCATATTCTTCTTCAAACAAATTTAAAAACTTTTTGTCAAGTCCGTTTCTAGGAGACACGGCAAATACAAAAAGACCAATTTTGCCATTAGGACATTCCCTATGAAAACTTAAAGAATTCTCGCCTAAACGCATAGATTCTTCGCCATCGCTCTGTTTTGCTTGCTCTGAATAAGTATCTCTTAATATTTGCATATACTCATCAAATAATTCTTTTGAGTCAACATTAGAGTCAATATTAGAATTTACATTAGCGTTAACAGCCTCGCCAGAATTTTTTTTACTAGAAGTCGAAGTATTTTTAGTTATATTTTTTTTGCTAGAAGTCGAAGTTGTTTCTATATCATTATTGGGATTATCTGTTTTTTCTCGCTCACTATGCTCAAAAAACTTAAAGATATAATATATTATAGCAACAAAAATAATAAATCCAATAAAAGCACCCATAAAACAAACTCCTTTTTAAACCAAAACACAAATTCATATTTTCTTCATGATAACACAATGAAGACAAAAAGAAAAGCTCCGGCTATGATATGTTCCCCCTTTACTGGACAACCAGTAAAGGGGGGACATATCACAACCTGTGTTTTCTTGGTGTTTCTTATATTTTAAAGGGGCTGCAACTAGAATGCGGTAAAACCGCATTCTGTTACAGCCCCTTTTATTAAGATGATAGATTTTATTTTTTCTTCAAGAGCGCTTATGTTTATACTTTTTACGTATTTCATCTCTAAGAACAGTACAAAGGGATCGGTTTCTTATAAAATTTTGCACATCCGACTGATTCCATTCCAACAATCAAGAAATATCTATAGAGCCAAGATAAACTTCTTCATCTTAAATCAAATCAGGAGCACTATTTTTTACATAATCAATAATAGTAAATTTACTTATATCTAATTTGTAAATTCAATGTAAAGTAAACTTCATCGTTCTCTTCATATAAATTCAACATATTATATCTGCGAGAACTAGGACTATCTAATTTGGTTTGATTAAACAAATACTGTTCCACTTGATTCTTAAAATAAATCAAATCTAAAACATATACTTCTGAATCACTTGCGACAACTATAATTCCACCATCAACAGTATTATATCCATTCCATGGACTACCAGGAAACATCCCAAAACTAATAGCAAATAAAAAATCACTTAATTTTTTACGAGCAAAAACTGTATTTCCATAAACTGATTCAAATAGCATATATAAATTTTTTATTCCAGTAATATATGAAGATAACAATACTTGTCCGAGTATATGGGGCAGGTCACTATCAATTAAACGCAAATTATTATCAAAAATAGAACTTTTTACATTATTAAATTGAATCTCACCACCTAACTCTATAATACGCTGAATTCTATCTACTAATTTTGTAGAGGAATTAATAGAATTAATTTCATTAATTCTATCTTTGGGAAAATTCAAGATTTTATAGCAAAAATCTGTATGACTACTAGCATTTAAAATAGTAGCTGGAGACCCTAATTGAGATTTCACACTATAAGATAATTTAACCCTTTGACCAGTTTGTATATCTATATTTTTAAGAGCTATATCACTCTTCACATCCGATTTAGCCTTAAACTTTGTATCTAATTGATGCTCTTCCAACCAGTTTTGAACAAAGTTAATATTAAAAGCACCAGGCCCCATTTCCGCATTTACAATCTCATGATATAGATATCTCCGTAATTCACAAATTTGATCAATAGAAATACGCGTACATTCATCACCCAATATTATAGGTGTGACAAAACTATCATCAATCAAAAAAATAACTTCGCCATCCTTACGTTCAGATATAATTTCATCAACTATATAAATACATTCATCAATAATATTTAAATCTGAATCAACAATTTTCAAATTTCTATTCTCCAATAGATAAAGTATTGCATATAATTCAGACCACTCACCCTTATTAAGTCCCATAAATTTCATCTAACCTCATAGCCATATATTCTGCCATACTCTCTATAACAGGAATACAAACAGAATTTCCAAACAATTTATATCGTTGAGTATTACTAATTGTTTCGGGTAATTGAAACTCATCCCTTCCATCATTCATAAAGGCATAGTTAACAAAACCCTGTAATTTTCCCCACTCGTTTGGGGTCATGTATCGTATACCTTCACTATTTAATTTTCCTTTTTTCCCTGGTACCCCTTCAAGACCATCATACTCTTTCTTATATTGCCTTATTAGATTACGTTCTTTACCAGAACCACCTGTTGCCATTATTGTATTTGCAATTGGATTCTCTAGATCATTTACTATAATATAACCAAATCCAGCTTTATTGGCAGCATGTCTTTCCTTATGTTTATTTAATGTATTTAATGCCTGTGCTGATAAATAATATTTAGCTTCAACATCTTTTTCAATTAAATCATTCAGATCTTTATACAAATTTAAACTTCTAGATTCTGGTAAATCTGGAAATTTATACCCAACTGGCAAATCAGCTTTATAAAACCCCATAATAAATACACGAGCACGTTTCTGAGGAATTCCAAAATTATAAGGTGTCCTCACTATTTTTTCAGGAGATGTTCTATACTCTTTCCCTAATAAAGTCTCATTGATATCGACCCCCACAACATGATATCCCAACTCATCCAATGTTTTCATAATTACGTTAAATGTACGACCTTTATCATGTTTTAATAAACCTTCTACATTTTCCAGCATGAAAGCTTTGGGTTTTGATATACTAAGAATCTTAGCAATATCAAAGAATAATGTTCCTCGAGTTTCATCTTCAAAACCACTTTTTAATCCAGCTATAGAAAAAGCTTGACAAGGAAATCCTCCTAATAAAACATCATAGGAAGTACTTGACACTATTTTCTTAAAATCATCACTAGTCACATCATTATATGGATTTTCGCCATACAATGATTGGTAAGCTACACAAGCATATTTATCAATTTCAGCTGATAAAATATTTTTAAACCTCCCTGTTAATTCATACCCCCTCCTAATACCACCAATACCAGCAAATAAATCTATTGTTTTAAATATCTTTTTCATAAAATAAATCTAATCCTTATGTAATTTATAGTATTCTTTCTGCAGAAAATATAACTAATTCTTACATATATTTTATTACAATAAATCATCTTATTCTAGCAAAACAAAAAACAAAAATGACCTCTCAGTTTAGAGAAGTCATTTTTATTTCTTTGGTGATCCAGGAGGGATTCGAACCCCCGACCCACGGCTTAGAAGGCCGTTGCTCTATCCAACTGAGCTACTGAACCATGTGGATTACCTATATATGTAATTATCTATTATAGTATAAATTATGTAGTATATATCGTCAATATGACGTTTTACCCTAAAAAAGGCAAAAAAAAATGGAGCGGGTGAAGGGAATCGAACCCTCGCGACCAGCTTGGAAGGCTGGGGCTCTACCATTGAGCTACACCCGCAAATAAAAAATGGTCGGAGCAGCAGGATTCGAACCTGCGACCCCCTGGTCCCAAGCCAGGTGCGCTACCAAACTGCGCTATGCCCCGTCATTAATTACTTTGCTATTATAGCAAACCCGGTAGTTGATGTCAACCACTACTCTTGCTGAGTTTTCTACTCTTTCGAGTATCGCTCTGCAACGAAAATAATTATATCATTGATACAAAATAGTGACAAGTACTTTTTTACAACTTCATTAATTTTTTAAATTTTATTCATCTATATGCAAAACATGCACCCCTTTCGAGGTGCATGTCATATTGTTCTATAGTTATTTTATGGTTATGCCAATGCTTTTACAGCAAATAGATTAACCTTCATAGCTACCGTCTTCTACTACGCCAGGGTTTTTAGCGATACCTTGTTTTACAGCAACTTCAGCAACTGCTTTAGCAACAGCTGGAGCTACGCGAGGATCGAATACGGATGGCATTACGTTTTCTTCGTTCAATTCGCTATCAGGAATCAAGTTAGCCAATGCATCAGCTGCAGCTAATTTCATTTCATCAGTGATTTGAGCCGCACGTACGTCGATAGCACCGCGGAATACGCCAGGGAATACTGCTACGTTGTTGATTTGGTTAGGAGCGTCAGAACGACCTGTACCAGCAACGCGGATACCAGCAGCTTTCATATCTGCATATGTAGCTTCTGGGTTAGGGTTAGCCATTGCGAATACGATTGCATCGTCAGCCAAGTTTTCCAAGATTTCTTTAGTGAAAGCACCTGCTGCAGATACACCAAGAAGAATGTCAGCGCCTTTAGCATTTTCAGCCAAGTCACCATGTTTTTCTTCAAGTTTAAGCAAGTCGATTAATTCAGATTGCAAGGAGTCAAGGCGTTTATAATCTTTGTGCAATACGCCAGAGGATACTAACAATGTAATATCACGAGCGCCTGCAAGGTATAACAAGCGAGCAATGTTTGCACCAGCTGCACCAGCACCGTTTACGATGATTTTAGCAGTCGCTAAATCTTTTTTAACTAAACGAAGAGCGCCTTTTACACCAGCTAAACATGCGATTGCAGTACCGTGTTGGTCATCATGGAATACAGGGATTTCCAATTCTTCTTTCAAACGATTTTCGATATCGTAGCATTTAGGAGAAGAAATGTCTTCCAAATTAATACCAGCAAAGTTTTTTTGCAACAATTTTACAGTGTTGATCAAAGTATCAGCATCTTTAGTATCTACAACCAATGGAATGCAGTCTACATCGCCGAATTTTTTGAACAATAAGGATTTACCTTCCATTACAGGCAATGCTGCTGCAGCGCCGATATCGCCAAGGCCAAGTACACGAGTACCGTCGGAAACTACGGCAACCATGTTGGAACGGCATGTTAATTCGAAGGATTCAGCTTCATTATCTTTAATACGCAAGCATGGCTCTGCTACACCTGGGGTATACGCTACAGACAAGTCATGTGCGTCTTTCAATTCATATTTAGTCCCTACATTGAGGAAACCTTTCAATTCACGTTTTTTCTGTACTGCTAATTCACGTACGTCCATAATAATTCTCCTTTGTGGAAACAATCGGACTCTTTAGAGTCGGTAATTAATACCATAAACTAATTGTATTATACAAAATCATAAATAACAACACAAGTTTTTTCGATATAATTATCGATTTTTTTAGATTTAAATAGTATTAATTTCTGTTATTAAAAACCGTGATAAACAAAGAAAAAGTAGATAAGCTAGACAAGGCTTATCTACTTTATAGTTATATTCGTATTATGCGATATGTTCCAACATATACACAACATACGTATTTTATTTACGCTTTTACAGATGGCAAATTACGACCATAGAATATTTCCATCATTTCTTGTTTTAATTGCTGTTTAATTTGCTTAATTTCACGTTCGCTCAATTCAGCTTCAGTAATACCAAAGAGATAGTTATCCAAATCAAACTCTTTTAACATCATTTTTGTGTGGAAAATATTTTCTTGGTATACGTTTACATCGATCATGTTGTACATGTTACGAGTTTTCGAGTTAATGTAGTTTTGAATGGAGTTGATGCGATGATCGATATAGATTTTCTTACCAGATACATCACGAGTAAAGCCGCGTACATGGTAGTCCAATGTAAGGATATCGGAATCAAAGCTTTGAATCAAATAGTTAAGTGCTTTAAGGGGAGAAATCTGACCGCATGTAGACACTTCAATGTCGGCACGGAATGTACTAATCCCTTTGTGCGGATGGCTTTCAGGGTAAGTATGTACAGTAAGGTGAGATTTATCAAGATGCATGACTACATCTTCCTTTTCAATTTCCTCTTCAGAAATCAAAATCGTAACAGACGCACCTTGAGGGTCGTAGTCTTGTTTCGCTACGTTAAGGATGTTAGCCCCGATAATACGGCTTACTTCCGTCAAAATAGCTGTTAAACGATCTGCATTGTATACTTCATCAATGTACTGAATGTATTGTTTTTTCTCTTCTTCCGTACGAGTATAACAAATATCATAAATATTAAAACTCAACGTCTTTGTGAGATTATTAAAACCATATAATTTCATTTTAGGCTTTGCTTTAACTGGTGTATCCATGATATGTCATAACCCTTTCCATGCATAGACTTACTATTTCTTTTGAAAGATTCAAAACGAAGCTTTCACCATATAACTAAACAAGATCTTGTTTATACACAAACTCTACATCAAACTGCCCATTATCGTAGGTAACGATGGCAAAGGTACCACCAGAACGGTCTCGAGGCAAGGAAATACTGCCAGGATTGACGAACACCGCATCACCAGAACGAACCTCACCATGATGATGGCTGTGGCCAGCCACGATGAGACGCGCCCCCATTGAGGTGCCTAAATGAGTCAGTTCTTGTATTCGATTATAATATGATACCTTATCTCCATGACACATGTAAATATAGGTATCCTCTAGAGGAATCAACTGTTCTCGCGGCTCAAGTGGTTGTACTCGGTCATTATTGCCGCGCACTGCATAAACAGGCACATTCGTATGCTCCTGCATATAGCGCGCATCATCACCCAAATCACCAGCGTGAAGCCACATGTCAATATCTTGATCAGCCGTAGCCTCCAAGACGAGGTCAATATCCTCTAGATACCCATGGGTATCACTTAAAATACCAATTCGTTTCATTTTATAAATTCTCTAATACTATTATATTACATATTATATGAACTATATCATATAGTTCAAAAATATCAAAGTTTACTAATTAATTCACGTAATGCGCGACCACGGTGACTTATGGTTTCCTTCTCTTCGATGGTAAGCTCCGCCATTGCTTTCTCGAACTGAGGCACATGGAAATACGGATCATAGCCAAAGCCATTATCACCTTTTGGCTCGTCTTGAACGAGTCCATCACAATAACCTTCAGCGGTTACTTCACGACCATCAGGATATACGAGTGCTAAGGCACATACATAATGAGCTGTACGGTCAGCTTTTCCTTGTAACTCTTGAATTAGTTTTTCGTTGTTAGCATTATCATCACCATGATGACCTGCATAACGAGCAGAATAGACACCTGGAGCACCATCAAGAGCATCTACAGTAATGCCAGAATCGTCCGCAAGGCATGGACGATTTGTAGCTTTTGCGTAGTAGCGAGCCTTTAAAAGCGCATTCTCCATAAAGGTTGTACCTGTTTCCTCAGGTTCCTCAATGGTAACAACCTCTTTTACAGGTATACAATCGATAGATAAATGAGAGAAAGCCTCGGAAAATTCACGAATTTTCCCTTTATTGCCTGTAGCTAATACGATTTGTTCCACCTTACACCTCCGGAGCTGTAGGATATACCTTACCTACTTTATCTGCTGTTGAGCCAAGTGCTTCCCGTTGTTTTGCCATGAGCTCATCTGTAGCAGCCTCTGCTAAATCAAGTAATGCATTGAGCTCATCACGGTTAAAGGTACCATGTTCACCTGTACCTTGTACCTCAACCATATCACCAGAGCCTGTACGCACCACGTTCATATCAACGATAGCTGCACTATCCTCTTCGTAGCAAAGATCCGTAATAGGCCCTTCTGGACCAATACCTACGGAAATAGCTGCACAGAAGTCAGTAATCGGGAATTTACCTGCGCCACCAAAGGTGAAGTCCACCGCATCAACGAGGGCTACAAAGGCACCTGTAATAGATGCTGTACGCGTGCCGCCATCGGCTTGAATTACATCGCAGTCGATCGTAATAGAACGTTCACCTAATGCTTCAAGGTCTACAACAGCGCGCAATGCACGACCGATAAGGCGTTGAATTTCTACGGTACGACCCGTTTGTTTACCCTTTGCAGCTTCACGGCTTACGCGAGTTTGCGTAGAACGTGGCAACAAGGAGTATTCGGCTGTTACCCAGCCTCGGCCGGAACCTTTTAGCCAGCGCGGCACAGAATCCTCAACTGTGGCAGTACAGATAACCTTTGTCTTGCCGCACTCAATGAGTACAGAACCTTCTGCATACTCTGTAAAATTCCGTGTTATTTTAATAGGTCGCAATTGACCTGCTGTTCTATTATCGCTGCGCATAGGAACCTCACCATTCTAAAACTAAACATTAGAACGCCCCTTACATAAAGGGGCGTTATTTCTTCTATTATATCATAATTTTTCTATTTTTTAGCACTATAAAGCATATTGTAATGTAATACCATAGTGCCGTAACATCGCTCATATGTTAACACAACTAATACTAGCACTATAGTTCATATTGTCCTTCACCAAGAGGATCTACCACAACATAACGACTTGCCCCGCCCTCTGCTTTAGCTCTTTTAGCCTCTACAATCGCATCTTGCCGTGTTTCGTCGTCCCCTTGCCAAGGGATGAACATAGCATATACACTTTGTGGCCCATAAGGTCCATATTGGCCCCGTGAAAGCACGCTATGCCAGCCTACCTTATCTTCGTACATGCGCACCTTTTCAAGGCGCTCCTCTTGTACGCCTGTTTCATCATAATACACATTATAGTTATTAGACCAAACATCTCCCGCACCTAGGCGCTCATCTTCGGCCATCTTATGGCGATTAGCCCATTGCACCTTCCATTTAGCAATGAGGTCATCTATATAGGTAGTTACATTTTGACTTTGCTTATATTTAACAGGATCAAAGGCAGGTTCTACGACCTGGCTGTAATCAAGGCCTGCCATAGATAAAATAATACCTGTATTTACATAAGGTAACGCTTCCTGTACTGAGTAACCACCTTCTAAGACAGCTATATCAGCTTGCAATAAATCTACAAGCTCGGCATAGCCTTTTGCGGTAACCTGCATATTCGCCAAAGGATCGCTAAAGTGATTATCTTGTCCCGCTGAATTGATGACGATATCCGGCTTAAATTCCTCTAATATAGGTAATACTAATTCGCGCATAACCTTCATCAACCCTTCGTCACCAGTGCCAGGTGGCAATGGAATATCTATATTGCCTCCGATAGCTTGAGGTCCACCAAACTCATCCATAAAGCCAGTGCCTGGATATAGCGTGCGACCATCTTGATGGAAACTAATATATAGAGTATCGGGATCGTGGTAGAACACATCTTGAGAACCATCGCCATGATGTACATCTGTATCCACCACAGCAACACGTTTTATACCATAGGTTTGGCGCATATGTTGAATCATAACAGCTTCAATATTTATGGTACAGAAACCACGAATACCATGTACCATAGCCATCGCATGATGTCCTGGAGGTCTAACTAGGGCAAAGGCACGGTCTACCTCTCCGCGCATAACAGCATCAGCAGCCGCAATAGCGCCTCCTGCAGATACACGATGTGCTTCCGTTACCCAAGACTCTAAGTCAGGAGCACCTACATGAACACGCTCTATCGTATCCCAATCGGCTACGATAGGATTATATTCTCTAATAATTGGGATGTCTAATAGACCTTCCTCTACAATTTGATCTCGCGTATAGAGTAATCGTTCTTGTCGCTCAGGATGCGTTTCTGAAATCTTCCAGTCAAAGGCAGGGAAAAAGACTAGACCTAAACTATGATTTGATACAATTTTGTCCGGATTTAACGTGTCGCCTGTCTTTGTATTGGTAATCTTATTTATACCAACATTTCTGAGTCCATGGCGCTCACGATAGGATAGTCCCTTATTCCACATAGTGTTTCACCCCCGCTGCTAATTGTACTTTTACAGTGATTAATCGTTCCATAGACTGCCAACCCTCTACAACAGGGAAATCTTCAATGCTAATAACCTCAACCTCTTGCGTTTTATCTAGACCCATGCGCAATGCCTCTTCACCGAGAGCCTCTTTTGCACGCTCTACTACTTGTTCAGCTCGCTTTAAGGTACAGGTTTGCTGCTTAACACCTAACTCAGGAATGACAAGCAAACGACGTTTTGTATCGACGTGAACGGTAAGTTCAATAGTAGATAATGCTAATGCTGCACCAATAGCATTTGCTACAGCTGCATTTTCTGGAATGGTAACAGGTAAATTCAAATACTCGCCTATACTTGGCCCCAAGCTAGGCGCTGTACCGCCCACTACGACGATTTGAGCAGGCACAAAAACATCGGGATTTACAATATCCGCAACTACATAGATAGGTCGTTTATTTTCTGCCTGTACCACCTCATCGATGCCATGTTGAATTGTTTCTAATGCCTTTTCAATAATAAGCTGTGCTACATCTAGAGCTGACACATTATGAATCCATTGCTTTTCAGAATTATGGTTCCCCAATGCATCTTCACATTCACCGTGTTTCCAATTAGCCTGTAACAGATGGGCTAACTGTTGTAAGGATTGTGTAGCAAGTTCAGCATCTCCATAACTTGCATGTCCTAATACGATGAGAGCATCTCCTAAGGTAGGTTCAGGGCCACCTAAAGCCGATGATGGACCTACACGTTCAGGCCCTACCGCGATTTCACCATCTACTATGCGAACTACCGACTCACCGCCGATACCGACGGAGGTAACTGCAAAGGATCGCACTGCGCTTGGATATTCACGAATGGATACGCCATTCTTCGTCATCAATGGTTTCCCCTGTTTCCAAAGGGAAATATCTGTTGTAGTTCCCCCAATATCTAGGGCCACTGTATGCGTATTACCTATAGTACCGAGAGCAGATAAACCAAGCACAGTGGCAGCCGGCCCCGTAAAAGCAGTTTCTACAGGTCGACTTACCATGTGCTCCATAGGAAGAGAGCCCCCATCGGCCTTTAATATATGAAGTGGAGCCTTAATATTTCGTGCACTCAGTGCATCTTCCACGTTTTTCTTAAATACTGTAAATACGGGCGTTACAGCGCTATTAAAGTAAGCACTAATAGTACGACGAGGAAAGTTCAAGGATCCGCTTAATAAACTACCATTAGATAGGGTACTATACGTTTCTTGTAATGTTTCTGTTATAGATAATTCCTCTTGAGGATTGCGGACACCAAATTTTGCAGATACAGCCGCCAAATCTGTACCACTTCGTTCTTGTACCATACGAGCTATACCACGTACGCCATCGGTAGAGGTACGCTCTACAACGATACCTCTGTGGTCTGTGTAGCCTTGAAGATATATAGGGCTCACAGGAAATATGTCGTCTACATTACGACCCGGCCCTGTTACTACATACAGATCTACAACCTGCTCCTTTACTTCTACAATGGTATTTGTCACAACAGTAGTAGATAAGGTTACTTGTTCAATCTTCGATATATCACAACTATCTAGAACTGCATCTAAGGCCTCACCTATCCCCTGCATCAGATTATCCTTTGTAGTCCGTCTTTTAGCAGTTGATACTACGCGATGACCGTCAATAATTACGGCATCGGTAAAAGTACCACCTACGTCTAAACCTAATAACATACAACCTCCTAATTACAATATAAAAAGGCTGTACCCATCTCTATGTGATGAGTACAGCCTTCTGTTATTTACCAGATACAGATGCGTAATTTTTGATGATAACAATTGGAGTCATTTGGCTATCATTACCAAATGGATTATCGATCAATAATTGTGCAATTTTCTTAGCATCAATGCCACGGCTTGTACCTAAGATAGCGGAGCGTTTTAAGTCATTAACGTCAGCTACTACAGCGCCATAGCAACCTGTGCGAGATACGATTTTCTCAGCTACTTTATCAGGGTTTTTAGGGCCATGTACGATATGTTTATCGAATGGAGGCATAGTGCCTGTTACATCATCAGCCAAAGATGCTGCACGAGCAATAGCATAGAACACGCCTGGTTTACGGAAAATCTTAGCAATAGCACCTAAAATAAATGCGCCTAACACCTTCCATTTACCATCTACATCCATAGCCGCTTGCATACCGTAAATGGACGCCATGGAGCCATCTGGATGGATAAAACGATTAATTAAACGAGCTTGCCAGCATACGTCTAGTTCTTCTGGACGAGTGAAATTACCTTGTGTAATAGCCACTACAGATTCAGCTACACATACGATATCTTCTGGTCCAATATTATGACCACCATATTCAACGATAGCATCTACGATGTCATCATTATCTGTAAGAATACGTGTTGGTACACATACTAACTCTAATTCTGCCATTGAAATGCCTCCTTATTGGCCTAATGCGGCCTCTACTTCTTCTGGGGTCAAACGAATACGTTGTTTATCAATGTGGTAATCTTCACGACCAACCACTTGGTAGTAAATGTCGATATTCATATAAGGGAAGCCCTTAATATCTTCTCGAATATTGCCACTTTTACCTGTTAACGTAACATATACACGGATAGTGCCACCTTTACGTGGTTTAATGATAACAGCTTCAAAATAGCCATCGTGACGTGGGCGGTTAATATCCATAGCCCATGCATCTACTTTCACAGAATCAAATTGTTCCTCAGGCAATAATGGACGTGGGAATAAGTCCATAATCGTACCATTTTGACGACCTTTATTTACGAAAGGAACATCACAGAACAATGTAATAGATTCAAAGTTTCGATCGGATACTTGGAAATTAGTTGCTCGTTTTGGCAACAAAATAACCTTTTCATCACCTTGTTTCAATACGAACAAACGGAATAATAAATACAGTACTGCAATAGCCACAATGATGGATACTACTACAGTTAGGATGTTATAAAACCACATAGGGCATCTCCTTTATAGTGTAATATGTTCAATGGTACGACGATTTGTATCGAGGAAGGACGCACTTAATGTGTCGCCAAGCTCAATATCTTTTGTGAAATACAGTTTCACCGTACCAAGGTTTTCTTGAGGGTTATAGAGGTTCTTATGCTCTAAAATACGACAAACAAGATTGCTCGTTTCATAAGCAGGATCTACAAACTGGATCCGACCAGCAGTTAATTCCTCTAATAAAGGTTTAACAAATGGGAAATGAGTACAGCCCAAAACAACTACGTCAATTTCACGAGATAGCAAAGGCTCTACATACTCTTCACACACATCACGAACGAAAAAGTCATCTAAATGACCTTGCTCAATGAGACCTGCCAGTTCAGGACAAGGTTGTTCCCACACCAGCACTTCAGGATCAACTTCTAACGCGACATGCTTATGAATATGGCTGTTTACAGTAGCCACAGTAGCCATAATACCAATAGTATTACTTTTACTTTCACTAATAGCGGTTTTAACGCCTTGAGAAACCCCAATAACTGGAACGGATACGCGTTCACGTACCTCATCAAGGGCAACAACGGTGAAAGTATTACAAGCAATAACCATCAATTTAACAGGCTGCTTCTCAAGCGCCTCTGCAATACGGCATGCTAAAAACGTAATTTCATCATCACTGCGATTGCCTACAGGATTGTTGGCATTATCACCGATATAGATAAAATCTTCATTTGGAAATTGTTCTTGTAATACCTTTAATACTGATAGTCCGCCTACACCAGAGTCAAATACACCGATAGGCAATTGTTGTACATTATTCATTAGGCATCTCCTCAACAGCTGCTAACATAGGCTGATAAAAAGTATCGTCTAATCGCACAATCTTTCCTGTTGATTTCGACATAAAAGCGTTCTTAGTTTCTCCCGTCGCCAGAAGCGCACCATCACTAGCACGTTTCATACGATAACGGAAAACCATTTGAGCACGCGTCATTTTAACCAAGTACGTTTCAATGTGAAGTTCATCATCAAAATTCGCTGGTTCTTTATAATTGCAAGATACGTTCATAATAGGAAATACAATATCCTCATTCATCATATCCCACAAGGTTACACCGATTTGACGAAGGAATTCAATACGTGCCATTTCAAACCATCTAAAGTGATTACTATGGTGCGCAATCCCCATCATATCAGTTTCGTAAAATCGTACATTTACTGAAGCAATATGCATAAATCTAGTCCTTTTTAAATAGTATACAATTTTCATTGTATATCTATTACTTTAGGGTGTCAAATAATTAAAGGCAGTTCAATCACTGTGGATCAAACTGCCTTAAATGGTAAAAGTTAGCGACTACTACCAAATGGGAAGAATTTTTTTGCCTCTTCTTGATGACTCGTTTTAATGTAACGATTCGCAATCTTAAAGGCTATTCCGAGTACCGCCACATCATCTAACCAACCTAATACGGCAATCGTATCCGGTACAACATCAACAGGCAATACGAGATACCCTAAGGCACCTGCAATGACTGCTTTTACATATTTTGGAGTATCTTTATCTCGTAAACAGAGGAATAAGGTTACCGCTTGTTGTACAAAGGCAAGTTTCTTACCATATCGGCCAAGAAAGCCTACAAATCTTGATTCGTTAAAATACTTACCGTATTTAATAATTTTTAAGGGATTCATCGTAATAATCCTTCAGCGCTTATTTGCGCAAACTACCAATTTTATCTTTCGCTGTGCTAACAGTGTTTGCAGCCGCATCTTTTGCTGTTTCTACAGCATCGGAAGCTTTAGTTTTTACTGTGTCTACTGCTACTTGCGCAGAAGCTTTAGCTACTTCTACGCCACCTTTAGCCAATTCTTTTGCTATGTCAATATTTTCTTTTGCAACATCAATTTTCTCTTTAGCTGCATCAGATACTTTAGCTACCACTTCTGCTGCATTATCATGAAGTTGATATTTTGTTTCGTTATTCCATTTATCGATAGCAGGTGTTACTTTTTCTTCGTAAACTTGTTTCAAAGTTTCTTTAGCAAGACCTGTTTCGTTAGCAATACCTGCCCATACATCGCGTTGACCTTGTGTGAAAGGAATGCTAGCGCCTGCATCACGAACGATTTCAGATGCAATAGCTTTACCGCTTTCAAGGAATTCAGCAACCATTGGTTTGTAGCGTTCGATATCAGAAGGCATACCATCTTGAATCCAAATATGAGCAATTTTACCAATAGCATATGTTAAGCCAATCGCTACAGGAACGCGAACTGCTTTCAAAGGAATAAGAAGGGAAATAGCCGCTGTACCTACAGCTGTGCTAAGACCGCCAACTAAACCTACTGCAGCACCAGATTGTAATTCCACATCATAAAGATGAGCAATACGAGTTACCATGTACGTAGCATTGGCGCACAAAGCAACACTGCTGAATTTAGGGGATAAAGCCAATGCTGCTGCACGACCTGCACCCCAGAAAATAAATTGTTCAACTTGATAGTCACGATCTTGAGAACCATCCATAAGTGGCTCAAGTGTTACGCCATTATATTCTGCCATAAGTATTCTCCTTTGTTGTGAACCAACTATAGGTCATATTATTAGTATTATTATACCATTCTATTGCTAGAAGTGAAATGAATTTTTCTAATTATCTATAGATTTAAAAAATAAAATAACTTCCAATATTTTCTATCTTACCAACTAGTGAGACCACCATCGATAGTCCAAGCTGCACCCGTTACAAAGGACGCTTTATTGCTCAATAAAAATACAATTACCTCTCCGATTTCATGCGGCTTGCCAATACGGCCTAATGGATAGTGTTGCCCCATTTCAGCCTTCGCAGTAGCCTTATCTTGATGAGTATTAGCAATCTGTTTATCTACTAAGGATGTATCTACATCACCAGGACATACGCAGTTAACGCGAACACCATGCGGTGCCATCTCAAGGGATAAAGATTTTGTAAAGCTCACTACCGCACCTTTAGATGCACCGTATACGGAACAGGCGACATTACCTTGTAAACCGGCATCACTAGCTACCGTTACGATGCTACCTTTTGCAGAGCGCAAATAAGGAAGCGCCGCTTGGCACAAGAAAACTGTACCTTTTACATTAGTACCAAACATTTCATCAAAAGCGGCCTCTGTTACATCCGCTAACAACTCTTCCTCATAGTAGCCAGCCGCTGTTACGAGAGCAGATACACCGCCAAATACATCAACTGTTTCTTTTACAATGCGCTGACAATCTTCAAGTTTAGATACATCACCTTGAATGTACTGTACCTTTGAAGAATAGCGGCGCAACTTAGTCTTAGCTTTTTGACCAGATTTTTCGTTTCGGCCATTGATGACTACGCACCAACCTTCTTTCAGTAAAAGCTTGGCCGTAGCAAAGCCAATACCCGATGTACCACCACTGATCAATGCCACTTGTACATCACTTTTATGAGGCATACTTTGTCCTCCTATAACGTTGAAACATAGTCATACACTAATTTCAACAACATTACCGTCGTTACCGACAAGAATACTACACGCACTAAAGACGAGCCCTTTGCAATAGCTAAATGAGAGCCTAAATATGCACCTATGATTTGTCCCGCCCCTGTGGCAAGACCATATTTAATATTGACATGCCCTAAATATAAGAATACCAATAAAGACGCTACATTACTAGTAAAGTTTAATACTTTCGCATTAGCTGATGCATGTAAAAAATCAAAACCTGTAAAGATAAAGCCCATTATCAAAAATGTTCCTGTACCAGGTCCAATGAAACCATCATAGGCACCAATACCAAGAGCAAAGGCCATACAAATATATAGAGCTTTACCCACTACTGCAGAAGTGCGGTTCACCTCTCCCCAATCCTTTTTGAAAACCACAAAAAGGGTTACACAAACGAGCAAGATGATAATAATGGGCTTTACATATAATGGCGGTAACGATACAACCGCTAATGTACCAATCATAGAGCCAATAAAGGTAAAGGGCAATAGTTTACGAACTAAAGAAAAATCAACCATGTGATTTCTCAAGAACGTAATCGATGCACTACCAGCGCCAAAAATACTGGATAATTTATTACTGCCCAAGGCCATACTAGGCGGAAGATTTGTTAATAACATAGCTGGTACAGAAATGAGTCCACCGCCGCCCACAATGGAGTCAACAAATCCTGCGAAAGCCCCTGCTACGGCGAGCAAAATAAGTATAAGGATATCAAATGGTAAACCTGTTACCTCAACGAGCCACTCCATATAAACCTCCTACAGATAGCACATCAACGGTCGCCAAAGGGCCACCGTTGTCATGCTAGTTTATATTATTTTGCACCTAGACGATCTAGTGCTAATGTATAGCCATCAGCACCATAGACTAGGCATCGCTTTACACGGCTAATCGTTGCCGTACTCGCACCTGTTTCTTCTACGATTTTTTCATAGCTATCCCCTGCGCGCAACATTTTTGCTACTTGCAAGCGTTGAGATAAAGCTTTTAATTCATTAATCGTACAAATATCTTCGAAAAATGCGTAGCATTCCTCTGTATTTTCAAGTGTTAAAATAGCGGTGAATAACTCATCGTTTTGTTGACTTCTCAATTTTTCATTGATGCTCATAGGATCCTCCTACTTCTTATTCATCGCTTTAGACCAAGCATCACCAATCATTTGTACAACTTGTACCAAAATAATCAAGATGATGATGGTAGCAATCATAATGTCTGCTTGGAAACGTTGATAACCATATCGGATAGCAATGTCACCGAGACCACCGCCGCCAATAGCACCAGCCATTGCAGAGTAACCGATAAGGTTAACGATAAGAACCGTTACATTGTCAATAATCGTAGGCAATGCTTCTGGTAATAATACTTTCCAAATAATTTGGAGCGGGCTTGCACCCATGGATTGAGCCGCCTCAATAACACCATAGTTGATATCTTTAATAGATGTTTCTACAAGGCGAGCTAAGAATGGAATGGCTGCAATTGTCAAAGGCACACAAGCTGCAGTAGTACCGATAGATGTACCTACTACCATACGTGTAAAGGGAATGATAGCAACCATCAAAATAATGAAAGGTACTGAACGCGTCGCATTTACGATGGCGCCCAACACTTTATTAAGAGCTACATTTTCTAAGATGTGACCTTTAGACGTTACCACCAAAACGACACCAAGAGGAATACCAAGTAACATTGCCATTACCGTAGAGATGATGGTCATTTGCAATGTATCAAGGGTACCAGTTATGAGTAGATTAATGATTTGCTCTGACATAACCGATCACCTCGCTTTCAATTGGTAATGTTTTGATGTAGTCTAAGCCCTCTTGCGCATTTTCTGGGTCACCATTCAAGATAACGATAAGGCGACCAACGCATGTATTTTGGATATAGTCAATGCCACCAAAGAGGATACTTACATCGAGGTTAAAGCGTCGTACGAGACCTGCCACTACAGGTTCATCTGTAGATTGGCCTGTGAATTTAAGGCGTACTAATGGAGCAGTACCTGCAATCCATTGGTCATGCAATTCTAAATGTTCTAACGCTTCTGGTGGTAAGTTGTCACTCACAACAGAGCTAATGAATTCTTTTGTGGTATTTTCACGAGGATGTGTAAATACCTCAACAGTGCTACCTTCTTCAAGGATAACGCCGCCTTCAATAACTGCCACACGGTCACAGATTTCACGAATAACGTGCATCTCATGTGTAATGAGGACGATAGTAAGACCCATTTTTTCATTGATGTCTTTTAACAATTTTAAAATGGAATCTGTTGTTTGTGGATCGAGAGCAGATGTAGCTTCGTCACAAAGGAGAACCTTTGGATTTGAGGCTAAGGCACGAGCGATACCAACACGTTGTTTTTGACCACCAGACAACTGAGACGGATAATTGTTCATACGGTCGCTAAGGCCTACAATTTCAAGGATTGGCTCAATACGCTCTTTAATTTCAGCCTTGCTCATTCCTTGTAATTCTAAAGGGAACGCCACATTGTCATAGACTGTGCGAGAGGACAATAGATTGAAATGTTGGAAAATCATACCAATATTTTTGCGAGCTTTACGCAATTCAGCTTCTCCAAGTGTAGTTAAGTCTGTACCATTTACGATAACAGAGCCAGATGTAGGTGCTTCGAGCATGTTAATGCATCGAATCAATGTAGATTTACCAGCCCCAGATTGACCGATAATACCAAAGATTTCGCCTTCTTTAACATCGAGGCTAATATCTTTCAAGGCTTCCACACGATTAGCGCCTTCATAGACTTTACTAATGTGTTTTAATTGTATCAAAATAAGTTCCTTTCTTAAGGTAAAAGTTTTTACCATTTAATGAAATCAGCTTACCTATTAAGGCAAACCTTCTTCCATCAATTTTTCTAATGCTTCCCGTAGACGAAGTGTCACATGACCTGGTTTACCACCAGATACAGGATTTTTGTCTAGCTTGATAATCGGGATGACACCACCAATTGTATCGGTAAAGAATAGTTCGTCCGCATCATCAACAAAGGCGCGGTCGAATTCTTTTTCGATGAGAGTAATACCTAAAGACGGTGCAACGCGTGTCACAATCATTTGACGAGTAATGCCCTTCAAAATGTGATTATCTGCTGGATGCGTATACAAGATACCATCTTTTACAGCAAACACATTAGAAGTAGCGCCTTCTGTACAAATGCCATCGCGGAATAACATGGCAGTATAAGCAAATTTCTTTTCTGCTTTTGTTTGTGCCAGGATATTTGGAATCAAGTTTGTCGTTTTAATATCTACTTTGTCCCAACGCTCATCAGGTAATGCAATAGCTTTTACGCCTTCACCTAATTTATTGACTTCATCTAAATTTAAAGTACGGATAGACATGAGCATTTGTGGTTCTAATTTAGAGCGATCGTATGCATGACGACGCGGTGCAACACCACGAGAGATTTGTAAATAAATATACCCCTCTTTGATTTCACTTTGCTCAATTAAAATCTCGTGCAACTCAGTCAAATCATCAGGAGTCATTTTTACAGGAATATCCATTTCACGCATAGAGCGATATAAACGATCTTGGTGGTAAGACAATGCGAAGCAACGGCCTTTTACGACGCGCACAACTTCGTATACAGAGTCACCAAATAAATAGCCACGGTCATCAATGCTGATAACTTTGGCACCTGGTTCAACAAATTCACCGTTAAAATATGTTAATTCTTGCATAGGAGCACCTCTTTTTCTATTTCGTTACTCTATCAAGTAGTAATCATGGACTTATTATAACACAATTACTTTTAAATTTTCACACTTTACTTTGTGAAAGATATGATTTAGATATATAAAAATCCGCTAGGATACCATAGTTAAAAACTATATCCTAGCGGATGTATTTCTAATTATATAATTAGTTTCCTAATATAAACCTACGCAACGGTTTAGGCACATAATTCAACGCTACTGTAGTCAAGTACGACAATCCTAGGGCCATAACATACATAGCAAGGACATTGACCACTGTATAGAGGAGATTATATTTAGCCATCACGCCAGAGATGATCAACAACCAAAATGGATGAACTAAATAGATGCCATAGGACTTATCCCCTATCTCAGACCAAATCGATTCCAGGGTTACATTCATAGGCAATGTTTGGAATAAGAACAAGCTAAACATCGTGCCCAGACCCGTGTACAGAACGCCCATCGGACTCATTTGATGTACTGTATAAATAGCTTCTAGTACAGTGTAATGCCATACGTCCATAACATAGTAGTAAGACCCAAGCATCAAAAGTACCGAACCTACTGCACTAGCACCTAATAGATACCGATAACGCCACATATAGTCACATACTGTTTCATATCGTTCAGCACATACGGCACCTAAGAGGAATATCCACACATAGTGGATTACCCAATAGTTGAGTCGCATATCAAAGAGATATTTCAGTACAAGCTGATTGCTGAGGTTCTCCACCACCCAACGGCCGAGCATATACGACGATACATAGTCGATGCCGACTTGTATGACAAATAGTAAGACCATCCAGAACACAGGTCGTTTTAAGATGACTTTCACCATAGCACGCCACAGGGGCATCATCACGTAGAACCACAGCAAGATAACCATAAAATACAGATGATACATAGATGTACCAAAGAGTAAGTTAACCGCCAATGGCCCGGGATGTAGATTGCCTAGGTTATGCGCCGTCAGCCCCGTATAGAGCAAGTAAAATATGGACCACGCAATATATGGAAATAGCACCACCTGAATGCGGCGGTGCATAAATTCCTTATATGAGAATGGTCCCTCTACAGAGGTATGATAGAACAATCCAAATGCAGAGAGGAAGAAAAACGCAGGCACCCCAAAGCGCGATAGAATTTCTAAGACGCTAATAAGTTCCAAATTTACAAAAGGGTTTTGCAATGCGTAAGAGCCAACATGAATGCCGATAACACCGAGCATACAAAGGCCACGCATATAAGTAATTTCCGGTAAAAATGCTTTTTTCATAGCCATTCCCTATTCATTATTGACCAGGTACAACGGCAGGTGTCGGTACAATGCGTGGACCTAGAGATGTAGTAGCTGGTTGTTTAACTACTGGAGCAGCAGATGCTGTTGTTTTAGGAGCTTCAGCTTTTGCTGGTTGTGCAGGTGCAGCTTGGCCATTAGCTTCTGCCGCCGCTTTTGCAGCTGCTTCTGCTTTAGCTTTAGCTTCTGCTTCAGCTTTAATACGCGCTTCTTCTTCGCGTTTCAAGCGCAATTCTTTTTCAAGAGGTACCACTGGTTTGTCATAAACAGTGATATCTGTTTCAAACAGACGGCCCCATGGGAATGTAGCTTTTACTGTACGAGGATCTACTTTCAAGTATTTTTCAGCGAAATCTTGAATACGTTCACCTAAGTAGCTTTCAAGGCGTTCGTTCAACTCGCCAGAGTAACGTACATTATCTGTACGGATGGAGTCTTGCATACGGTAAATATCTTTACGGATATTCGCTTGGTACGCCCAGTTATCCAAATATTGTTGAGTCAACATTTTGCGGTGACCTTCTGGGCTCATAGTTTTGAGCAATACCCCTTGCGCAATGGCGTAGCCTACCGTATTACTTGCGGTATTCCAACCATTGTACGCACCGATTTTGTATAACATATCGCGTTTATACATAGCAGATACTAATGTATTGTCCGCACCATTGTTATAAGCAATATCTGCAACGCTTACGTTTACACCAGAATCAACAGCTTGTTGAATTCGATCTACGAAAGCATTTGTAGAATTAGAAATCATCGGGAAGTTCTCGAAGCTTTCAGATTCACCAGTGCTTGTAGTAAGTGGTGTATTTACTGCTAACAACACAGTTGGTTTACCTTGTGTCACCATAGTGCCACCTACGGCCTCAACGTGTTGAGCAATTGTTTTATCAATCGTTTGGTCTTCGTAACCTGGCAATGTTTTACCGCCACCACCGAGTGGGTAAATTACAGAAAATGTAGGTTTTTCTGTACTTTCATCTGTACGAGAACGAGCCATCAACAAGAGCCCAAGTTGGTCGGCACCAGGGAAGCTACCATATTTCTCAACAGGAATATCCTTGGAGTATTTACTTAAGTAACGACCTTCTAATGCAGATTGGGACAATTGAGATGTATCATCATGGCCCAATGCAAAGTAATCGAATACACCGCTACGAGTTTCGTCGATCAACTCTTTGTTGATTTTCATATTCTTTTGACGGCGATCAAACCAGTCTTGTAAGTACTCAACAGGAACAGAGGCTTGAAGGCTCATCAATTTTTGAGTTTCCTCTTGTGTTAAGGAGCCAGAGTCTAATTTATCTTGCAATGCTGCAATTTGGAAGATAGTAGGACCGTATTCCGCATAGTAAGCTGGTTCAGTGCCGCCGCCACTAGCACGTGGAGAACGCATTACAGTGCCAAAACCATAAATACGCACGTTTTTATGACGTGCTTTTAAGCCTTCAATACGTTTTAAACGACTTTCTAAAGTGCTAAGTGGAATGTTATGTTTACGAGAGTCTACAAGACCACCATAAATAAGAGTATCTGTGCTCAATACCATAACATCTGCACGGCCTGCATTTTGTTCAACCCAAGCCATAATTTGGTCAGCTTGACCTTGGTATGTTTTACCAGAAATCAAGTTTTGAGGTGGTGTCAACACAGTCATCCCCGCTTCACGCGCTGTATCAACTGTATATTGCAAGCTTACAGGGCGATCATCTTGAGGGACATATAATACGGTTTCCGCATCAATATTGATGGATGTACCGGTAGCAATAGCTGTTGCCATTAATGCTACTTTCAACCATTTATTCGTCATGAATCAAATCTCCTTCTGTGTACGCGAGTACTCCCGACTCGCAAAATTAACTGTTATATAATACTCTCTTTTTCTGACACTTTTATGAAATGCTCAATAGAATAATTATATCACTTGCACAATAATTCGCAAACATTGAGGAATTATCGCACCTTTGGCAAGCTCCAGTTATATTTAATCGCTAGTAATCGAATCACTAGTACGACGGTAAAAGCTCCGTATACGGCCTCTCCAGCCCAACTAGAAATAACCATTAAATAGTAAACGATACCGCCAATGATACTTGGAAGTGCGTACACATCTTCTTTCAGAACGGACGGAATCCGTTGTGCCAACATGTCACGGATAATACCGCCCCCAACGGCAGTAATTGTCCCTAGTAATACAATGAAAATCGGCAACTCAGGATAGAGTTTAAATCCAGCAGAGGCGCCGGTTACTGTAAAGGACGCCAAACCTAATGCATCAGCTAACAAATATCCTGCTCGACTGCGAGGCCCCATCGCATGTTTACGATAGCGGCTATTATACATAATAAACACGATGATAGTGACAGAAATAACCACTGTCACATATACAACATTGCGCAATGAGTTAGGCGGAAAATATCCGAGCAAAATATCCCGCACAATACCACCGCCAATGGCCGTAGCCAACGCCAATACAGCCATACCAAAAATATCCATTTTTCGTGCTACCCCAACGAGCGCGCCAGAGATAGCAAAGGCAATGGTGCCAATCATATCAAACATATACCATATAATATCCATAATACCCTCACACAATCTATTCGCATTACTGCGTACACTATGATAGACTTTATGTAAGATATTATACATTAAGAGGTATGAGAATGACAAAAGACATTACACCTATAGAGATAGAAAACATGGATGAGCGTACTCGAGATGAGTATTTCATGGCCATTGCTATGGAAGAGGCACGCAAGGCTTATAGCCTTGGAGAGATTCCCATTGGCGCCATTTTAGTAAAAGATAATACAGTCGTGTCACGCCACCATAATCGTCGTGAATTAGATCATGATGCAACAGCTCATGCAGAGGTCCTCGTAATCCGCGAAGCATGCGATGTTCTCAAGCGCTGGCGGTTGACTGGTTGTACCCTGTATGTTACGATAGAGCCGTGTCCGATGTGCGCTGGAGCCATTATTAACAGTCGTATAGACCGTGTTGTATATGGTGCTAGTGATTACAAAGGAGGCGCCGTAGAATCGCTATTCAATGTGCTCTCTCATCCAGGATTAAATCACGAACCTGAACTGGCATCAGGTGTGCTAGGTGATGAATGTAGCCAAATTATGAAAGACTTCTTTAAGGAGCGCCGTAAAGCACGGAGGAGTACCCAAGAGGCTGAAGGGTCCGCACTCGAAATGCGGTAGGTCGGGCAACCGGCGCGGGGGTTCAAATCCCTCCTCCTCTGCCATTCTTTTAAATGATAATGATAGAGATATAATAGATAAACCTAGATACACATAATACAGATGTTATCTAGGTTTTCTTATATTATTGAGTGAATTTTATGTATCAATCATTCTCTATTATATGGTGGTATTTGCCCCATTTATTGCCCCATGACATTTTACACAATCATATAATCATCTCTTACACCTTGCTATATTAGTAGGGTGTTTTATTTTACTGCACTTTTCAGCATGCTAGGTAAACACCTATCAATATCGCTGCAAGTCATAGCAATTTCTGCAGCTACTTTATTAAGTAATGAAGCCCTGCCTTGAATTTCGCCATTTATATAACGAATTAGGCTCTTTATTGCTCTTTCATTAATTGGCAGATCATATATACATATACAGCATGCAGAATAAATAATATTAATCATGGTATAAGCCTCTCTTTTTTTCTCTCTCCTAACTAATAAATCAGATATATCTGTCTTTTTATTCTTACCGCCAGGAGTAGCTTTTATTTGAAAAGTATTAGGATTGTAAAGATTCATACCATTTAACTCATCTAATAACATTCTACGGCGCTCACTAATTAAAGCGTATTCTTTTAATCTACTTATAATTTGTTTTTTTATATCTACATCTACCAAAACACAACTCACTATATGCCGCCTTTACATCAAATCATGAAATTATCTTTGATATTATTTTCTTCGCAATATTTCTCATGCAGTGCTATAACCTCTTTACGCGCTCTATCTTGCTCTACTTTACAGTTTGATATACAGCGCTTTAATAATCCCGTTGGTATAGTGGCCAAGAATTTAGATCGTTCTATTTCCTTTAACGCCTTACTCTTGAGAGCAGCCTTTTGTTTTACTTTTTGAGTTAGTTTATTCAGCAAATCCATTTACAAGCTCCTCTAACATTTCTATTTTCTTTTGTTGCTCATCTAATCTGATGGCCCCTAAGATAGTATTACAAGCTAAAATAATAGTATTAGCCTGTTTAGTATCCATCTCCCCATTAGCTACTAGGTTACTAATACGAGATAGTGTCTTTTTTACATCTCTAGGCGTAGATAAGCGTAAAGAGATCTTTTTAATTTTACTCATCTTTAACTATCCTCTTTTACTGTATCTATAATTACTGTTGCCTGGTTGAAGTAAAAAGCAGCCCCTTCTTTTGAAGTGTCCATATAATCTAATGCCGCTTGTAATGTATCAAAGATAACAGGCTTTATATTGGCCGCAGTACTACATATTACTTTGTAACCTTTCCCATCATCACAGGGAGATATTAAAAAGACACCTTGCGATTTTTTACCTTAATTTCTTTAGCCATTAATAATAATCTGTCTAATTTATTCACTCTATCACCTACTTATATTAAGAAAGAGAGCGATAATATTCGCTCTCTTTTATTTCTATTTTGCTTTATGTACGTAGATACCTTTAGTTTTATTTTCTAATACAAAGGCGTCATATGCAATACGCCCCTCTACTAGATTACCACTAATACCAGGTGGATCCTGATGGATTTTATAATCTTCAAGTTTTACTGGGGCAACCGTTGCGGACGGGTGAACCAAAACAAAATTAACGTCCTCAGGTAGTCTAATTTTAGGTACTTTGATAATCGTAGCACCGTCTAACATACCAATAACGCCCAATTTCCGCATATCCTGGCCTACATCTGTAGCCATGACAATAGAGGCGTTCTTTTTCATGATTGTATATGTATCAGGAGTTACCAATAAAACACGGTTTGTTTCTGGTACTTCAGCAGTATCAAGTACTTCAGTAGCTTTTAAAATAGCGTCATATACATTTTTATCTGTTAATGCGCCTGTTTCAGTAGTACCTGCACCTGCTACAACCTTACCATATACATAAGTATCAACTTCAGGAATTACTACTTCTCTAAGTTGACGGGCAAGCGCTGCGGCTGCTTGTAATGCTGCTTTTGTTTCATCTACATCTAATTTATCAAGAGCGAATGTAAAAGACCGGTCTTTTTTCAATGTAAATTCTTCTGTTGTAGCGTCTAAGCCTTGAATTTGACCGTATCGGCTATGGTTTGCGCCTGTACCCGCACGATCATAATCATTCATAGCGCTTGTTGTAACTTTGTATACTTTGACGCTATGCGCGCCTGTAAATTCAAAGTCATTGTTTGTTATTACTTGCCGTTTTGACTCTGCCTTAAATTGCTCATCTACATAGGGCAAAAATTGAGTTGCTAGTTCAATAGCCATATTTAACCTTTCTATTTAAGGCCAAAAGCATTGCGTAATTCATCATTTCCCATAGATTGAAAACTACATGATAAGCCACTTCCAAAACCACTACCGGCCTTTTGATTATCTTTAATTGCCCATGTTGATTTACTGGCCCATTCTTTGATGTGTTCGCCAATAGGTACACTGTTACCGCTATCATCGGTATAAATTACACTCCCTTTATCGTCTACACTTGTATTATTAATAAATAATCGTGCAAGCTCCGTAGGGTTAATGCCGTTGGCCTTTTCTAATTCTTGAATGATAGTTTTATTAACCTGTTCCGCTTTTAACGCTGTAGCTTTGGCCTCATTATCAGCCTTTAAACCTTGTAATTCAGCCCTTACCGTTACCAGTTCTTTTTGTAACGTTTCCACCATGTCGTTATCGCTATTATAGCGCTTACGCTCACGTTCTAGGCGTTCTTTTACAATGTTATCTACTTCAGCTTGCGTAAACAGTTTTTCTTTGTTTTTTTCAGTCATTTTAATTACTCCTATTTTTCCTGTTAGTGCAGTAAATAATATATAAGTCATTTGGAGGATCGCCATATTATACGGCCAAAACTTATATACCATAGCCTAAAGGCTATTACCTCAAATACACTTTCTCGCGATATTTTTCTCATGTTATATTGGAGGCCTAACATAATGAAATGGGTAACGGAACAGAATATAAAGATTGGTTCCCTCGAATGTGTGAGTATGGGTTCGAAGTTGGTATAGATTTCAACCCGCTCAAAAAAGAGCGAGTTCAAAATGAATACAATCGAGAGGGTAAGCGTGATTTCTTTTAAATAAAAAAGCATGAGAACAAACAAGCCTAAGCCTATCTATTCCCATGCCATGAAAAGCGTTCAATCACGCATGTGATTGCGGTACTCCTGTATTTGATTGTCTTAATTATACCATATTTTACTAAAAACCAATAGGGGGGGGGATATTTCTATTAAGCTATATGTTCCCTATGCTCACGGTCTTCTTTTTGATACAAAATAAATCTGTTTTCGGCCTTGATGATCTATTTTTTCTTTATATTTTAGGGTTCTATCAGCCCTCAATAAATTAATGATAGGATTGAGGCGGATATATTCCGCCTCGTTGCTGCATGAGAAATGTATCTTCATATCTGCCTCCTACTTACTACGGCCGTAACAACTAAGTGCTTATTATTAAAAATATGCTCACAAGTAACTGTAATATCCAACATATTACCGAATTCATCTTGAATGATATTAAATTCTGTTTTAGTCAAGGCTAACAAAGTCACTTTATCAGTATGTCTATTTACTACTAATTTAATCTTATCAAGATATTCATTTTTTAGACCTGGTATTTCTTCATGACGATCTAATACATTCATTGCTACTCTCCCCAATCATAAATACTTGCTTTTAAACCTTCCTTAAAGGCTGCTAATGTTATAGTAGCTACAACATCATATATATCAATTTCTTTATTATTAAATCTATCAATACATCTAAGGCCTAGCTCTTGTAATTCAATGTTTGATTTTAAATATTGAATTTCTTTAGTCATTTTTTACTCCTCATCTAAAGGTTTGATCTCACATTCAACATGAGTAATTTGTTGTCCTTTAACCTCATCAAATATACATTTATTAAAGGTAATAACAGCCTGGATAGTATTATCAATACAAATAGCTACCCGCTCTAATGTGTTTTCTTGTATCACAATATTTCTTGTATTTTCCATATATGCTCCTTTTGTAACTGATTTGCAACTAGTAATATAGCAGCATAAACTCAGTATTCATGCCTTTGTAACAAGATAACAGGTTAATACGCAAAACTTTATAAGATATTTAATGAACTTATATAAAATATCCTATTAATATAAAAATACCTGTTACAACTGTTACAACATACTATAAACATTGATATTACCTTTATTTATGATGTAACTAGATAAATTGATTTACTAGTTACACAATAGTTACACTTTCAATTTTTTGATATGCACGCTTGCCACGCAATACTCCCATGCCAATTTGAATACTTTCATATCCTAATCTACCTAATTCACGCCCAAACGTATTATTTGCCAATGGTTTATATCCATTTTCCTTACACCACTCTTTATAGAGATTATAGACTTGTACGGTAGTTAAATCTGATATAGCTTTAATACCTGCTAACTCCTCAAAACTACTACCCGTATCAATACGCCAACCGCTTTCATTCATTTCACTAACAAATAGCGCCACGGGGTTCGTATCAGTCATATGCTTTTTAGTTGCTGCTTGTACTAATTCTGGTATATGGATCCCATTTATAATATTAGGTACCTCTTTTAATACTCTATTCAGCAGCACTGATAAACCACCACTTTTAACAATTTCTTGCACTATATTAGGTACTGCCGCAGCCGTTCCCCTAATACGCTGCGTAAATGGTATAACAATAAGTCTATCGGCCATGCCTTGCGATGTATCTGTAATGCGTGGTACTGAGTTAGCTGAAAATAATAATTTCTGTGTTACTACAAAGGCAAACATAAGGCCAAATTTAGGGGTTAGCATGTACTGGCTCACCACTAACAACCTTTTTAAGTACTGCGCTTTCTAACAATGCACTTGCCTCTATATCATCACCTAAATTAACCATTTTCCCATAAAGACTACCAATATACCTATCATCGCCAAATTTAACTAAGCCTAGAATACTGATATTCTCACGGCCGTAAAATGGCTTTAATAAATTAAGAAAAGTACTCTTACCGTTGCCGCCCTCACCAAACAAAATAAAGAATTTTTGTAGATGATTGTCAGGCCATAAACCATATGCGATGATCTGATAAATAAATGTATGCATTTCTCTATCATCACCAAATAGATTTTTCATGAATGTATCTAATACATCATTTTCCAAGGCTTCAGGATCATACTTAACAGGTATGTAATTTCTTAATATCGTACCAGGCGTTTTCTGTAATGCTTTACCAGTCCTTATATTAACAAGGCAATTCAAACACCCTACTATATGAGGATCAGTAATATAACAATCGCTAATTATACTTTTGATGTACTCCCATACCTCTTTACGTGCATTGGTTTTTAATTCTTTATCTTCAAGAATAGTAAGTCTATTACATTCGGATTTACTAAATGGTTCATAATTATTATTTTTAGGATTAAAGAAATATATATCTACATCATCAGGCGGCGCACCATCTAACAAATTTTCATTAATAATACGTTTTAAATGATATTTTTTAATTAAATAGTCCCCCATTTTATTATGTAAAAACTTTTTACCGTCATAAAACGATGATTTTTTAACACTCAAAAAAGCCGTCCCCCCTTTATGTTCCCTTATCAATTTGATATAATAATAGAAAGGTATTTTACTATACCTCTTTAGTTAAATATTGGTTATGAGTAGACTTGAAAAAGTCATCAAAATCATCTAATTTAACTAACTTACATTTAGGCCCAATATCAACGAATGATTTTTTGTATTTAGCGGTACGTTTCATTCGTTGAATTAGCCTATACACTTGCATGCGGCTTAAATCATAAGCCTTGCCAATATTCTTATACTGTATGTATCGTTGATTTATTGGCGTTACACTATCAACAATCTTCATATATTAGCCTTTCCACGCTGCCTATTATGGCGGCGTTTTTCTTTTACCTTAATACAACGCTTTGAGATGATTATATGAGGTTTGATTTGCGTCATATTAAATATTAAATAACTCTGTAAAACTAATAGGTTCATTTAATTCAGTCTCAAGTACAGTATGGATCGTTTTCATCTCTTCACGTGTAAATGGAGCCTTTCCATTCTCTTTGCGCCCATATGACTCGCCAGTTATTCCGATATGTCTACCTAGAACCTTTTGAGATAGGCCACATCGATTACGATAACCAACTAATTTATTGAACTCTTTCAAAGTTCTACCTCCTTTCATCTTTAAACAATATTAAACTCCTCACCTATAGATTAAACGAAATTAATCTCAATGTCAATATTAAAAGTTTGATTTTGTTTAATTTTGTGTTATGCTAAGTTTGAGGTGATTATATGAACGATAATAACAATAAAGATAACGTAAATTTTGGCGATACTGTAAAGGGAATACGCCTTTCAAAAGGTCTTTCAATGGCTCAATTTGCTAATCTAATTGGTGTATCAAAAGGAACTGTATCATTATGGGAGGCTAACAAAGTAACACCACATCCCGCACAACAAAAAAAAATTGAAGATATACGATCTTCAATAATTACAGCGCCTACACATGAACTATTCTTTAAATTAGCTGATATGACGCCACAAGCAAGATATGACTATATAACAAATGAAGTTCTTACATTAGTACAACTTTTAGGAGTTAAAAAACGAGCTCAACTAATATCATTTCTTGTTAGTGGCTTACCTTTTGAGGCTCAATTTAACCTGTTATTAGATATGACAAAGGATATGAACCCTTTAGAGATACCGCACGAATAGAAAAGGCGGTTATTATGTGGATAGAAGAAAGAGCCACAAACACAGGAATAAAATACATATATTATGAACGCTATAATTGCCCTATAACAGGCAAATTAAAGCGTGTTAGCATTTCTTTAAACGGGAATAGCCCTACATATAAAAAGCAAGCCTCTAAGCTGCTACATGAAAAGATAGCGCAAGTATTAGACGGCTATGAGCAAGACAAATATATAACGCTGCATGAGGTGGCGTATTTATGGCTAGATCATACTAGGCCTACTGTAAAACTAGCCACTCACGTAAACCATAATACCCACGTTAAAAAGATTTTTAAGTATATCCCTACTGATATACCAATCATCAAGGTAACGCCTATTATGATTGAGGAGCTAGCAAATAAAGTATATTATGTAGAAAATCGTAGTTATCACTATAGCAAGTCATTAATGACAACGGTTAGGGCAATTTTTCGTTATGCTAAGCGTAGAGGCCTAGTAAAAGACATTCAGGACATAGAGGACATCAAAATAATAAAAAAGCCTTTCAGCCGCGATGAGGTGGCTAAAAAGCAAAATAAATTTCTTGATAATATGGAGTTAAAAGAGGTTCTAAGGCAATTAAACGATATAAGCCCTAGAATATCCCTATTGGTAGAATTTATAAGTCTTACAGGTCTAAGAATTGGCGAATTACTGGCCTTACGTTATTGCGACTATGACAAAGAAAAAGCCACTATTAATATTAATGGTACATTACAGTATCATTGTAATAATAGCAGCGAAATAAAGCGCGGAACGCCTAAAAACATTTATTCTGTTAGAGATGTAAAGCTATGCAATAGGGCCGTTCGCATAATAGAACGGATCACAACAGAAAACAAGCGACGTTCTTTATGGTTCAATGGCTATCATGAACAAGGCTATATTTTCACTGCTAAGCGTGGCAACCCTTATGACATGCAATACATCAATAAAATATTAAAACGTGTATCTTTAGGCGATAAACACATCACCACGCATATATTTAGACATACTCATATTAGTATCTTATCAGAATTAGGCGTGCCGCTAAAAGCAATAATGCAGCGTGTAGGACATAATGATCCTGCTACTACATTAAGCATATATACTCATGTAACACAGGCAATGAATGAGGACGTTATAAACAAGCTAAATGCTAGAAATGGCTAGGCTTGCCCCATAACTTGCCCCATAGAGATATTGAAAATCAAACAATGCAAGTATTTATGCGCTTTTTAGGTTCTACTCCCTAATTCTCTGCCAACTAAACTATATAAAGCGCTAACCATTGTTAGCGCTTTTTTGTATTTATAGGTCTCTATTTTGCATTTTTTTATAGCTTTATGTTACCTATACATATAATTTGTCTATATTTATCAGCACTTTGGTAATTTTATGAGTTATAATATAAGCAGATAATAATGTATTAATCATCAAATAAAACCAAGGGGCCACTACTATGAAAAAATATTACCCTTATCTCATTACAGTGAGTCACATGATTAATGACTCCTGTCAAAGTGTGTTGCCTGCCCTCTTACCTTTGTTCATTTATACATATGGGCTCAGCTTAGAACAAGCAGGTTTCCTCATTTTAGCTAACACAGCATTATCTTCATTATTACAACCTTTATTAGGCTATATTTCAGACAAGATCAACCAACCTCGGCTTATCGCCTTTGGCGTTCTATTATCGGCTTGTAGTACAGGCGTGATGGGTTTTGTCAGTTCCTATGAAAGCCTCCTTATTTGCGCTACTTTAGCTGGTGTAGGGTCTTCTATCTTCCATCCAGAAGGTGCGAAGATTATGAATCGCCTCGGTGGTGGCAAAAAAGGTAAAGCCATGGGCACCTTCGCTATCGGTGGCAGCTCTGGTTTTGCCATAGGCCCACTATTTGCAGGGACTATCGCCTATACTATAGGACCGCACGGATTGGCGGCTTTTACTGTAGTCGGTCTCCTTATCGCAACAGTTCTATTTGTACTTATGCCACGCATTGTAGCCCATGCACGTACCATCGACCAAGCAGTAGCTACCGAAAATCCAACGATAGCGGCAAAACCGCTTAAGAACTACTGGAAATACTTTGGCATCTTGTTCATTATTATCTTAAGCCAATCGGTAAACTTCCGCGTTATCAATGCGTTTATTCCGATTTTCTGGACTCGCGAGCTCGGTACAAGCCCAGAACAAGGCAGTTTTGCCTTAACTGTATTCTTTAGTATCGGAATCTTCATGACCTATATTGGTGGTCTATTGGGCGATAAATATGGTCCTATCAAGATTATCAGACTATCCCTATTAGTTTGGTTACCTGCTATGTTCCTATTAACAGAGGTGCCAACCTTCTCGCCACTCATCATGATGCCTGTAGCATACTTGCTACTACTCATGATTGGTGCTGCTAAAGCGATTAGCTACAGCCCAGTAATCGTACTAGGCCAAACCTACCTCGCTAAAAGTATCGGCTTTGCATCGGGCATCACCCTCGGCGTAAGCCAAACCATCGGCGGTGTCATCGCACCTGTAGTAGGTAACCTTGCAGATACCTACTCTCTACCAGTCGCTATGATGACACTCGTGCCATTCCTCGTGATGGGCCTTGGGGCATCATTGATACTTAAAGATCCTAAAAAATTATAATAGACAAGAACTACAAAAAGGGCTGTAAAATAGCCCTTTTTGTTTTATACATATGCGATCCACATTAAATCAATGTAATTTATTATTTTTAATAGTTTTACGTGGCATAACTAATACAACCATATTAATTGAATGTACAATAATACTTTTTATTTCTCCAGGAAGTAATATAGAACCTAAGAGAAGAAAATTAATCCCTAGATACCATTTCGGATTCGTAATACCAATATCAACCAAACGCTTAATACCAATATATTGTGTACCCATATTACAAACTATTAATACAAGTACAAATAATATGGTACCTAACATAGAGTTTATATAAGGTTCATTAAATAAATACCTAACCTGCGGTAACACTACAAGGACAATACTCTCTATAATGAGACTATAGAAGAAAAACCACTTCCTATTTAATGCAGAATAATCCGTTCTCCAGAAGTTCCCACATGTAATAAAATTATAAGAACATAAAAGAACTACTGAACCAAAATATATCACGAAAAACATTAAAACCGTCATTATTTACCTCATACAAGATTATAAAACCGAGTAGCTTACTCACTTTTACCGGGTGTGAAGTAAAGCAAAAGCTGGACTAGCATCATAAGTGACATTAAATCAGGAATATACTTAGATAGTATAAGACCCGATATAAATACAACAGGATAAAATAAAGGGGAGCACCATTTCAAATCAGCAATTCTTCGCATTCCACACAAAAAGAATTGAGATACGCATATAGCACCTATTACACATACTATGATAGCGTAGAAAAGATCACTACTGTCATATGTGCTAACCTTCAAAAGATAAGTTAAAAAGACACTGAACAATATGCCTATAAAGGTCATAATGTAGGTCTTCAAAAAGTCACCACGGCCCATAGGGATTCTATAATTCCAACCACTGATATGATAGAATCTACCAATCATCATTAATATAACAGATATAGTAATAATAAAGTCCCACATATGATTAATTAAAAACACTAAGTCACCTACTTTATTTCTTTAAGGGTTGTTTACTTCTAATGTATGCAACGGTCATGAAACTTACAAACATTATTGAAAGATTTATAATTCTATAATCATTTCTATATTGAATATCGTGTATCAGGAAAATTTCAACTAAAGATGTAGCAATTAATATTAGTGGTGCTATATAAAATAGGAATTTACTATTTATTTTGATTGGCCCTAACACCGTATTTATAGCCATAATAATAAAAATAATTGTAAATATTCCTAGTCCCATTAACGTTGCACCTATAATCCACTCAATATTTCATACATTGTAATCTATATGTTTATTTAATTTATATATCCTATGAATAAAAAAAATATAATCAACATTATAATATCATAGTATACAAGTTAATATACAAAAAAGCCCCCTTACGGGGGCTTATATAATTAGCTAAATTAGTGTTTTAGCATTTCATTCAAGATAACTACGTCCGTTTCTTTCATACCTTGGGCCACAGTAGCGATACTGCGAATGGTTTCGTCAACGGAGTATGCTACAAGGCCATCGCCTTTTTGGTAGTTCTTATTAAGGCGTGCTTGTTTATATCCCATAAAGGCGCCATCAAGAGAGATTGCAATTTTACCTGCGCAGGATGGTTTTGCACCATCACATACGATACCAGATAGACTTGCAAGACCATTTACAAGGGTATTCTCGATGATATCCTTGCTATCACCTTTCAAGAAGGCAATGCCTGCTACACTTACAACACCAGCAGATACAACGCCGCAGTATGCGGACAATTTACCAATGCCAGATTTAACGTACAGTGTTAACAGGTTAGCAAAGACTAGCGCTCGATAAAGTTCATCATCACTTTTACCAAATTCCTCGGCAGTCGTAATAATTGGTACAGATACGGTTAAACCTTGGTTACCAGAGCCAGAGCAGATAACTACAGGCAATGGGCACCCGCTCATACGCGCATCTGAGCCAGCTGCTGCACGAGCTTTACATTTTGTTTCAAGCGATGGATTTTCATCGTCCAAGAGTAATAATTGGCCAATGTTAGCACCGTAATCGTTAGATAAACCTTCCTTGGAAATTGCAGTATTATACTCAACTTGTTGTTTAATTTGAGGAAGGATACCGGAAATATCGCCAGTTAAGGCAAATTCATAAATGCTATCAAAAGTCATAGCATATTCAGTGTTCGCTGCTTTTTTAATTTCATTAACTGTTTCAGAAATAATCTCACCATCTACAGCAACATAAGTTACATTCGTGTGATCATTTTCAATACGAACTATAGCCGTATGTTCATCTGTTTCGGCGGTAATCTCAATATATAGATTATCTACGCCTTCAGCGAGCGAAACGGTACAGAAATTGGCATCAAGCAACGTGCCAAGCCATTTACGATCTTCGTCTGCAGCAGATTCCAATACCTCTAACTCACGCTCCGGATGACCTACGATAGCACCCAAAGTGATGGCGGCCGTAAGACCTTTACGACCACCAGAATTAGGGATTACTACAGATTTGACGTTCTTAATAATATTCGCGCTGCATCGAGCATGAATATGGTTAGGAAACTCATCTAAGACAGAGACTGCCTTCGCAGCCGCATAAGCCAATGCAATTGGCTCAGTGCAACCGAAGGCAGGACGCATCTCTGACTGTAGCAAAGAAATATAATCCATCTTATACTTCCGCAATAATTTCCACTTCTACTAAAGCACCCAATGGAAGGTCTTTTACTGCTACGCAAGAACGAGCTGGTTTAGAAGTGAAATATTTAGCATACACTTCGTTAAATGCTTTAAAGTCAGCAATATCAGCCAAAAAACAAGTTGTTTTAATAACTTCGGAGAAGTCAGAACCTACTTCAGCCAATACAGCATCAATGTTTTTGCATACTTGTTCAGTTTGCTCTGCGATACCGCCTGCAACAATGGAACCAGTTTTAGGATCGAGTGGAATTTGACCAGAAGCGAATAATAAACCGCCTACTACTTTAGCTTGAGAGTAAGGACCTACTGCTGCTGGTGCTTTGTCTGTGAAAATTGTTTTCATGATAATTCTCCTTTATAAATATAATTAAAAATAAATATAACTAGTTTCAAAGGCGAGACTCACTTTCGTAGCTCGCTATATATGCCATACGCTGTAAAAGTACGTATATAATAAATTATTTAACAGATTTGAATGCGTTGTCAAATATCGGTTTGAAATAATCACGTTGTACGTCAGTTGTTAACCCAACATATAACACCGGTTTACCTGGCTTCAACACGAATGCAGCATTTGCATAGAGTGGAGTTTGTACAGATCCATCAGAATATAACATGCGAGAACTTGCTGCATAAGTTTGATATTTTGCACCCGCTATAGGATGTACTTGTTCCGCATCTTCTACGGTAATAGTTTTAAGTACCTTAGGCATAATCGTTCCTTTATTAGCATCAAGGCTTGGCACATTAATCGGCCCATTTAAAGGAACTACAGTCGTTGTAGTTGGAATTTTCTTATTAATAGTACCTAGTATGAGTTGTTCTGTAACAGGATCAACTTGACCTTTATCAAGCGCCGCCATAGCAGCTATAAACATAGGATCATTAGCCTCTTTACCCGCAAATTGCTGCGCTACTTGTTTTACATCTACCGCTACTAGAAATGCATCCTTTTGACCAGTTTTATCTGCACCTTGTAATTGGTACATATCAAAATTAGTACCTAAGTTCTTTATAAATTCTTTAATTTGTGCGTTTACAGGATTTGCACTAGACGGATCTGCTTTTTCTTGATTGGTAATAAAAGATGTGATAAAGCTAGGAGTATTTGCTTTGGATGCAGAAACAACATTAACATTGTTAGGCACTACCATAGCACCCCCAATAGTTTGTACATCCTTAGCTAAACCTACACCAGATACAGTTCCCAAAAGACAGGTAGCACAAGCCAATACTTTCAAAGATTTCATATTATTTACCTCCCTTAAGAGATTGTGTTTGATACATATGGTTCAATTCATTAGTCCAATAATCATAACTAGAATCATCAGAGTATAAGAATTGTAAGGATAATCCCTTATCAGCAGGAATTGCGTAACCAATCAAAGCAAAGCTATTTCTAAAGCCATCAAAGCCTAGTGCACCGCGTACATCACCAGTTACGGCTGTACCATAACGAGTTTGAACAGGTTTATAAGCCACATGCGTTGCATCTACGCTCAATTGTTTTGCCATAAAGCCAGTAAATGTAGAAATTGCTTCCTTATCTCTAGCGGATGTTTTCTTATCAGCAGCTAGTAATTTATCAAATGTATTATTTATATGACTTGGAATACTGTCATTAATAGCTTTAACAGCTTTAGCTAATTTTGCCCCCTCTACAGTATCACCAGGTAAACTAGCTAGTTGTTGTTGAGCATTCTCTTTAGAGTAAACACTAACATGTTTAGAGATGGAGTTTTTTAATTTAGCCTTATCCGCTTCAGAGCCCTTTTCTAAAATCGTTTTATCTATGCCAATCGTTTGATCAAGACCTGATTTAGCATAATCAATCACTAAAAGGGATGCTACATGATGACCTTGTTTGTCAGACCCTTGTAATTGATAGTAGGAAAAACCATCAACAACATCGCCCTTGATAGGTTCAAAAGATAGGTCGTAGTGCATTTTTAAAACAGTATTAATAGAATCAATAGACTCTTTATTCACAATACGAATCATTTGGCTTTGCTCATTATTACGTAGCTTTGCATCTGTAGGAACATACATAACTTCTACAGCTTTCACCGCAGGAGAAGTACTGCCATACATACCATAACCTAAATCTACCGTATCAGCACATGCCACTGCACCCATGCCGACTGTTAGACATGTAGCACAAGCCAATGTCATAACTTTTTTATTGAGAGCTCTCATAAGACACCTCACGTTTTTAACAATACAATATTCGTATAGACTAAAATAATAATCTATACTGCATATATTTATTATTATACTATATCGACATTTATAATTTATAGTATAATTTACAACCTTTCCTTTCTGCTATACAATACATAAATAGACATGTGAACATGATACATGCATGAGAAATAGAAAGGAGTGCACACTAGGTGTGCTTTAATTATGATACAAGAACTAATTCCGCTCACAAGACCGCGCACATTAGCAGCCGCATTGGGGCCTACCATTTTAGGTGCTTCATTTAGTTATTATGCATTTGGTGCAGCTCGTGGCACCGGCCTCGCTATTTTCCATACAATACTTATTTTCTTAGCTGTTGTAACGGCTCAAATTGTAGCAAATTTATGGAACGAATATAAAGACTTCAAATCCGGTCTCGATGCGGGGCAAAAGGTCGGTAACGCCGGCTCCATTACTCGTGGTGCCATAACACCAGAGCTCATCGTAACAATGATCAAAGTACTCATGGTGGTGCCAATCATCATTGGCGCTTATTTATCCGCTACTATCACATGGTATTACGTTCCAGCCGGCTTCGTATGTATTCTTATCAGTTTCCTCTACTCCGGTGGTCCGAAACCAATTTCTCGTACGCCCTTTGGGGAAATCTCCTCTGGCATCGCCATGGGCCTTGCCATCGTACTTATTACGGGATACGCTTGGACTCGTGAGCTGTCTCTAGCACTATTAATTCCTGCTATTCCATCTACATTGCTAGTTGGCTCCATTATGCTTACCAATAATATTCGAGATATTCGCAATGATGAAAGCCACGGTCGTCGTACATTACCTATCGTACTTGGTCGTGAACGAGCTCTCAGCTTGATGAGCATTATGTACATCTTTAATTTTATTTGGATTGTGGCGTGGATCATCGTAGGACATATGACATGGTTTTCTTTATTAGCCTTTCTCGCTATACCACTAGCTTTCAAAACAGTACATACCTTAAGTACTAAAACAGATGAGTTCCAACTAGACAAAGCTATGGGGACCACAGCTGGGGCCGCTATGATTTACCAACTCATGTGGTCCATCGGACTCATTATAGGCAAATAAACTATCTACTTGACCGCAAGCAAAATAGATTCATAACTACATACAACGAAAGAGATTTCCAGAGTATTACCATTTAAATGTAATATTTCTGGAAATCTTTTTGTCCATAGCTTTTAGTTATGGAGAACCTATACTAACTCCTTCTTGATAGATAGGGAATAATTTAGTACTATAGATTTAATATTTTATATACAATGATTGTAAAAGGAGTGTGTCTAATGAGAAAATTTTTAGCATTAGCGGCTACTGTAATCCTCGGCGGTGCTTTATTGATCGCAGGTTGCGGTAACGACAACAACAAACAAGCTGCTAGCGACGGCAAACAAGTTATTAAAATCGGTGCTACTGCAGTACCTCACGCAGAAATCTTGGAACAAGTTAAACCTATCTTAGCAAAAGAGGGTATTGAATTGAAAATCACTGAATTCACTGATTACAATACACCAAACCTTGCTTTAGGCGACAAAGAAATCGATGCTAACTTCTTCCAACATGTACCTTACATGGATGAATTCGCAAAATCTCATAAATTAAACTTAGTATCTGCTGGTGGCGTTCACCTTGAGCCAATGGGCTTATATTCCCGTCAAATCAAAGATTTGAAAGATCTTCCTAAAGGCGCTAAAATCGCTATCCCTAATGACCCTACAAACGGCGGTCGTGCATTGTTATTATTACAAAAACAAGGTCTTATCACTTTGAAAGACTCTAGCAACATCTTGTCTACAGTTCAAGATATCACTTCTAATCCAAACGACTACCAATTCGTAGAATTAGAAGCAGCTCAAGTACCTCGTTCTCTTGACGATGTAGCGTTAGCAGCTATTAATACAAACTATGCATTAAATGCAGATCTTAACCCTAGTAAAGACGCTTTAGCTATCGAATCTAAGGATTCCCCTTACGTAAATATCGTAACTGTACTTAAAGGCAATGAAAGCGATCCTAAGATCAAAAAATTGATGGAAGCACTTCATACCCCTGAAATCAAAAAATTCATCGAAGAAAAATACAAAGGTGCAGTTGTTCCTGCTTTCTAATGTATACAACAAAAGAGACCACATAAGTGGTCTCTTTTTTATTGTCTCAAGTTATAGTCCTAACTTGCCGTCTTTACTTATAATCTTAGCTTGTTGTCTTAACTTGAAACTACATACTATGTGCACCAAATCTAAGAGGTAATAGTTCATCTAATTCAACTACTGTATAATCCCCTTTTAGATTTGCCATAATGATATAAGGTATTTCAAATTCAGAAATAACTTGACGACATGCACCACATGGCGAACAAGGACCTTCTGTATCGGCTACTACCGCAATTGCTTTAAATTTTGTATGACCTTCCGATACAGCCTTAAAAATAGCAGTACGTTCAGCGCAGTTAGTAAGGCCATAGGACGCATTTTCTATATTGCAACCTTCATAGATAGCGCCACCTTCACAGAGAAGGGCTGCACCTACACCGAAATGGGAATAGGGGCTATAGGTTTTCTCACGCGCTACTATAGCATGGTCAATAAGATTTTTAATTTCTTGTTCCGTCATATGGATCTCCTTATTCCACCATATCAAGAATCGTATCTACCACCACTGGTGCTGTTTTACCAAAAATAATTGCCTCTAAGTATGTTTTAGCCGCATTTACGAGCAAACTTTCATGAGAAGCATATAAGGTAGCTATACTTTCACCAGCCCTAACAGCATCACCTGTTTTCTTGTGCATTACTATGCCTGCACTATAATCGATAGGACCATCTTTTACAGTGCGACCTGCGCCAAGCATAACAGATGCAATGCCACATTGCTCAGTATTCATATGTGTAATATACCCATCTTGAGGGGCTGTTACATCATAGGTGAATTTTCCAATGGCTAATAAGCTTTCATTATTAATAACGTGAATATTCCCGCCTTGCGCCTCAATCATGAGACGTAAGCGTTCAAGGGCTTCACCTGAGTCGAGCGCATCTTGTACACGACTAAGAGCCGTTTCATAATCGCATATATGGCTCAGCACGAGCATATGTGCTGCCATAATAAGACATTCATGCGTTAAATCCTGTGGTCCATGACCTTTCAAGGTATCGATAACCTCTCGGATTTCCAAGGCATTGCCGATGGCATGACCAAGAGGTCGATCCATATCGGTTAAAACAGCCTTGACGGAGCGGCCATTTTCGTTACCAATATCCACCATGGCTTTAGCTAATGCACGAGCATCATCTAAGGTCTTCATAAAAGCACCACTACCTACCTTAACATCAAGGAGGATTGCCTGTGCACCAGAGGCTAACTTCTTACTCATTACGGAGGACGCAATGAGTGGAATGCTATCTACGGTACCTGTTACATCCCGCAAGGCATATAATTTTTTATCCGCTGGAGCGAGTCCTTCAGATTGACCGATAACGGCAAGGCCAATTCTATTAACTTGATTGATGAAATCCTCTTGTTCTAAAGATACTTTTAAGTTGGGAATGGACTCCATCTTGTCGATAGTGCCGCCCGTATGCCCTAACCCACGACCAGACATTTTGGCCACCTTACCGCCACAAGCGGCTACAAGGGGGCCAATGATGAGCGTCGTCTTATCCCCTACGCCGCCTGTGCTATGTTTATCTACAGTTATGCCATCAATACTAGACAAATCTACCATATGTCCAGATTGAGCCATAGCCAATGTCAAAGTACCTAATTCACGTGCGCTCATGCCATTAAACACAATGGTCATCAATAGTGCACTCACTTGATAATCAGGGATATCTCCTTTTACATAGCCATCGATGACAAAATGAATTTCTTCATCTGTTAAGGGTACATTAGCTCTTTTCTTCAGAATAATGTCATACATGCGCATAGTTACACCGCCATTCTAAGAAACCACCTAAGCATTGCCTAGGTGGTTTTCTATTATACTTCTTCGTCTAAGTGATCTTTTAATAGCTCAACCGCTGCACTAGCGCCAATACGGCTGCAACCTTCTGCAATATAAGCTTTCATATCTGTAATGGATCGAATGCCGCCAGCAGCCTTAATTTGTACATTAGGACCGATATGTTTCTTGAATAGACGAATGTCTTCAAGGCTAGCGCCACCGCTACCAAAACCAGTAGAAGTTTTAATGTAATCTGCCCCACCATTGGTGATACATTTACAGAGGGCCACCTTTTCAGAATCAGTAAGATAACAAGTTTCGATAATAACCTTTAAGATTTTATCGCCACAAGCCTCTTTAAGGGCCGCTATTTCATTCGTTACAGCCTCAAAATCGCCTTGCTTTACATCGCCAAGATTTATTACCATATCGATTTCAGAGGCTCCTTCTTCAATGGCTTGTTTCGTTTCAGCTACCTTCACCTCTGTCGTTTCATATCCTAAAGGGAACCCGATAACGGTACATATGTTAAGTTTCGGATACGCTTCATGAGCGGATGCCACAAAATCTGGTGGAATACAAACGGATGCCGTTTTATATGTTACACCAGCATCACAAACTTCTTTAATATCATCCCATGTAGCGGTTGGCCGCAATAATGTATGATCCACATAAGCCAATAATTCTTTACCTAACATAGTACCTCTCCTAACTAAAAGAACGACATTTGCTCTGGTTCTGGCTCTTTATGTAAAGCCTCTTGAGCAGAGCGATTTTTTTCATCAATAAATGGTTCTAATGGTACACCTGTAACCTTCAGCAAATCTGGCAAACTGTTAACACCTTTTACCTTAGCAGCCTCCAACACAATCTTTGCACATGTCTCCGCATCATCTAGCGCATAGTGATGTTTAAATTCAACTCCCATATACGCTGCCATAGTATTCAACTTATGATTGACTAAATCTGGCCATACTGCACGTGAAAGTTTCACTGTACATGCATAATCGAGTTCTGGCCAAGGGATTTTATAATAATCTAACGTAGCACGCAATACGTTCATATCAAATTTCGCATTGTGAGCTACCATGATATTCCCTTTTAAATGGTTTTCATAAATGGCATTCCACAATTGATCAAAGGTCTTTTCATGGAGAACATCCTTTGGCTGAATGCCATGAATTTCAATACACTCATCATCAAAGCTCATAAACGGAGGTTTGATGAGGCTATAGACCTTTTTGGTAATTTGTCCATCCTTTACGGTAATAACCGCCAAGGAGCACGCACTATTTTTAAATTTATTTGCTGTTTCAAAGTCTAATGCAACAAAATCTAACATAGGACTCCTTTCAAAATCTATATATAAGAATTATATTCATTTACTCTCCTTATTATAGCATGAAATAGACTATAATCTACCGCTTAAAGGTAACCAATAATCACCTCTTTTATACCAATTTTAATTGACAGATAGGCCCTCAGTATGTGAAAATTATTTAGATATATATGTAGTATGGAGGTTGCAACATGGCAGATGACAGATTAATCGTTGCCCTTGACGTATCCACGATGGATGCTGTGAAAGAAATCGTATTATCCCTCGGTGATTCGGTTAGCTTTTACAAGGTCGGAATGGAGCTATTCTACGCCGAAGGAGCAAAAACAATTCGCTTTTTACAAGAGCAAAACAAACAAATATTTCTTGATTTGAAATTGCACGACATTCCAAACACCGTAGCCCATGGAGTTTCTTCCTTAACACGTCTCGGCGCTAGTTTAATCACTTTGCATGGTCAAGGTGGCCCTGTCATGATGAAAGCTGCTGTAGAGGCAGCTCGTGAAAGCGGTAAAACATTAGGCGTTGAGCGACCAAAATTATTGGCTATCACTGCTCTAACTAGTTTCGACGATGAATCTTGGACTGCTATCGGTGGCCAACTACCTATTTCCGACCAAGTAATTCGCCTTGCTAAGCTCGCTAAAGATTGCGGTATGGATGGTGTTGTATGCTCCGCCTTAGAAGCTAAAATGATTCGCGAAGCATGTGGTGATGATTTCCTCATCGTAACACCTGGTATTCGTCCTTCCTTTGCAACAACAGACGACCAAAAACGTATTGCTACACCTGCTAGCGCATTACAAGACGGCGCATCTCGCCTCGTTATCGGCCGCCCTATTACACAAGCTGAAAATCCTCGTGAAGCGGTTCGTTTAATTATTGAAGAAATGGAGAAGGTATCCAAATGATGACAGAACAAGAAGTAAAACAATTACTGATCGACACTCAAGCTATTTTAGAAGGTCACTTCCTTTTGACATCTGGTCTCCACAGCCCAATGTACGTTGAAAAATTCAACGTATTGCAACATCCAAAATATACAGAAGCACTTTGTAAAGAATTAGCTGAACGCTTCCGCGATCAAAACGTTGAGCTTGTTATCGGCCCTATGACTGGTGGCATCTTACTAGCTCACGAAGTTGGTAAAGCACTTGATACACGTGCAATCTTTACAGAACGCGAAAAAGGCGTTATGACTTTACGTCGCGGTTTCAAAATTGAACCTGGTACACGTGTACTTATCGTAGAAGATATCGTAACAACTGGCGGTTCCGTACAAGAAGTAGTTAACGTAGTTAACCAATCTGGCGGCGAAATCGTTGGTGTAGGCCTACTCGTTAACCGTTCAGGTGGTAAAGCAGAATTTGGCGTACCACAAGAAAAAGTACAAGCTTTGCTTAACCTCGAAGTTCCTACATATAAACAGGAAGAATGCCCTCTTTGTAAAGATGGCGTAGCTATGACAGAACGCGGTTCTAAACATATTAAATAAAATACACACAAAAAGAGCTCCTTCACTGAGGAGCTCTTTTTGCTTGTGTGTAGTTATTGTGTGTAAGAGAGAGATTCTGATACGAATGTATCACGTAGAGTGTGTAGCTCTACGGTGGCCATGAATGCACTTTCATGACCACGGTCTCTATTATCTCATAAGAGAAGTAAACTCATAAAATATGGTTAGTTTTGTGTAGTTTGTGGTGCACCTTGATTATTTTGTTGTTGTGGTGCATTACCATTATGTCGATCACCATGAGGAGGCTGACCTTGTGGTGGCACTTGATGATTATTACATTGTTGTCTCATATGATGGTTTTGACCTTCTGGTCTCATAGATTGATCGTTATCTTTTCGATGCATATTATCAACGTGATGATTCATTGGCATATGCTCCATTCGATCTTGTCTATGCATTTGGTTATTTTGATTTTCTAGTAGCATATCACATTTTTTATCTTGGAAATTATTTGCATCATCATGATTTCGTTCTACTAACAAGTTCATCTTGATTGGCTCATTATTATTTTGTACGTCATTAGTAGAAGCAAATGTTACACCGCCAATCCCATATACTGCGGTTAATACTGTAGCAATTAAAAGTTTTTTCATATTTTCACCTTTACCTAATATTCAAATACGATTAAAACAACTATATCCTCAGATAGATCTAACTCTATATCTATTAATATCTTAAAATATACGGCCCAATCTATATTAATAGTTTTATATATTTTATTAAGCTTGTGTATCACCATTAGGTGCTTATTCTGAAGCATTACCAGTAGGTTGCTAACCTTGAGATGGTTGGCCTTGTGGAGGCATTTGACCATTTTGATTCATATACTGACCATTATTTCGTCCCATACCATCTTGAGGCATCATTTGGTTTTGACAATTTTGGTACATATGTTGACCATTATTTGGCCCCATACCATTTTGAGGCATCATTTGATTATTTCCATCCCTCATATGTTGGTCCATATGCATATTAGAACCATCATGTCTATGTGGTTTTCTAAACTGTTGTTCATTGGTTTTCATCCATTCACCAAAATTTGGTAGATCATTTACAGCAAAGGATGTACCTACCCCTACAGCACTGATTACAGTTAGAATGGCAGCAATTATAATTCGTCTCATAGGTCCTCCTTAATCTACATTGCTGAAATAACGTTCGCGTACACCACGAAGTTCAATACCAATAAAGATACATGTAAGGCCCCCAAAGAGACCTACACCACCAAGCGCTACTAATGTTACTAAAGATAATGCTGGGAATGCTGTTACATTCTCAAATGGTTGCCAAGAGCTACCTAATAAATAAAGGATAGCCGGTGTAATAATAAATGTTAAAACACCTACAATATATGACAACGCACTACCAATAGCTAGTAATGTTTTGGATGCTTTTTTAGCCATACCAGGTAACTGCGGTAGTAAACGTTCTTTATAATCATCAAATCTTGCATAGATTGCTTGCATATTAACGGATTTACTTTCAGTACCATCTTTGCCTAATGTATCTGTAATAATACCCGCATCTACATAAGATGCATAGATTTCTTCTGGTGTTCCCAAAGATTTAATGATTTCACTATCTGTAAGACCTTTTTCATAGCCTACGGAAAAATGCTCTTCATACACCTCAATAATACTCTCTACATCGGCTACGCGTGCTTTTTTGAAAATATTACGCAGTGCTTCTAAAAAACTATTTTTGTTCATTATAGTCTACTCCTTTCAATAGGATATTGATAACACCAGAAAACTCATCCCATTCTTGGCGCATCTGATTGTATGCTGCACGGCCGTCTGCCGTAATGTGATAGTATTTTCGAGATGGTCCTGTTGTGGACTCCTTCAAATACGTTTCAACATACTTTTCTTTTTTCAATCTATTAAATAATGGATATATAGTTCCTTCCGAAATTTCAATATACTCCGAAATGGTGCTTACGATTTCATATCCATAGCGATCACTTTGTGTTAATAGTGCTAGCACAAGCATATCCATAACACCTTTTTTTAATTGAACTTGCATAGTTCCTCCCTTTAGGTTGTGCCTACCTGCCAATGTGAAAGCTCTCTTACGGTCACTATCATGTACTGACAAATACATAATATCACAAGGTACCTTTGAATGCAAGGTACCTTGTTAAAAATATATTTTACATAGCCAAAGCTTTGAATTCTATCGCTAATACACATAGATAAAGTCTAGGTTTATATAGATAAAAATATTTTCAAAATTTATGCTAATTTCAAGTTATTTATATTGAAATATATCTCAATTATCATCGTATATCAAAAAATCCTCATCCAACGGATGAGGATTTTTCATTGATTTTAGAATAATCTATTTACTCTAACATCAGTTATTTATTTTGAAGTTGCTTGGCCTAATTTAACTTGTGTGCTTTTCATTTTTCCATTATGAGTATAAGATACTAAAATTGTATCGCCAGGACTCTTAGCATCAATTCTCTCTTTTAATTCAAGTAATGTAGTAATATCTTTGCCATCAATTTGAGCAATCGTATCACCTTCTACTAATCCAGCTTGTGCTGCAGGGCCTGTCGAGTCTAATTGTACAATAAGAAGTCCTTCCCCTTCATAACTTACATTATTGCGTGCTGCTGTTTGACGATCTACAGCCCATACACCGATATACGGGCGAATGACCTTACCATTTTTAATAATAGAATCAACGATAGTCATAGCAGAGTTAATTGGAATGGCAAAGCCCATACCTTCAATACCCTCTTTGGAAATTTTAGAGCTATTAATACCAATCAATTCACCATCCGCATTGATGAGGGCACCACCGGAATTGCCAGGATTGATGGCTGCATCCGTTTGAATCAACGGGAACCGTTGCCCTTGTTCATCAATAGTACGTGCTAAAGCACTGATAACACCAGATGTAACAGAGCCTTTAAATTCAAGGCCTAAAGGGTTACCAATAGCGATAGCAGGCTCACCTACCTGTACAGAATCGGAGTCACCGATTTTGATTGGCTTAATATCTTTGGGAGGTTTAATCTTAACAACGGCTAAGTCCGTTTGTGAATCGGTGCCAATAACGGTGCCTGTTACAGTAGAGCCATCAGATAGAGATACGGTAACTTCACCATTTTTAGCACCCGCTACAACGTGATTATTCGTTACAATATGTCCTTCATTATCTATGAGCACACCAGATCCAACACCTTCTCCAGCATAGATGGTACGGTTAAAGATATCCTTTTGGAACACTTGTGTAGTAATACCAACTACCGCTGGACCAGATTCTTTAACAGCCTGCACTACATAGGTATTACGTGTTTCAGTAATTGGTTTAGATTGTTTTGTTTGTTCCCTTACTGTTGTTTGCTGTGTATGACTAGGACTACCAAAGAAATAGTATCCACCGCTCACACCAATACCCAAGGCAAGAGCACAAGCAATGACAGTTTTCTTATATTTTGAAAATTCCATGTAAATCTCCTTCTTAAAATCAATTTTATAAAATCAATTTTGATGAAACCATTATAGTACTCATTCTTTTACAATGCAAGAAAACAATTTATTACAATTATTATAAAAACATAAAGGGCATTCGCTAGCCGTCGCTAGGAATGCCCTTTATGCATATAGTTTGAGAGTGTAAGGACTGTTGAGAGAGAGAGTATATATGACCCAGAAAAGTTTGAGAGAGAACTTATTAAGAGAGAGAAGTTTAGTTTGTACTTTTCCGGAATCAAACTTCAGCCTTACTAGAATTAGTATACATTGTATATCTAAATTATCAAAGTAACATTATAAAATATTGTTAAAACTTTGATTATATCTATATAATAATCCTCTATAAATTCATATTTAATCAACAGCCACGAATAACGTGAATATAATATGAATATCCTTATCAATTATCAAACAAATTTATAACCTACACCCCAAACTGTAATAATATGCTTACTATCGGATGGATTATCCTCAATTTCTTCACGCAAACGATTGATATGTACCGCTACCGTAGCATAATCACCATAGGAATCAAGTCCCCATACGCGAGAGTACAATTCTTCTTTGCTAAATACAATATCGCGATTGCGCATCAAGAATTCTAATAATTGGAATTCTTTCTTTTTAAGATGAACTTCTCTTTCATTCACCCATACTTTCATCATCTTAGGATCAAGACGAATTTCACCAGATTGAATCGCATTAGTTTCCATTGCATCGCGCTCTGTTAAACGCTTATATTGCGCCAACATAGCTTTGATCTTTGCAATCAATACAGATGGAGAGAATGGTTTTTCAATATAGTCATCAGCACCTACGCCTAAACCACGGATTTTATCGATATCGTCAAGACGAGCCGTTACCATAACGATTGGCACGCGAACTTTGTCACGAATTTGACGGCAAACTTCAAAGCCATCCATTTCTGGCAACATAACATCAAGGATGATAAGGTCTACAGGCGTATTCAAAGCTGCTTCGATACCATCTGTACCATTAGTCATAATAGTTACATCATAACCTGCCACCATTAAATAATCACGTTCAATATTGGCAATATCCAAATCGTCTTCAATAATTAAGATATGTTCACTCATGATTCTTCTCCTTGCTTAGGAAATTCTAATATAATACGTAGACCATGTGGTCTTACATTTTCAATCACAACTCGGCCTTCAAAGATTTCCATAATTCGACGAATAATCGATAATCCTAGACCACTACCTTCTTGAGGGTTCGTACGAGACGAATCGACACGGTAGAACGGGCGCATCAGACGCTCAAGAGATTCTTGTGGCACCCCTGGACCATCATCACTGATGACACAGTATACAAAATCATCATCACTAGTTACATCGATAATACAATGCCCTAGATCAGCCATTTTATATTTAGCACTGTTGTTCAACACATTTTGTAACACCCGTTGTAACAACTGCGGATTTGCATTGATGAACGCAGCTTCCGTAGCTATTCGAGCCTTAATTTCAAGACCTCTCGATTGATACGGCGCAATATGATCCTCTACAAAATCACGCACATACTGACCTAATTCAATTCGCTCAGATGGACGAGATTCTTTTTTGTAGTTCAATGTAGTAATGAGGAATAGCTCCTCTAACATCGAGTCTAAATCATTGGCACGCTTCAGAATGATACCCATGTATCGTTTTTGTTGCTCTTCCGTTGGTGCAATACCATCACGAACACCTTCTGCATAAGCTTTAATTGCAGTCAATGGCGTTCGTATATCATGGGAGATACCAGCGAGCAATTCTTTTTGCTGCTCTTGTTCCATTTCGATCTGACGATTTGCCAGCTCTAATGATTTCGTCATGTTCTTAACGTGAATCATGATAAACCGTGTAACAAATCGGTTGATTGCAAAGAATGTAACAATAAAGAGCAATATAGAAACTATAATAATATAGAAGGACACAGATTCCATCAAGCTATCACTACCATGGGTAGCACGCTTAATAGCAATATGATATACGTAGGCATGACGCCCATCGTATTTTCGCATTTCATAAACAAAGGTATTATTGGACTGATATACAATGCCCTGTAATTCAGGATTTACATCGATAAGACCAACGATAGCAGATGCACTATAGATTTGTGGATTACCATAGCTATACACCATGTTCCCTTGATCTAGTACCTCTACATATACCTCCTTTGGATCGAGTAGACTATAGCTAGGTTTAACCAAGCTATCTATTAAATTGTTTTCTAACCCATAAAAGGTAATTGTTTCAGTAATTCGACTGACACTTTTAAACTGTTGTTCCTGCTCAATACGCAAATAGTAACCGGCATTAGCCAAGATGCGCAAACCTGTAAAATATAGCAAAAATAAGATTATTGCTATTAAAATAGGTACAACAAAGAGCACAACATTGGATATCCAAATCCGTATTTGTAAATTCACAGGGTTACCTCAATATCATAAATAGTAGATACTTCTTATAGTTTACGCTATTTTTAATAGTTAAAGCAAGTAAAATAGCCAAAAGTGCAATATAATTTTCACGCTTCATTCATCGTCAGTTTATAATTAACAGATTATACAAGGGTTCTTCGACCCTTTTAGTATCTAATATTTTTTACATAGTATATTTTTTCACACGTATCCGGGTATCTTGTATCATTCAAAATCTTAGTATTTACTTATATTAAGAACTTGAGAATTAAGTATAGTTAATAGAAGCTCATCTATACTTTTTTATAAAAAATCTAAATTATAAAATATAAAACAACTATTGAAATTCTTCACTTTATAATTTTAGACAAAAAAAAGAGGATTCCTAAGAATCCTCTTTTAGAGTTTGGATTAACGACGGTTAGCTTCGAAGAAGTTAATAGCAACTTCTGGGAACATAGCGTAAGTCAATACGTCTTCGTCAGTGATACCATTGTAGCCTTTTGTAGCTAAATCTTGACGGTAACCTTCCAATTCAGGTTCGATAAGATCTGCTGGACGGCAAGTGATAGGTTGTTCATCACCGATGATAGTTTGACGAATTTCGTCAGAAATTGTACCAGGCAACGCACCGTATTTACCGCGTACAAGGTCTTTAACTTCGTTAGGAACCATTTTGTAACGGTCGCCCATCATAACGTTCATCATAGCCATTGTACCAACGATTTGGGATGTTGGAGTTACCAATGGAGGGTAACCCAAGTCTTCACGAACGCGTGGCATTTCATCCATAACGTCGAAGAAGCGATCGCCCATACCCATTTCGTTCAATTGGTTTTGAGTATTGGACAACATACCGCCAGGAATTTGGTAACGACGAACAGCTGGGATTACATCGCTAGCTGGTTTCAAGTTGAATTCTTCAGCGATTTGTTGTTTTACTTTACGGAAGTGGTCAACTAATGGAATGTATTTATCAAGGTCAAGACCAAGATCCCATTCAGTACCTTTGAACATTTCGATCATAGTTTCAGTAGCTGGTTGGCTAGTTGCATGAGCGAATGGAGAGATAGCAGTATCGATGATATCTACGCCAGCTTTAGCAGCTTCCCAGTATGTAGTGCTTGCAAGACCGCAAGTGAAATGGCTGTGCAAGTCGATTGGCAATTCACCAAAACGTTTTTTGAATGTGGAAACCAAGTCATATGCATCAGCAGGTCCTAACAAACCGGACATATCTTTGATACAAAGGGAATCAGTACCCATTTCTACCAATGTTTCAGCTACTTTCAAGAAGCTTTCAGTTGTATGAACTGGGGAGATTGTGTATACCATAGCGGATTGAACGTGTGCACCTGCTTTTTTGGAGTACTTAATAGCAGCTTCCATGTTGCGAGGGTCATTCAATGCGTCGAAGATACGAATACGGTCAATACCATTTTTTACAGCTGCATTACAGAATGCTTCTACTACATCATCAGAGTAGTGTTTGTAGCCCAATAAGTTTTGGCCACGAAGTAACATTTGTAATGGAGTGTTTTTCAAATTAGATTTCAATTTACGAAGGCGTTCCCATGGATCTTCATTCAAGAAACGAAGACAGCTATCATAAGTAGCGCCGCCCCAACATTCAAGAGCTTCATAACCAATTTCATCTAAAAGGCCAAGCACTGGTTCCATTTGTTCATAACGCATGCGTGTTGCCAAAATAGATTGATGACCGTCACGAAGAACGGTTTCGCAGATTCTTAATTTTTTAGCCATGTTAATCCTCCAAATCGAAATAGTCTGTGCATGTAAATTTATACATGAAACAAACAACTATCTCATACCTATTTTTTTACGATTTTTTTGATGTCTGCTCACACAAGCCAAACACTCTATAAATCGTTAAGACATACTTATATTAGACTACTTATAAAATTCTTTGTCAACAACTATATTATGCTATTTACTCATAAATTCATGTGTCTAAAGATGATTTTTTCGTGATAGTAATCACACAAAACTACAAAAGAGCTAGCTTTTAGCGTGTATGTTTAATCAAATCAATTTCTCTGTAATTGCTCTTTTTAATGAGAAACCAAAAATTATACCGTAATAATTTTTAGTTATTATTAAAAAGGCTCCAAAGCATATCGGTATTTATAAATGTAGTAATTCGATAAACATCGGTACGCTTATAAGCTCATCATTTTTATTGATAATACAACCCGTTCTTATAATTACATAAATATGCAAAAGAACCTATCCATTTATGGACAGGTTCTTTTATTTTTAACTATTAGTAAATGCCATTATACAGCTTACTTTTCAGGTTTAACCTTTTTAGGCGCCGTTTCAAGAACGATATTCTTACCTTCTCGCTTCACTTGAATAGAGAAAGCACCTTCACCTTCTTTGAAGTACTCCATCTTGATGTCTAGAAGCATTTTACCAATCATAGTCTCCACTTTTTCAGTTAAGAACTCACGATAGAAAGCATCTTCCTTTTGCTTTGGACTTTGATGTACTACAGGCTTTTTAGCTGCCCGTTCCATATCAAGCATAGTATCTTCAAAGTTTTCTGTATCTTTAAAGTTTTTCAACATATCCGCATCGGATAAGCCTTTTTGAATTTTAAACTTTGCCATTTCTATCTCCTATCAATTCGAAAATTGCCTTTTTAACACGAACTGGCTCAATACCAGACATACAATATTGATCAGACTTAGGACACCGTCGTTTACGACAACCTAAGCAATCTAATTCATCATTTACAAGCACCTTAAAGGTCCCCGTTAGTGGTCCCCATAATTTAGGATCTGTAGGTCCAAAGAGAGCCACTACAGGCTTATTAAGAGCTAATGCAATATGTAAGGAGCCCGTGTCAGCCGTAACTACTACGTCACAGCTTTCAATTAAGGCACCTACCTCTTGAAGTGTCGTCTTTCCTAGCATATTCAGCATAATCTGATCAATGCCCTCAGCGGCCAAAGAATCCATCAAAGGTTTGTATTGTGTAGCCTCTTTAGGCCCGCCTAAGCAAACAAAATTAGCTCTATATTGCAGTGATTTAATAAGGGAATACCATTTTTCTTGAGGCCATTCTTTCGTCGCCCAAGACGTACCTAAGACCAATCCCACACGTAGAGGTTTTTCTACTTCACCACGATTTAAAGAAGTATGATTATCAATCGTTTTCCACTGTTCTTCTGCCCAGGTATGTAACTTCGATGGTACATAGAAATCCATATGATACATCTTATTAGCACTAACGTTATTTAATGTTTCAGGTTCCAGAAGATTATCAACAGTTTTAAGAGGTGTATCTAAATCAGCCTGTTTAGCAACAGCCTCTTTTAAAAGTTGTGCCACCTCAACATAACGCTTGATAACATGATCTGTACTTGGCTTTGATTTATAGTTTGTAAATAGCCAATTCAGCTCTTTTGTACCACCAAGTCCTAAGCGAATAGGCGCACCAGAAGCCAATAGAACAAGACCGGTTATCAGTCGCCCTTGTACATCAACGGCTACATCAAATTTGTAGGGCTCTAATTTAGCCTTCAGCTCCCACCACATGCGCCACATTGTCGGGATATGCAGTTTTTTAGAATGTGCCTCGTATTCATCCCGTTCCCAGGGGATGATTCCATCTACATAGGGATTACTGTCTAGCAGCTCCACCATGCTAGGCGTTACAATCCAGTGTAACTTGGCATCTGGATACTGTTCTTTGATCCAGCGCGCCGCAGGGGTAGCATGCAAGATATCCCCAATGTAACTAAGGCGTACAAATAATATATTCATAGATATCCTTATGGTACATATAACATAGGAATAAAGCCTTTATAATGAAGCATTATAAAGGCTTTTTCTTAAGATTTCTTTTTACTATCACTAGTGTTAGATGATTTAGAAGACGTATCATCTTCTGTCACCTTTTTAGTTTCTTCACTACCATTCTTGATGATGTCTTTTACGTCAGACAATTTTAATTCATTGAAAGTAGTAGGATGATTGTATTTGTAAACTGGTTTGAAACCTACACCTAATTTGCCAGTGTAAACAGTCAATGCATTATTGTCCTCATCAACACGAGCAATGTAGATTGTCTTATCTGTATCAACACCAATTAAGCGGAAACGTCCTGGTGGGTTGATAACACGCCAGCCACCTTCGATACCATTAAACATAAAGATATCGCCAGTTTTAACATTATCGTAGAAGAAGTTATCTTCATCGTAGAAAACGCCGATATGACCGATATCAGTAGCCTGCATATACACGCGACGCGTATCGTAGTTAGCATCTGTACGATAAATACGATATACATGCTCTTGAACTTTTACCTTCATATATACTACGTTTGTCGCTTCAGAGTATGCAGCATCTACGATTTTACTACCTTTTGGTAAATCTTCAAGCTTGGTATCCACTTCATGCTCTGGATCATCTGCATTGAGACGAGCCATAACGACATCGCGAGAGTCATATAAGCCCATGATGGCATAGTTACGGTCTGGCATCCAGTTGAAGTAACTAATCGAACGCCCTTTCAAATCTATCGTTGTAGGCTTACTTTCATTAGCCTTGTAGATTTTCAAAGAGTTTTCTGTAACAACCGCCATAAATTGACGGTCGTAGGATACATATTTAGTACCTTCCTTTACATCCGGGAAGTTTTTAGTATCATCTTTTGACGCACCTGCTACATTAAATTCCGTAGTCGGCGCAAACATATATTGATCAAGGTATAGGTATACCCCACCTTGCAGAAGAATACCTACCGCAAAGGCGCTCAGTACACGCGTAAAAGGTTTCATTTGTCCTCCTATTTCACGATAAACGCCGTTGGGATCATGCGTTCCCCTAACAAATCGGCCGGTTTGTTCACCACTTTACCATTGAGGTATAAGGTAGAACTAGAACCACCATCTAAATTCGCTGCAATGTAGCAGCCTTTTTCAAAGAGAATATCTTGTACGTCACGCAAGGTAGCACCAATGGAGTACCCTGGTTGACGGCCATCGATTACGAGGAATAATACTGTACCATCTTTCTTTTGACCGATAGCAGTACGTGGGCCTACGCCCCAGCCACCATCACCTTCAGTGATCATTTTCTTACCGTCTACAATAAGAGGTGGGCCAAAGGTAATACCTTCCATGGCTTTCATATCAGATAGTTGAGTTTTATCGTAGTTACCAGCGATAAGGTTACCAGATTTAGAGAAACCTACGAAGTCTACTGCTTCATCAGGACCTACATCCTTACCGATAACATATTCTCCATCATGCAAGATAAAGCCATATGGCAAACGACCTGTACCAGTACCATTAGGATCGTGGAAACCACCGCCGTTAATAGCAGCTACCGCATTATTCATTTTAGCAATATTACTTGTAGTATCGCCTTTTTCTTGAATATTAGCAGCTGTACCGACTTCAATACGACGAGGATCTGGAATTTCAAGAATATAGCCTACATAACGAGCAGACTGAATTTTTTCAAGGTTTAAACTCTTATCTTCACGAGCATTAAACTTGAACAAATCTTGGCTTTTAACAACACCAACAGTGCCCAAAATAGATTGCAATTCATCTTCACTAAATAGCCATGTAATGTAATGAGGATGGCGAGATTGCAATATGGCACCAATAACGGCGCGCTTTACATTATTAAATGGTCCAAAGAGCACCACGAATGGTGAGGTTACAACGGTAAATAAGAACACCATGATGATGAACTTTACCCAATTCTTTTTGAACAATGTATTTCTCCTTATAAATCAGTGAAATGTTCGGTGCTAATGCGTTCTTCAAAATGTTTGATATCAACAGCATTACCAATCCAAACACGCAAAATGTTATATGGATTATCACCTGTATGAGCCCAGCCAGATTTCATGGCCATGCTCATTTTAATGCCTGCTTTCTTAGTAGCTGCATCGGTGAATTCATTTTTATCTCCATAAGGATAGCAGAACCAAGGATTATCCTTGATACCTACTTCTTTTGCAAGAGCTTCTTGAGCCTTCGTAATATTTTCTATTTGCTTAGCTTCAGACAATTGTCCCATTTCGATATGTTGGAACCCGTGATTAGAAATGGTGATACCATTCTTATGCATTTCACGAATTTGATCCCAAGTTAACCGAGTGCCTACATCGCCAGGATTGATAAATACAGTAGCTGCAAAACCATACTCTTTCATAAGTGGATATACGATAGAATACGTATCTGCATATCCGTCATCGAAGGTTAATACAACTGGTTTTTCAGGTACTGCTGCACCATTTACGACATAGTCATATAGTTGATCCATCGTTAGTGGATTATAGCCATTATCTTTGAGGAACTTCATTTGTTCTCTGAATAAATCCTCACGAATAACCGCATCATTATCTTTATCGTCGCCGATTTTATGATACATAAGAACAGGAATGCCCGATGGATGTACCATCTTAACTTCTTTTACTGGTGGCGCTGAACTAGTAGGCTCTGTTTTTTGTGAAAGCAATCCACAACCTGCCACCAGCATTGCCAAGGCCACAACCAATAGTGTTACTAACGGAATCCGTTTCATAGGTCCTCCTCTATCAGAACACAATTATATACAGAATATTATAACATTTCTATGAAGAATAGTAAAAACTCCACCCCATATACGTATAGCTAAAATAGATGATTTATAACCTAAAGAGATATATCCTCTAAAACACCTTTAACGATACTTTATGTTGTAATCTAGAATGGAATGCTTTAATATTCTAATTATAATACAAATCATAAAAATTATATGCTTCTAATCGATAAAGGATTTGCCATGAAAAAACGCTTAACCCTCTTACAAATGGACGTTCACGTAAATGACGTAGAATACAACTACAATCGCGTTCAAGAGTTACTCACTCAATCACTTACAGAAAATCCTGATATTATTGTTTTACCTGAAACTTGGAATACAGGTTTTCACCCATCAGATGATTTAATTACGATTGCCGACAGAAATGGGGAAAGAACAAAATCTTTGCTCACCGCCTTTGCAAAAGAGCATAACGTGAATATCGTCGGCGGCTCCGTTGCTGTGGCAAAAGATGATTTGGTATTCAATACATCCTATGCTTACAACCGTGAAGGTACCCTCGTAGGTGAATATTCCAAAATGCACGGCTTTAGCCCTGCTAAAGAAGACAAATACTTTGCTAGCGGTACTCATACGACACATTTCAAGCTAGACGGAATACCTTGCAGTACTGTCATCTGTTATGACATCCGTTTTCCTGAGCTAGTGAGAATGGCTGCATTACCAGGTACTGAACTCTTATTCGTACCCGCCCAATGGCCTACGATGCGTCTACGTCACTGGCAAGTACTAAACGAAGTACGAGCAATTGAAAATCAATTATTCCTTTGCGCAGTCAACGGATGCGGTACTATTGGTCGCGTTCAAAGCACAGGTCACTCCGCCGTTTATGACCCGTGGGGCACGAACCTCCTCGAAATGGATACGAACGAAGGCATTGCTTCCGTAGATATCGACCTTACCGTAGTCGAAGACATTCGCAACAAAATTAATATCTTTAGGGACCGTAAACCAGAACTCTACAACCTATAACATAAAGGCACATTGTTATTGAATTTCTCCTTATATTAGGAAAAGTATTCATTTAACAATGTGCCTTTAGTTTTGTTTTGTTTTGTTTTGTTTTTATTGTACTGTATGGAGGAAATAAATTACTCTAGTTTGTTCTGGATTAACGGCCATCCCTGCGACAGTAAATGAGTTATACAAATAATCAAATTTAAAGATGTAAAATGTATATCCCGCTTCAAATGGTCGGTTTACTTCCTTATAGGAATAGTAACCTAAATATTTTTTCTGTAAAGCCTTATTTTCATCATTGGATAACACTTTATCAGAACTTAATTGACTAGTATCTTGCTCTAATCCCATAAACATTTGATTGTTCATTTGGTTAGCGAGTTCATGATCAACTTTTTGCTTAATATTCTCATTGCTTAACGCCACTTTATATTGATACATATTGTTGTATGTATTCGTTACTTCAATCCATTCTTCTGGCAATATAGTAGACAGATATTTTCTATAATTCGTCTTAACATTTTCGTACGGTTTGATAGAAACACGTTCTGCCTCACCCTTAGTAATAACAACCTTAGCGTGATTTTCTGCATCTTGAATATAAGGCTTTAGTTCTGATGGTTTGCCTGTAAAAGAAACTTGGATGTAACGACCATCTTCAATTGCCTTAGGTGGTTTTAAATGAATATCAACCTGCTTAGCAAATGATGGTATTTTCTTTGGAAAACCTGACAAATCATTCACTTTGTCTACATCTATATGATTGTAATATTCCTTGTCATTAACAGGATATTTAATGCTTTCCCTAAAATTAATAGCATCTACAATTTGTTTTTCAATTTCTTCTCGTGTATAGGGATTTTTAATAAAGTCTCGTTGTGGCGTACTTCTTATTCTTCTATTATGTTCCTCTATATGAGCGTGCATACGCGATTCCTCATCTCGCTGCTGTAATATTTGTTCGTTATATGTTTTTTAGCAAGAGACATAACAGCATAAGATAATTCTGTTTCACCCGTTACTTTACTTTCCATATAAGGCATAACCTCTAAAGATTGGGTTCTATTAACTTGAGTAGCGTTTGTGCCCAAAGGTGTTCCTACAGATGGAGTGGATAACCGCTCAGCATTTGTTATTCCTATGTTCGCAACCAATGCGGTCACAACAAGTATAAATCCTTTTAACTTCATTCATATCTCCATTAAATAAACTATATAAAAAAGAGTTGCTGCACATATTATATAGCTACTTAGGTAATTTAAAACTCAATAAGCTTCCACATATCTTCTGGAACTTGCTCTAGAGGTTTGTTCTTAGCCATAGCTTCCTTTAGGATATCAATGGTGTCTTGTACTTCTTGTTTATCCTTTGTATTTGGATCGTGGAGAACGACACGGTTCAACGAGTCTTGTCCAAATTGTTTTAAGTATTCTTTTTCTACTTGATTAAGTTCACGACGTAAGTATTTCATGGTATATCCTCTATTTGTAAATATCTTTTCGATGCCCCACTTCTAATGCTAAAATAACGCATCTATGGTCATTAATATCAGCAATAACTCTATAATTACCAATACGATAACGCCAAAGTCCTGTTTTATTATCAGTCAATGATTTTCCTGAATATCTAGGATTTTCAACATTATCTAAATGCTTGATAAGCCAATTAAAAAGATAGCGTTGCGTTGATCTATCTAATTTAGAAAATTGCTTATCAAACCGTTTAGAAAACTCAAGTTTATAAGCCATATTTTGCACGCATTTCCGCTACAGAATAAGTAACAGGATCTTGCTCGTATTCTGCTAATGCTTTTTGACCTACCTTAAGATCAAATTCGTCTTCAATCTTTTCTAGTAAGGCCTTCTTAAAGAGGGTAGAAAGTGTTTCATCCATAAACTCAGCATAAGTTTTAAATAACTCTTCTTCTTGTTCATTTAGACGGACTGAAATATTTGCCATATAAAAGGACCTCCTTATGTAATACATTGTATTACATAAGGAGGTCTTAGTCTATATTTTAAACTCGCAACCTCCGTTATTTTAATAAAATTTTATATTTACAATATTAATAATTTACATTGCTTATTAGATTGTAAAAAACAAGGTAGATCGTATATTACATACAAAAAAGGCATACCGCCCTTCTCTCGTCTCTCAGCGGTACGCCTTCTTATGTATATAGTTACTCTCGAACTATATCAGATGTAAGTCTGGCTAAACTCTCTCACAGTCCCTTAACGACACGCCAGTATGTCACCTATAATATACATTTTTAAACGAAATATGTCAACAGTTTATAGAAATTTTATCTTTAATTTTTACAAAAATATAAAATTCTCAAGATTATCCGCCAAAAGCCAAGTAATCACGAGTTAATTCTTGTTGTGGATCAGAGAATATTTGCTCTGTAGGTCCCCACTCTACCACTCGGCCCTCATTCATAAAGACAGTGTAGTCTGCAATGCGTCTAGCTTGTTGTAAATTATGAGTAACAATGACAATCGTTTGTTTTGCTTTTAACTCTGTTAGCAATGCCTCAATATGCAAGCTGTTTTTTATATCAAGGGCAGAGCACGGCTCATCAAAGAGCATTACTCGAGGATCTACGGTCAAGCTTCGCGCAATACACAGGCGCTGTTGTTGACCGCCAGATAAAGAACTTGCCAAGCGCTTCATATCGCCATTAATTTCGCTATATAATCCAGCCTGCTCTAAACATTGTATCGCTTTAGCCTTTCTGTCTGCAGAGGATAACTCTTTATAATAATTTAGAGCAAATACCATATTATCTTCAATGGTACCAGGAAATACGGTCGGTTGTTGTCCGATAAGACCGATTTGGCGACGTAACATTTGCGGATCCATTGAGTCTACAGATAGGCCATCGTAAATAATTTGTCCATTAGTGACTTTTTTCGGTGCCTGTAAGCTACCGTTAAGCGTAGCTAACAATGTACTTTTACCACAACCAGACGGCCCAATAACAGCCGTAATAGCATGTTCTGTAATAGGCAAGGTTATGTGTTGCAAAATAGGATGCTCATCAATGGACACCTCTATATCTTTAATATCTAATATGATGCTCATCAAGACCGCCCTCCTATGTAGCGACAAATGATATTAATACAAAGCAATATAACCATCAATACAAAGGCTGTAGCATAGGCTAAATCTACTGAATAACCTTCGTTGACCAAAATGTACAAATGATATGGCAAGGCCATAAATGGATCCGTTATATTCGGTATAGCCCTAGTATATAATACGGCACCAGTATACATAATCGGTGCAGTGGCCCCCATCGCATAGGCCGCTCCAAGGGCTATAGCGCTCAATCCGTCACGCATGGCACTCGGTATGACCATATGCATCCATATATAACTTGGTGAAAGTCCCATATTGAGAGCCGCCTCATAAGTTTCACGAGGAAACTCGTGGAATACTTTCACAAGGCGCAACGTAATAAAAGGTATAACCATTACCGTTAACGTAATCGACGCAGATAATAAGCTTTTATCAATACCTAAATATAAAATCAGTACACTATAACCGAACAAACCAATCAATACAGATGGTAATCCAGACATACAGCGTAGAGTGAATAAAAAACATTCTGATTTCCAACGAGAAATATTGCCATATACCATGTAAAGAGCACAAGGAATACTTACAATAGCCGCCATAGAAGCCGTTAATAAGCCCTCTAAAATACTACCGATTATGGCAGGGAATATGCCCCCTTCTACACCGAGAGGCATGCCCGCTGGGTAGAGCCAGAGGAAATCAACAGTTATTAATGGCCCCCCATGATACACAATATAACTACACGCAGCGATGAGTATTGCCATAACTAGGATTAGACTGCCATAAGCCCAAGTAGCTAATGCAAGATTAGATAACTTCATGATGACCGTCCTTTCTAGTTTTCCAAGAATACATATAGACTAGAATATTAGTCAGTATCAAGATAAGAAGCAATACTAAAGCCGCTACATATAAACCGCTATAATGTAAGCTATTGTACTCTACACTACCCATTTCAAGAGCAATAAGAGATGGAATTGGCTCCGCTTTACCCAGCAAATTAGGCAGAATTGGCGCATTACCGACAACCATCATAACTGCCATAGTTTCTCCCATTGCACGGGAAAAGGCTAGAACGGAACTAAGGATAATAGAACCTTTAGCACTAGGTAATACGATAGCTTTCATCGTATGCCACGGCGATATGCCTAACCCCAAAGCCGCTTCTTCATAGCGCTGGCGATAAGTTTCGATAGATTCCGTACAGTGAGTCACAATATAAGGCAAAACCATAAAGGCTAATACGAGACTAGCCGATAAAATAGACTCACCGGTAGACAAAGAAAACATCGATTGAATGGCCGGAACCACTACGGCAAGACCGATAAAACCAACAATAACAGAAGGTATACCGGCAATCATATCTATAGTAGATAAACAAAATTGGCGAATACGTGGTGATACACCTAGACTCAAACCTACAGAGGTACCAATCCCCAAGGGCAATGCCCATATCAAAGATAACAGAGATACATAGAGGCTAGCAGAAATAATATAGGCCAGACCTAATACAGGACTTTGTGCCATAGGCTTCCAGACTGTACCGGTTACAATATCCGTCCAAGACATATGTATCAAAGCGGGCCACGCCTCTATCGCCATATAAAGCACGAGCCCTATATATAAGGCGAGAACAGATACCGCCATAATCGGTACTATACCAGATGTAAAACGATCCGATAAATGCATAGACTCTCCTTTCATAAGAAAAAAGCAAGGCCTCAGCCTTGCTTTTATTCTATCTGATTAGTTTACAGGAACAAAGCCCATTTTATGAATAACTTTACGACCTTCTTCAGACTTCAAGTATTTTGTGAAAGCGTCTGCTACGCCGCCCATATTACCTTTACCTACGATAAGAAGTGGACGTTGAATCATGTAAGAACCATCAGTAATCGTTTCATCTGTTGGTGCTACACCATTGACTTTGAAAGCAACGATTTGGCCTTTGTTTTGACCTAACATGCCATAAGATGCGTAACCAATAGCATATGGATTTTCTTTAACTTTAGTTACAAGAGCACCCATAGATGGAGCTTGAATAGCATCTTTAGTCACCTCTACAGAACCCATAATTTTTTGTTGGAACACTTCATGAGCACCGCCACCAAGGTCACGTGTTACTACGATGATTTCTTGATTAGGCAAGGAAGGATCTACTTGATTCCAAGTTTTATACTCGCCTGAGAAGATTTTAATAATTTCTTCTTTAGTAAGATTATCTTTTATAGCATATAAAGGGTTTTCAGGATTTACAGCAATTGTTAAGGCATCAATACCTACTTTAATTTCATTGTAATCTTTGATTTTTGCTTTTTCGCTGTCTTTTACTTCTCGTGCCACTAAACCGAAGTCCGCAGTGCCATCAATAACAGCCTTGATACCCGTACCAGAACCACCAGAAGATACATAGATAGTAATATCTTTATCTGGCAAAGAGCTATCTGCATGATTCCAAGTTTTATTTTTCTCTGTGAAATCTGTAGCGATTTTAGAAATAACTGGTGCCAATGTGGAGGAACCATTATATGTTAATTGTGTATTTTGTGCATTTTGGTTGGAACCACAACCTGCAGAAATAAGCATTGCTGCGCCAACACAAGCAGCAAGAATTGCACGTTTAGTAAAGCCTTTCATATACAATCTCCTTAATATAAGTAATAGAATAATGATTATTTAATAACAGTATAATTATAACAAAACAAATCTATTGATTACAATACAACTCCAACACTATAGACTACTATATTTATTCAGTTCCAAAATGCTCATCATACTGAAAGTTATTTTTATACTATATACATTTTACTATAATATAACCATCTTATAAATTATTTTTATAACATTAACACTTACTTTTGTGTTATAAATCATTTACATAATTTCTATAGAAATGTTAGTATTATCAATGCAACAGGATTTAGTTATTAATAAAGAAAGGTAATAACTATGTTTTCATTTCTACAACCTAAAGAGGCAAAATCATCTGTACCACAAAGTATGATTATGAATCTATATTATAAATACAGATTTCAATCTCTACTTGGTATTTTTATTGGTTATGCGGCGTACTATATCGTTCGTAACAACTTTGCCTTATCAACTCATTTCTTATCAGATATTCTCCACATGAGCAAAACAGAAATCGGTTTGCTATCTAGTGGTATGCTTATCGCCTACGGTTTAAGTAAAGGCTTTATGAGTAGTCTTGCAGACAAAGCAAGTCCTGCAAAATTTATGGCTTTCGGTCTTATTTGCTGTGCAATTATCAACATTTTTATGAGCTTTGCCGACAGCCTCGCCTTCTTCTTAGTACTAGTAGTTCTTAATGGTTTCTTCCAAGGTTTTGGTGTAGGCCCATCCTTCATTACTCTAGCGAAATGGTATCCAAAACAAGAACGCGGCCGTTATGGTGCAATTTGGAATATCTCACACAATCTTGGTGGCGGTATCGTAGCGCCAATCGTTACGGCTGCACTATATTTCACAACTACAGATCATTGGCAATTAGGTAGCTATGGTATCCCTGCAATCATTGCCATAGTTGTAGCTATCGCTATTTTCTTCTTAATCAAAGAAAGCCCTGAGCGTGAAGGTTTACCACCTACAAGCGAAATCATTGCGGATACGGCTCATAAAGCACATAGAAGCTCTGAGGCACCTCATATGAATACACGAGAAATTTTTGTAAAATATGTATTGAAAAACAAAAATGCTTGGTACGTATCATTAGTAGATACCTTCGTGTATATGATTCGTTTTGGTATGCTTACTTGGCTTCCAATCTATCTATTACAAGTAAAAGGATTCTCCAAAGCAGAGATGTCTATCGCATTCTTATTCTTTGAATGGGCGGCTATACCTTCTACAATTTTTGCAGGTTATATTTCCGATAAATTCTTTAAAGGTTATCGTATGCCACCAGCAATTATCGCCGTAAGCATTATCTTCTTCTGTATCTTCGGCTATTGGCAAAGCGAATCCCTCTTATGGGTTACATTCTTCGCTGCTATTGTGGGTTGCTTAATCTATATTCCTCAATTCCTAGCCTCTGTTCAAACCATGGATATTGTACCTCCATTTGCTGTAGGCTCAGCCGTTGGTCTTCGCGGTTTCATGAGCTACATTGTAGGTGCCAACCTCGGTACAACACTATTCGGTGTATTAGCTGACAAATTTGGTTGGAACGCAGGTTTCTATCTCTTATTGGTAGCATGTATTCTTTGTGTTACATTCTGTGTACTAGCTCACTTTGGTGCAAAAGAATTAGATGCTAAAGAAGCAGAACTAGAACAACTTCAACTAGCTGAAGCTAACTAATAACAACAAAATCCTAAGCAAACTAAAAAGGTAGTAACATTGATATGTACCCATTTTCCTGGACACATATTATTTACTAGCCTAAACACATGGATGCTTCTCTGTATTTCACAGGGGGCATCCATTTTGTTTTTGCTTGAATCCTTTTGTTATTGTAATAGTTAATGTATTCTTCTATCGCTGCTGCAAAAGCATTAAAAGATGAATATTCTCTCTCAAAACCATAATATATTTCCGTTTTCAATCTACCAAAAAAGGTTTCCATCACAGAGTTATCATAACAATTTCCTTTTCGAGACATAGATTGAATAATACCATGCTCTTTGAGTGTTCTCCTAAAGTACTTATGTTGGTATTGCCATCCTTGATCAGAATGGAGGATTAATCCTGAAAGATTAGTAAACTTCTTGAATGCCTTCTCTAACATACGAGAAATTTGTTCTAAGTTAGGACTTAATGCTAAGTCATAAGCAACAATCTCATTCGTATTCATATCTAAAATAGGCGACAAATAGCATTTTCCCCATGAGAAATTAAATTGAGACACATCAGTAGTCCATTTTTGTAATGGTGCAGTTGTACTAAAATCTCTATTGACGATATTTTCTGCTACCTTACCGACTTTCCCTTTGTAAGAGTGGTACTTTTCTTTCGGTCGCTTTCCTGCGAGCCCCATAATATGCATAAGTCTTTGCACTCGTTTATGATTGACTACAAAGCCTCGATTAAGAAGCTCTTGATATACACGGCGTACACCATACCGGCCTTTATGTTCTGTAAAAATCTTTTGAATTTCATCTTTTAGCTCTGTATTTCTTTTATCTACAAGATCTACTTTAGTAAGTTCAAAATAATAGGTAGATTTGGACATTGGCATAGCTTTCAAAAGATGTTTTAGTTGATAGCCTTGTTGGCGGAGCGTTTTGATAATCGCTGCTTTTTCGCCTTGAGTCGCGCAGCCTCTTTTTCTTCTCTCAAGGCAATCTCTTTTTTTATGACTTCATTTTCAGCTTTAATATAAGCAATTTCAGCTCGTAAGCGAATGAGTTCCTCATATTCACTCTCTTTGAGCTCTCGAGGTGAGATAGTCTTAGGTACTTTCATTTTGCAATCCTTTGGTGATCGTCCTTTAGGTTTATTAATAAGACCATTGTATCCCAAAGTTTTGTATTTATGAACCCATTGATACAGTTGGCCAGTATTAATTCCAGCCCTAATAGATACAGAGCGGATAGATTCTCCAAATAATACTTGGCATACTAACTCATATTTCTTCTCTGGAGACCAACATCGCTTATCTGGATTATGCTTATTGATTTCTGGGCCATTAAACTCTTCCTGTTTAGCCCATTTTATTATTTGTTCGTGAAAAGTATGAGTCAATACTCCAGTTGGCGTCTCTGGCCATTCACCTTGATTAAATAATTCAATTGCTTTTCTTTTAAATTCATAACTATATCTCATGAAAATACCCCCTTTACTGGTTGTCCAGTAAAGGGGGTACATATCACATTGATATGTGTTACTACCTTTTGTTTTGGTATAGCGTGTCCCTGATTTTCTAGATGCTATCTTTTAAAGAGGACAAAAGCCACAATGATACCAATGATTATATTCCCACCTACTATATAAGGCCAGGTAAGGAAATCATGCATACCATTCAATATTTGTATGTCAAATCTTGGCATAAAAATTAGTATATTTGCCAAAATCCAAACGATAGGTCCTACGAACCTCATTATCTTAACCGTATCCATTCTATCTTTAATAGTGTCGGTTATCTCTACATCCTGTTCCACAGATACGTATTCTTTATTAATGTAAAAGCCTTTTGAATACTCCGTTTCAAAAGCCCATGCTTCAACAGAAAACGTAGCAGTACCCTCAACATTTTCATACTCTTTACATTTAGCAGTATCTGTAGTCCCTACGTCCACCTCACCCCAAGTGCCCGTTACCATCTTATAACTACTATCTACGGGTTTCATATCTACGGGCTGTGCTTTACCACACAACTTGGAAAACTGGTACGCATCTCGCTTCTTATCCCAACGAAGCCAAAATGCTGCGTTATTACTATGTTTAACTAGCTTATACTCATACCATATATGCCCATGAGTATCAATATAGCGTATCTTACCTAGGATCGTATATAAATCACTTCGGATACGCAGCGTTTCGCCATAATTAAATTCCATACTCTTCTCTCATATATAAACTTACACACATACATGTATTATTAATTACTATGATTGTACACATAACATAAGAATCTGCCAATACAGATATAACAAAAAGGTAGTACCATATATATGATACTACCTTTTTGTTCATTATAATCAACCTTGTTGTAAGAAATAAATTATATAGTTTTTATCAGGACTGACCGCAGCACCTAAAGAATATGGATGATTCCGACTTCCACCAAAATCAAATACATACAATACATAATTATCCGGTATTTCTATCGAATCTTCATTAAATGACAATCTATGCAAGTACTGTTTCTGAAATTTTCGATTCTCCTCCTCTGTATAGGTTGGATAGACTTTACCTTTAGACAATGTATTTCTATTTTGTTCACTAGATTTTAATTTATCTCGCTCTGTTTCTACTCTTTTACGAGTCTCAAAATATCTATTATACTTCGAATTCCTATCTTCATCTGCAATCTGTACCTTATTAAATTCTGCTAGTACTTGATTTTCTAACTCATATATTTCATCTACAGATTTATCAATAGGATTATCTGATTGGTCTTGTATAAATTTCCCCATCGGCACGGTTGTATTCTTTACAATCAGTATCTCCCTTGGAATTAATGCAAACAGAGAATCTGCATAGGCCATATTTGAATCAATATATCGTTTAACATACACATTAGATATATCAGATTTTGAAACAACTACTTTAGAGTTAGAAATAGCTTCTTCAATATATGGTTTTAATTGTTCCGGTGTACCGCCAAATGCAAGTTGTACATAAGCCCTACCTTGTAAAAAACTGGGATTACCATGCATATGAATATTTTTAGCAAAACTTGGTATTTTCTTTGGAAATCCTGATGCAGTAGAAATTTCTTTGTAATCCTTTGGATTATTAATAGGATACTGAATCAATGCTATAGGTTTAAAAAAGCTTTCCAAAGATTCTCTAATCTCAGCTTTAGTTCTAGCCGTATATAGGTCGTGTCCTTTCCCCTTATTATTATCTAAATATTCTCGAAGTTCCTTTTCATTTGCTTCATCCCGATCAGCACGAGTTCGATAATCTTTAGTATTAACAGGATTAGTTAGCTTAATTTCTCCTTTTCCATTCTTTTTCATATAGGGGCTCACAATACGTAAGGGTTTATTTCTGCCTCCAATAAAATAACCTTGATTACGTGTTGATTCAGTATTATAATTTTTGATCTCTTTCAGCGCTTTTTCATCCTTATCATTGTAAAGTGGATCAAACATTTTGTATTCACTTCCAAAATCGGGATTTCCTGATATTTTTAATCGTTTAGAACCGTGCTCCGTCTCCATCCGCTCTAATATAATTTCATCGCCAATTGAAAGTGCCTTCGTATCTATCGATTTATCTTTTATAACAGCTTTAAAAGCACCAGGAATAACCTCAACAAAATCTACTTTTACTGGGCCTTTTGTTTGTACAAACTGTTTTAACTTTGTATTATTTTTTTGTTCAATACTTATATTTTGATTCTGACTATCTACTACTTCTGCTGCAAAACCAGACTGATTATATAATGCTAGTGAAAGCATCATCAGTACAAAATATTTCTTATTCATTTCTCTCTCCCATATACACGCACAACTTTTAAGACGATAGCAAAAAGGACCTACAGTAGACTGTAGGTCCTTATATATTTTGGTGCGGTTGGAGGGACTTGAACCCTCACGAGCGTACGCTCACCACCCCCTCAAGATGGCGTGTCTGCCATTCCACCACAACCGCATGGAATACAAATGGTGCCTCAGGACAGAATCGAACTGTCGACACACGGATTTTCAGTCCGTTGCTCTACCAACTGAGCTACCGAGGCATGATTTTTTGTAAAAAAAAATGGCGACCCCGATCAGATTTGAACTGACGATCTTCGCCGTGACAGGGCGACATGTTAACCGCTACACCACGGGGCCGCGTATCAACTCTCGTTGACTACTTGTACATGATACCATGGATTTTAGACCAATGCAACTATTTTTTTGAACTTTTTTATGAATATTCTATTAAAAACATGGGTTATAACGGATAGTGCCTATTTTATGACTTTTACAACGGAAAATATCAGCTAAATTACTTCTATACATCTTTTATCTCCATCTTTCATCAGTTTTCTGTAAACGTGCAAATTATCACACTATACTTTACTAGATATGCTACAATATGTATATATTCGCTATCAAAAATTACGATACAAAGTAAATGAAAGGATTCACCGTGAATAAAAGTAGCTCTAAAGGCGTCATTATCGCCCTCATCATCGCTGTTGTAGGCGCATTAGCTGCCGCATGGTATTTCTTATGGTATGTCCCACATACACCAGCTTATACATTAAAAATCATTCATCAAGCCGTTCAGGAGAAAAATGCAGATGAAGTTTTGCGTCATGTAGATGTGAAATCCATCGTAAAAAACATCGTAGACCGTGAAGGGAATAAATATATTGATACATCTAATCCATTTGGCAAAGCTGCAGTAGCCGCTACCAAAACATTTGGCCCTGCCCTCATCGAAGATGTAATGAGAAAATATATTGAAGATCCAGATAGTTTTAAATCAGAACCTCCTACGGATAACAACCAAACAGCAAACCAAAACGACGATAATAAATCTATGGTAGACCGCCTTGTAGAAGGCCGCCTCTTTAAAGAACATGATGTAGAGATTAAAAACCTCAAAACAGAGGACAACGGCGAAACTGCAACGGTTACAGCAACCATCCAAAATAATAAAAAGAATATGACTAAAGACATAAAGATTTTAATGCGTCATCTAGGTGACGGTACATGGGTTATTTACGATATTCCAGATATGGAGGACTTATATACTATCACTCGTAAGTAGGCAGTTAAGTAGTTAAGTACTTACTTAGTTAGTTACTTAATTAATTAACTAAGTAAGCAAGAGACAATTTATGTGTTCAAAGTAAACTTTAAAAAGACAGCATATACAACTGTATATGCTGTCCTTTTTATTTAAAATATGAAAACACATGTTCCCAACAACGTACATTAACGATCAAAATCTACTATCGCTAAGGTCACTGTTACTTGCGAGATGAGTCGATCCACATCATCCATCATATCAAAGCGCCATACATGGGAGGTCTTCCCTTTTACAAGTAAGGTGCCATGAGCCGTTAAGGCCCCTTCACATCGTACAGGGCGCAAGTGGTTGGCCGTAACGGATTGACCGACGCCAAATTTATCCGGTCCAATGAGTTCGTTACTCATCATGCCGGAAATGATTTCAGCAAATGCCAAGGTGGCACCACCGTTTAGATAGCCTTGAGGCTGTTTGTGGAATTCTCCTAAGTTCATTTTTGCAATGCATGTAGTATCGCTCGTCATACGAGGTGCTTCAATTTGTAAGGATTCTATTAAATTCATAGTGTTCGTTTCTCCACACAATACGCTTCTAGTCTATCATCAAAGATGGTTACACCTAGTCCATCTCCATCAGGAACGTGCATAACGCCATCCTTAAAGGTTAAATCTGGATAGATGAGATCTCGTTCAAAATATCTATTAGAATCAGATAGGTCTCCTGCCATATAGGAATCACCTAGAGCTGCTAGTTGAGCGTGCAACATTTTAGAAATGCCCGACTCTACCATGCTACCCACCCAATACGGAATATGACATTCTCTACAAAGATTAATAGCTGCCTTAGTAGGTACGAGACCACCCATACGGCCTACTTTTATGTTAAGTACATCAATCAGTCCATACTCAATAGCATAGGATAAATCGTCATAGCCCAAGATGGACTCATCTAAACAGATAGGCGTTTCAATATGCCAATCATCGTTATTAAGCCGTTCCCACTTCCACTCCTTATAGGATTGAAGCGTTGTTATAGCAAAAGGCTCTTCTATACAAGCTAGCTTCAAATCATTAAATTGACGGACCTTATCAATATCATCATAAGAATAGCTTTGATTCGCATCGGCTGCCAAGACTAAATTGGGGTAATGCTTACGTACTAAGGCAGCTCGGTCATAGCCATCTGTAGGATTCACCTTTAACTTGATGCGCTTACAACCATTCGCCACATGAGCTTCTACAGAATCTAGCAATTGTTCCATCGGTACATCACCGATAACAACACCGCTTTCAATGGTATCTTGTAAGGGTTGCCCCATAATATAAGAAACAGAGTTCACACCCAGTCTCTCACAATGAAGGTTAATCAATGCATTTTCTAAGGCAGCAATGGTCATAGGCATATGATCTCGATTTAGCCAAAACTGTAGCTGACGCACATAGGTCATGAGCGGCTTAGGCCGCATCATACGCAAATTAAAGATATAATCATCTACTAGTTTTTGCCAACACGTATCCACCGTCTCTGCTGTATAAAAGGGATCTGTAAAAGCCACGCATTCCCCATAACCTACATATCCTTGTTGGTCCTCGATGCGAATGACGATAGTCTCTCGTTCTTTTACTTCACCTTTGGCAGTTTTAAAGTTAAACTGTAACGGCAATTTAAGGCGATATGTAGTTATACTTTTAAAGTTTAAAATATCATTCATAGGCGCCTCAATCTTCTAAACGCAGTTCATTGCGCACGATTTTACCTGTGCCATTACGAGGCAATGCAGGCAAGATTTTTACGTATTTAGGAACTTTATATTTTGCCAGGGACTTAGTCATAAAGGATAGAATTGCATCTGCAGTCATGCTTTCACCATCGTGAAAAGCCACAAAGAGCGCTGGTACTTGTCCCCATTTAGGATCAGGCACAGGTACAACGGCACATTCCTTCACTGATGGCAATGTGTAGACTAAATCCTCTAATTCCTTAGGATAAATATTTTCTCCACCAGAAATGATGAGGTCCTTACGACGATTCAAAATATATACGAACCCATCTTCATCGACATAACCGATATCATCGGTATTAAGGTCACTATCGATAGGTTCCTTGTCAATATATCCAGTCATAACCATAGGGCCTGTTAAGTGAATCTCACCTACCCCGTCTGCATCAGGTTTATCAATACGAACCTGCATCCCTGGTAATGGTTTTCCTACGGAATCTCGTTTATGAGGGTAATCCAATACGGAGAAAGTCACGCTTTGACTAAAGGTTTCCGTCATGCCATAGGTCTTGTAAATTGGTAAGGATTTCTTTTCACAAGCATCGATGAGTGCCATAGGAATGAACTCACCACCGAGCAAGATAACACGCAACTTATGATGTGTAATACTTGGCTCTAATTGAGTTAAAATAGTAGGCACAAGAGACATCATATTAATGTTCTCAGACTCTATGAGCTTGAGAACTTGAGCTTCATCATATTTAGGCAATATAGTAACAGCCGTACCATTATAAAGGGATCGTAGCAAGATAGATAGACCACTTACATGGAATAGAGGCAATATCATAAGCCAATTATCTTGTTCAGTTTTACCTAGTACCTCTTTAGACGCTTGTACATGAGCCCTAATTTGCCCCCATCGGAGAGGAACAGACTTAAACTGCCCCGTAGTGGCACTCGTATTCATGATGATCGCTATATCTCTATCTTCAAAGGTCCAGTCAAAAGTATCGTCTGCCTCTTCATCTGATAGAATACGTTCTAGCGATTCAAAAACAATAGTAGAAATGGAATTAGGCAATTGCTCTCGACGCTCAACGCTATGCAGTACAGTAGTAACATCTAACTGAGCTAATTGGTTTTTTATTTCCTTAGGCTTAAGATGTACGTTTAGTAGTAGCAACTCTTTATGCACGACCATAGTTGCCAATACATAGATTGCCATCGTCACGGAGTTATCCGATAAAATAGCTATGCGAGAGGCTCCTAACAGCTCTAGTTTACGAGCTACATGGACTACGCCACGGTATATATCGTTATAGGTATATTCGTTTATACATATGCGATTAGGATAGTGCTCAGCGCCATAACGTAACCAGTCCATCATCTCACCTCATATCTAAGCCTGATTTCTAATTACCAGTAAATAACAATTTACCAGCAAATAACAATCGAAATATCAATACCAAAGAGATATTACAAGAAAGGCGCCTCATATAGAGGCGCCCTTATTATTTTAAAATTAGTTAGTCCTCAACCTAGGACTAGTAACTCTCCCTATTAAGGGAATTTAGGGAATTGTTTGAAGTTCGGTTTACGTTTTTCTTTGAACGCATCACGGCCTTCTTTTGCTTCATCGATTGTGTAGTACATCAATGTAGCGTCGCCTGCAAATTGTTGTAAACCTGCAAGACCATCTGTATCAGCATTGAAGGAACCTTTTAACATGCGCAATGCCATTGGGGACAATTCAAGGATTTCGCTACACCATTGAACTGTTTCTTCTTCCAATTTGTCGAATGGTACAACAGTATTAACCATGCCCATTTCATAGGCTTGAGCAGCCGTGTATTGACGGCACAAGAACCATACTTCGCGAGCACGTTTGTGACCGATCATGCGCGCCAAGTAACCTGCACCATAACCAGCATCAAAGGAACCTACACGAGGACCTGTTTGACCGAATTTAGCGTTTTCAGAAGCGATGGTAAGGTCACATACGATGTGCAACACATGACCGCCACCGATAGCATAACCATTAACCATAGCGATAACAGGTTTAGGAATAACGCGAATCAAACGTTGTAAATCAAGAACGTTCAAGCGAGGTACATTATCTTCACCAACATAACCACCGTGACCGCGTACGCTTTGGTCGCCACCAGAGCAGAATGCTTCTTTATCTTCACCTTTGCCGTGGTTAGCACCAGTCAATACGATTACGCCTACCTCGTTATCTTCACGAGCTACTGTGAAAGCATCGATTAACTCCATAACTGTTTTAGGACGGAACGCGTTGCGCACCTCTGGACGGTTAATAGTAATTTTTGCAATGCCATTATATGTTTCGTAAATTACATCTTCATAATTACGATCCAATACTTTCCAATCAAATTTGCTCATGGACTTAACCTTTCTTCTGTAAAAAATCTAACACCACTTGCTCGAATACTTGCGGTTTTTCTATATGCACATTATGTCCCGCCCCTTCGACGATGACATGCTTAAAGTTTGGCAACTTGCCAAATATATCTCTTCCTATTGTAGTATATTTTGTATCTAATGCGCCACTCACATATAAGCCTTCAACAGAGAATTTTTCTAATTTATCCCCCACATACGGCATGACACCTTGACCTGAGCCACGCAAGGTACAGGCTAAGGCGTACGTACTATTATTGGAACGACGTAGATAGATTAATTCCTCTACGCACTCTGAAAGTTGTTTTTGACTTTCAAAAATAGGAGCCTCCGCCCAACGTGTAGCAAACCAAGCGCCATCATGGTCTTCGATGCGAACTGCTAGGTCTTCATCGGCCTTACGACGCTCTGCTCGCTCATCATCAGATGCGATACCTACAGAGCCACTTTCAAGGATGAGCCCTTTGATTTCACTTTCATATTCCAAGGCATAAGAAAGCGCGATGCGGGCCCCCATGGAGTAGCCCATGAGGTAATATCTATCACCAACCATATGATAAATAACGGTATGCAAATCCTCTATCATTTGAGGGATCGTATACGCCTTATCTTCATCAGGAATATCGGAATCCCCATGTCCAATCAAGTCGATACGGATAACCCGATAGCCAGGAAGATTAATAGCATCCCAAGTATAGCTCGATTCAGAGAAGCCATGGAAACACACAATAGGTTCTCCATCGCCAACTACAGTCAAGCCGTAGCGGTATTCACCCAAATCAAAGTACATGCGTTGAGCTGGATTACACAAAGCATTATCTACAATACTGCAAAAATACTGACTCATAGTAATGCCTCCATATCAACTGAAACTTTTGTATATTTCTTATGTAACTGTCGACTATATTCCCGATTTGTAGGGATTTCAATGATATGAACGCCTGTTTCTGAGCTAACATTAGCTAGCACAGCACTCAATTCATCAGGGCTCGTGATTTTAGTATACCCACAGCCATAAAGTTTGGCCGCTCCACTATAATCTAAGCCTTGCGATGTAGAGAACAAGTAATCAAAATACTTCGTTCCCTTTTGCGGTAAGTATTCAAAAATGCCGCCTCCATCGTTATTATGCAAAATAATCGTCAAATTGAGATCATGCGTTTTGGCTACTGCCAATCCATTTACATCATGGAAGAAAGACAAGTCACCAGTTACAAGATATGTAGGCAGTCCATTTGTGGCAAGACCTAAAGCAGTAGAAATAGTACCATCAATACCATTTACACCGCGGTTGCCATACAGTACGGCGGTAGACTCACCGCTAAACCAGAAGTAATCAAAGTCTCGAATACTCATACTATTGGCCACAAGTACTTGTGCATTATCAGAAATATGTTGCTGTAAGTCGCGTATCGTGCGACCTTCAAAACAACTTGGTTCCTCTATTGCTGTACCTAGTTGCTGTTTTCCTGCTGTTTCTAAATGCTGCCATTTACCAAGATATTCTGGGGAGTCATTGTTTACACCATACAGATTGGTAAATACATCAATACTTGCTTGCATGTGCATAGTGCTTTTACCCGTTGGATTCATAGAGTCCATGGTAGGATTAACCTCAATGTATTCTACATTATCCCAAGTCGCCACCATCTGTTGCACTCGTTTAGACACAACAATTTGTCCGAACTGAATTACACAATCAGGCTTTAGTATAGGCCATAGCTCTTTATCAGCTAAAAATGCATCATATGTAGAAATAATAACCTTACTAGTATCGATACATTCCTTGTCACTATGACTTCCGACTGAATTATAACATCGCCTTACATTAGACAATGGATCTGCCAAGATAGGTGCTTGTAGCATTGTAGCAAAAGAAAGAATACTATTAGCTTCTACAACATCGATCTGTGGTCCAGCTAATATAAGAATGTTCTTATATTTTGCTAGGAAGCTATCATTCTTACTGCTACTAGTATTGTTTACATGACTTCTACCACTTGTATTATCATAATTACAGGCACTACTATAATGTGGCTTAACTACGTTAAAGGGACTACGTCCCGCTTCAAAATGTTTATTGTCCAGTTCAGGTACCAAAGGCTCAAAGAGAGGCACATTGATATGTACTGGTCCTTTTTTTGTATCCATAGCTTTCATATACGCTTTACGCGCTACTTGGCGTGGATATGTATAGTAATGATCATCTTGAGGCACTGCTAATTCTTCGTAGTAGTTTACAGCGGCTCCAAAAACTTTCTGTTGGTCTACTGTTTGCGGAGCCCCTACGTGTAACAACGTGTGTGGCCTATCAGCAGATAGTACGATGAGAGGCACACCACTATATTGAGCCTCTAAAATAGCAGGCAAATAATGAGCCACTGCCGAACCAGAGGTACAAACGAGTACGGTTGGTTCCTTATGAGCCTTTGCAATACCAAGAGCCATAAAACTAGCAGAGCGCTCATCTATATTCATATATGTTTCAAATCCTTCATGCTCAGTAAAAAGCATAGCCATCGTCGTAGAACGAGAGCCAGGGCTAAACACGGCATGACGGACGCCGAGTTGGTAGAATTCATCTACCAAGGCAGCAATATATTCGTTCATTATATTCCCTTTCAACAACCCCTAAGGGTTTGGAAATGTATTATAGCGCCTCCAAAATGGTGCGCATTTTATTATTGGTTTCTGCGTATTCTTCATCTGCATCAGAGTCGGCAACAACACCACACCCTGCATAGGCATACAGTACATGATCCATGATGAGAGCGGATCGGATAGCAACGACTATGATGCCATCCCCCATATCTTTCATAAAGCCAAATGGAGCTGCGTACATGCCGCGCTCATGGGTTTCGTACGTTTGTAGCAGTGCCAGTGCCTTTTTTCGAGGTTCCCCTCCGAGAGCAGGTGTAGGATGTAACAATCTCGCCCACTCTACGAGGGACTTTGTACTATCCTTTGCAGTAATAATAGTACGCAAATGATAGAGATGCGCTAGCTCCATAATACCCGTTTCACCGATGGTCACCTCTGGAGTAACAGTTTTCATAGTATGTACAATGCGATCACGGACAATATTATGTTCAAAGAGGTTTTTCTTATCTGTTAGTAGTTGTTCCTTAGTCCATGCATTTGGCCCATGTTTAGGCGCCGTGCCAGCTAAGGCATAACTGAGAATTTCACTGCCACGATGACGCACTAGAATTTCTGGAGATGCACCCACAAAGGTACGTCCATCCTTTTCGTAACCAAAGATAAAACAATTAGGATTGTTATCTACTAGATTAGCTAAAATACTAGCCACATTATATGGTGTATCACTGGTAAACTCCACTTCACGAGAGGATACTACCTTAGTCATTTCACCACTGCCGATACCCTCAGCAATAGCTTTCATAAGGCTATCCCAAGCAGCCTTATCATCACTGGTTTCCTTGAAGTTATGGCGTACGCGAGGCACCTCAAAATCCTCGATGGGTACGCTTTCACCAGCATGAAGATAAAAAGATTCCCCATTTTCTACGATGTAATAATGGGTGAACGCAATCATTTCATGTCCCATGCCAGACCATTTAGGATCTTTCGAGGTCTCAAAAAAAGTATCCCCATAAAATACGTAGGCGTAATTATGGCGGTCCTCATCATCTTTGACCGTCGCCAGACGTTTAGCGCCTACAACGATACGGTCACTCTGACGATCCACCCAAAAAACGCGTTCTTCATTGGGGAAATTCAGCCAAAAGGCCACCGGACTATTCAGTTCTAACGGTTCTTTGTTATATTTCATAGTTGTACGTCGCTATACGAAAAATAGACTATAGTAAAAACACCTAACGTGTAGAAGGTTTCGTCTACACGTTAGGCGTCATCCATAAGTTTCCAAATTTTGAGATGAGCCTAACGCCATCACACGTCGATGGGCCCTCTTTATATCTAATTTATTATATCATAGGTAACCGTTAAAAGGTAGAAAATAAAACCTCTACAACACATGTAATATGCATGAGTGTAGAGGTTTTTCTTTGTTCAAAACGTTTTTTTGCTGTATTTAAAACACTGTTACTGTATTTGAAATGCTATTGCTGTATCCAAAATACTTTTTCTTTATTTGAAAGCTTTCGCTCCAATATCTGTACGGTATTGCATACCTTCGAAGTCAATATGTGCTATCCGTTCATAAGCTCTATCGAGCGCCGTTCTAAGGTCTTTACCAAGACCTACTACGCCAAGAACTCGACCGCCATTTGTGACATATTCGTCTCCCATAAGTTTTGTACCAGAGTGGAATACGATGGTTGTATCATGTTGTTTAATATCACCATGAATCACATCACCCTTGGAGGATGTTTCAGGGTACCCTTTAGAGGCAAGAATAACACAAGCCGCTGAGGAGTCTTTCCATTTCACCATATCAGCTGTTAATGTGCCTGTGGCACAGGCCATCATAATTTGACCTAAGTCACTATCGAGTAATGGCAATACTACTTGTGTTTCAGGATCGCCAAAGCGTGCATTAAATTCTACAACCTTAGGGCCTTGAGGTGTAATCATAAGACCTGCATAGAGACAGCCCACATAAAGCATTCCCTCTTTCTCCATGGCGGCTACCATAGGTTCTAAAATTGTCTTCATCGCCTCATCTCGTAATGCATCAGTAAGCACTGGCGCTGGTGCATAAGTACCCATGCCACCAGTATTAGGACCTTTATCACCATCAAAAATCCGTTTATGGTCTTGAGATGCAATCATAGGAACTACTGTTTTGCCATCTACAAAGGCAAGTAAACTCGCCTCTTCACCTTCCATGAATTCTTCAATAACTACGGTACTACCGGCCTCGCCAAAGCGGTTGCCACTAAGCATATCTTCTACAGCCGCATTCGCTTCATCAATAGTCATAGCCACTACAACGCCCTTGCCAGCTGCTAATCCATCAGCTTTCACTACAATAGGAGCTCCAGTTTGACGGATAAATTCTTTGGCTTCATCTACCTTGTGAAATACACCATAGGCGGCAGTTGGGATTTTGTATTTTTTCATCAAATCTTTGGCGAACACTTTGGAGCCTTCCAGTTGAGCAGCTGCTTTAGATGGACCAAAGACAGGAATACCCGCTTTATTCAATACATCAGCCAAGCCTGCCACAAGAGGTGCCTCAGGACCAACAACGACTAAATCAACTTGATTGTCCTTTAAAAAACTAATCAAATGATCGCTTTGTTGCCAGTCGATACCGACTAGCTCGGCACAATCTGACATGGCCGCACTACCAGGAATAGCATATACCTTTGTTACGCTAGGGCTGATGGACAAGCGCCATGCTAATGCATGTTCGCGGCCGCCGTTACCGATTACACATACTTTCATAAGTCCTCCACCGACGCCTAAACGCCATCAATACATCATTTATGTAAGCACCTATATCCTCTATAATCATCATTACACATCAATGATTACGAGCTAGTACTCGACTGTAACCCTCAATCAGGCTAAACAAATTAATGTTTAAAATGACGAATACTTGTAAATACCATAGCTATGCCCGCGTCGTCGGCAGCCTTGATAGATTCTTCGTCTCGAATAGAGCCACCTGGTTGAATAATGGCTGCAATACCATGCTTTGCCGCCGTTTCTACAGTATCCCCAAAGGGGAAGAACGCATCAGATGCTAATACAGCGCCTTTAGCAGCTTCACCAGCTTGTTCAAGAGCAATTTTTGCAGAACCAACGCGGTTCATTTGCCCCGCACCAACACCGAGTGTACGTTTTTCGTTAGAAATCAAAATGGCATTGGATTTTACGTGTTTTACGAGCTTCCACGCAAATTCAAGAGCTTTCCATTGTTCCTCTGTTGGCTGTACCTTTGTAACCACTTTATAGTTAGCGCGGTCTTCTTGGATATCATCCTCTGTTTGCACTAATAGACCACCAGAAACCTTTTTCACTGTTACTTGTCCAGACTCAGGCTTAGATAACTCGATGAGGCGAATGTTTTTCTTTCCTTCAAGGATGTGTAATGCTTCTTTTGTGAAAGCAGGTGCCATAATGACTTCTAAGAAAATTTTGCTCATTTCTTCTGCAGTAGCTGCATCTACTTCACGGTTTAAAGCAACGATACCGCCAAAGGCGGATACGGAGTCTGCTTCGTAAGCATTTACATAAGCATCATGCAAGGTAGTTGCTGTAGCTGCACCACAAGGATTTGTATGCTTAATGATACATGCTGCAGGATCTGTAAACTCCCACACCATATTCCAAGCCGCTTCCATATCTACGATATTATTATAGGAAAGCTCTTTACCATGGAGTTGTTTCAAGGCCCCCATGCCATGAGCTTTGCCAATTTCTTTATAGAATGCTGCTTTTTGATGCGGATTTTCACCATACCGAAGGTCAGTTACCTTTTCATAAGCACTTAAATATTCAGGCGGTGTAGGACCTTCGTTTAAGACACCACTCATATAGTTAGCAATCGCTACATCATACGCTGCAGTATGAGCAAAGGCTTCCTTTGCAAGACCAAAACGATATGCTTTAGACAATTCACCATGTTCTTTAAACATCGTTAAGATTTCATCATAATGGTTTGGATTTACAACGATGCTCACGTACGCATGATTTTTTGCAGCAGAGCGCACCATGGTAGGGCCACCGATATCAATATTTTCAATAGCTTCCTCTAAGGATACATTTGGTTTGGCAATGGTTTCACGGAACGGATAGAGATTGACTACTACTAGGTCAATAGGCTTAATACCATGATCAGCCATAGCTTGTTGATGCTCTGCATTATCACGGATAGCCAAAATACCACCATGAACCTTTGGATGTAAGGTCTTAACGCGGCCATCCATCATTTCAGGAAAACCGGTCAAGGATTCAACCGCTTTGGCTGCAATGCCTGCATCGGTTATGGCTTTAAGGGTCCCACCTGTGGAATAAATGGTTACACCTAATTCAACTAAACCTTTTGCAAAGTCTACAATACCTGTTTTATCTGAAACACTAAGTAATGCATTTTTAATCATGTAACCTCTCCATTTGCTTTCTCATCAATCTTCAATATTAACAACTCGCCCTTTTATGCTGAGCTTGTCTTCACAAAACAGCCGTAAAGCCTCTTTATACGTTTTATGTTCGATAGGTAATAATCTATCACTTAAGGTGTCCTCTGTATCATCGGGTAATACAGGAACCGTATTCTGCATAATGATAGGCCCCGTATCCATTCCCGCATCAACAAAGTGTACCGTACACCCTGTAATTTTTACGCCTCCGTCAATGGCTTGTTGATGACCATGAAGGCCTGGAAATGATGGTAACAGAGCAGGATGAATATTTAATATACGATGTTCATATCGCTCTATCAAAGGAGTACCTACAATACGCATATAGCCTGCCAAGACGATACCATCAACCTTATAAGGCTCTAAAGCATCTAGTTGAGCTTGTTCGAAGCTAGCTTTAGAATCATAGTCGCTACGTTCCATAACAATAAGTGGAATATTCCAAGATTTAGAGCGTTCCACAATTCCGGCTGTACCGTGGTCTGTAATGATTACAACAAATTCACCATTAATATAGCCTTCTTGCATGGCCTTATACAGAGCTTCCCCATTAGAGCCACGACCACTGGCAAAGAGGGCTAATCTCTTTTTAGAATTACACATCGAACTCAGCCCCTTTAAGGACAACAGGACCATCACCACTCACAATGCGGCCAATTTCGTATACTGCTTCACCACGGCTAGCGAGGTTTTCTTTAACCTTTTCTACATCCTTTTGATCAACGATAACAATCATACCAATGCCCATATTGAACGTACGGTACATTTCAGGCCAGGCAACATTGCCCCATTTTTGTAGTTTTGTAAATACAGGAAGTCGTGGCCATGTAGTGACATCTACCTCTGCAGTAACGCCTTTTGGCAATACACGAGGAATGTTTTCGTAGAAACCACCGCCGGTAATATGAACCATGCCTTTTACAAGCTGTTGTTCAATCAATGGCAATACAGCTTTAGGATATAAACGAGTAGGCGTCAATAATTCTTCGCCTAAGGTTTTCCCAAATTCAGGGACGTCTGTATCAATAGATAATTGTTTATGATCGAATACAATTTTACGAACTAAGGAGAAGCCATTAGAATGTACACCAGATGATGGCAGACCTAAAATTACGTCGCCAGCTTTGATACTTTCACCAGTAATCAATTTAGGACGATCAACGATACCAACGGCAAAACCAGCCACATCGTAATCATCGTTATCGTAGAATCCAGCCATTTCAGCAGTTTCCCCGCCTAGCAAAGCGCAACCAGATTCTTCACAAGCCTCAGCCACACCGCGTACGATGTCTGCTACTTTCACAGGATCCAACTTGCCTACTGCAATATAGTCTAGGAAAAATAGAGGCGTCGCCCCTTGCACAAGAATATCGTTAACACTCATAGCTACGCAGTCTTGACCAATGGTATCATGTTTATCCATCATGATAGCAAGGCGCAATTTAGTACCGACTCCATCCGTACCAGATACGAGCATAGGCTCAGACATAGCATGACCAGCTAAGGAGTAGAGTCCCCCAAAACCACCTAAATTACCTACAACACCAGGGGTATAGGTGCGTTTTACAGATTCTTTCATCAATTCGACGGCACGATTGCCTGCATCGATATCAACACCTGCATCGCGATAGGTTAAACTAGTTTTATTCGAGCACATATTTGACCCCTTCCTCTTGGTCCGCAGGAACCGCTACGCTATAATCCCCATTAAAGCAGGCAAAGCACAAATCATTTGATGCTACATTAGATATAGCGCGGCATAAACCTTCACGAGACAAGTAATGCAATTTATCAGCATGAATATAATCTTTAATTTCATCTACTGTATGGGTAGACGCTATAAGCTCTTTTCGTACAGATGTATCAATACCATAGTGACAAGAATACTCAATTGTTGGAGAACTTACACACATATAGACCTCTTTAGCGCCTGCTTCCTTTAGCATTTTAACGATAATACCACTCGTAGTACCGCGTACGATAGAATCATCGATAAGAACAACTCGTTTGCCCCCTACAATGTGAGGCAATGCATTAAGCTTCATGCGAACAGCCAATTCTCGTTCCTCTTGATTTGGCTTGATAAAGGTACGACCACTATAACGGTTTTTAACAAGACCTTCTGCAAAAGGAATACCTGATGCACGGGCATACCCTAGTGCAGCTGTTGTACCTGAGTCAGGAATAGACATGACAATATCTGCATCATATTTAGTTTCGTTATATAATTCACGACCCATATTAAGACGAGATTGATATACTGATTGACCATCGATATGGCTATCGCCACGAGCAAAATAGATATATTCAAAAACACAAAGCTTTTTGTCGATTTTTTCTGGTTCTGCATAAACGGTGCTACGCACACCAGAGTCATCGATGATTACCATTTCACCTGGATCTATATGGCGAATGAACTCAGCCTTAATCGCATCAAAAGCACAGCTTTCACTAGAAAGAACATAGCCATTAGCCGTTTTACCTAAACAAAGAGGTCTAAAGCCTTGGGGATCACGCACACCCACCAAGGAGTCGTTTGTAGTAATAACGAGAGAGAAGGCCCCTTCAATTTGACGGGCTGCATCAGCAATGCGTTCCACCTGTGTTTCAGCCTTAGAGCGAGCAATGAGGTTTACAATAACCTCGGAATCCATAGTCGTTTGAAAAATAGACCCATCTGCTTCCAGGCGTTTACGAAGGGCTAAAGCGTTCGTTAAATTGCCGTTATGGGCCACTGCAATCTGACCACCTTGATAATGAATCACTAAAGGTTGAATATTACGTGGATTATTGGACCCTGTTGTGGAGTACCGCACATGGCCAGTCCCCATATGGCTAGGCAAAGATGGTAATTCCTTGATAGCCTCAGTCAACAAGCCCATGCCCTTTTTTAGTTCTACATCATGACCATCTGTAACGGCAATGCCCGCACTTTCTTGACCACGGTGTTGGAGCGCAAAGAGGCCCCAATATACATAGCGTGCTACATCAACGGTTCTATCATAAACGCCGAATACACCACACTCTTCATGCCATTTATCAAAAACAGGATCGTAGTTCATTGTGCCCCCTTAGGCGCGTTCGCCAGTAAGACGGAATAACATTTCTTTGTACGCTTCTTCGATATTACCAAGGTCTCGACGGAAACGGTCTTTGTCGAGTTTTTCACCTGTTGTAGCATCCCAGAAACGACATGTATCAGGAGAGATTTCATCGCCTAATAATACTTCACCATTATGTGTACCAAATTCTAATTTAAAATCTACAAGGGTTACATTTTTGGTAGCCAAGAATTTTTTCAAAATATCATTTACTTTTAAAGTGATAGTAGAGATTACATCAAGTTGTTCTTGAGTAGCCCAGCCAAGTGCTGTGATTTGGGATTCATTAGCAAACGGGTCACCTAATTCATCATTTTTGTAGCAGAATTCGAGGATTGGATGTTTAAGAGGAGTACCTTCTTCAATACCAAAGCGTTTAGCCATAGAACCAGCTGCAATGTTACGAACGATAACTTCTAAAGGAATGATATCCAACGTAAGTACTGTTTGATTACGATCATCTTCGCGACGAACAAAATGAGTAGGTACGCCTTCTTTCTTCAATAATTCAAAGAAGAAAGAAGAGATTTTATTGTTCAATACGCCTTTGCCAAGGATGGTATCATGTTTCTCTCCGTTAAATGCAGTAGCATCATCTTTGTAATGAACAATGTACTCGTCTTTGTTATCTGTTTGATATACTTGTTTTGCTTTACCTTCGTACAATAATGTTAATGTTTCCAAGTCGATGTTAGCCATGATATTTCTCCTTTTACTCTTTTCTATTCAAGAGCGTATAAATGATGATATAGACGATTATAGTTTAATGTCACCTTGTAATTCAGCATTGTCCGCTAATACTTTGTCAGCCATATCTTTGCGATATTGTTGATATTGTTCTTTTAGGTCTTTATTGAAAGCTGCTCCAATTTGGACTGCAAAAAGTGCTCCGTTTTTAGCACCGTCTACAGCCATGGTTGCTACAGGCATGCCAGATGGCATTTGAACGATAGCAAGCAAAGAGTCAATGCCCTTCAATGACGTTGCATTAAGAGGAATACCGATAACAGGCAATGTAGTGAAGCTAGCTACTACACCTGGTAAGTGGGCCGCTGCACCAGCACCAGCGATAAAAGCGATAGCCCCTTCATCTTCAAGTCGTGTAACAAAATCCTTTACAGCCTCTGGCGTACGATGTGCAGAAGCAATAACCATTTCATAAGGAATGTTAAATTCATCAAGTACGGCAGATGCCTTTTTCATTGTGTCTAGGTCAGACTTGCTGCCCATGATAATACCGACCTTCATAGATCCTCCTAATAAAAAAGCCCAGCCTAAATAGACTGGGAAAAATGCGCACAAATAGCCTCCGTAGACTTGCCTTGAGTTTGTTGATTTGCATAGTTCACGGTGCTACCTCCTTTTTGTACACAAATTGTAACACCTAACGTTTCCAAAATCAATATTATTTTCGAATAATTTTACATTAAATATTTTTATTATTCGATACATCCCGAACTTTATAAAGAATTTAGATTTTATTATATGGATGTATTTCAAAATAAATTTATAAACAGTAAAGCAAGTACTGCCTATTAATCTAAACTGAGTTTTGTCATGTTAGTCGCTTTTAATACGACTTATTGAATAACACAAAAAGAGGATAACCCATGTAATAACAGGTTATCCTCTTTTATATGTTTCCGAACATTAGACCACTTAATTTGTAGTTACTATTAATTAGTGAGTACCACTTTCAAAAGCAGCTTTTAATTCACCTACAGATTCAGGGATGTAATCTACGATAGAAGACATCAATGCATACATTAATGCAGGTTCAAACGCATCATCACCACACATGTATACGCAATCTAAATATAGACTGGAGTCTTGTTCATCAATATAAAGTTTATAGTTTTTGTAAGTCGCATTATCTCGATTGATTAACGCATTTAAGGCAGCCATGTTTTGTGCTGTTACCTTTTCAGGGCCCAACACTAACCGAATGACACTATAAATACTGTTATCAAGAATGACGAATAAAGGCATATCCCACAACGGAGATTTAATGTAAGAGCGATATACGACAGTGCCGTCCTCATCATCAAAATCCTTACGTTCAAAGGATGTAATTTCTTCTTCTTTCAAAAACTTATCAAATAATAATGCTTTAGGATTCATAACAACCTCTATTAAGCTAAACCAGCTACTTTAAGAATGCCTTTATGTACGGCATCTAAATGTGGTTGAACTACTTCAAGTAAAAGATTTACTACTACAGTAGGATCGAATTGTTCAGTCAAGGCAGGAACAGATACGTCCATGTAGATATTGTTATCTTCAGTGCTTACATAATATTTGGATACTTTGTAATCTTGGTTTAATGTGTTGAGCTCTTTCAATACAGCAGGAATTACTTTTTCATCAATCGATGTTGTTGTGATAGCTATACGTGCATAGGAGAATGCAGAATCATCCACAACGATGAATACAGGCAAGCTATGATTATGAACATCCAAACGGCCGTGGTACACAACAGTATGAAGGTCGTCTGTCATTTCTTCCTTTGTAAACCAAGAGTTGCCACCTTTATTCAGATCAGCAACAAGTAAGTCGAATTTTTCTGCTTTTTGATTCATAATTCCCTCTACAAATAATCAGACTATTAGTCTTCGATAAATACACAGCCATTGTCTTTAAATTCTTTAATGCGAACTAAAGACTCTACGCGGTAACCTGCATTTTCAAGGCGTTCACGACCAGGTTGGAAGGATTTTTCAATAGCAATGGCCATACCTACTACTGTATCGCCAGCATCTTGAACTAATTTAGCAAGGCCCATAGCCGCTTCACCAGATGCCAAGAAGTCATCGATAATCAATACTTTTTCACCAGCTGGCAAGAATTTTTTGGAGATAGTAATATCGTAGTTTTCTTCTTTTGTATAAGAGTACACAACACTATGATATACATCATCTACCATGAGGATAGATTTTTTCTTACGCGCAAATACCAATGGTACGTCAAGCTCAAGAGCAGCCATCAATGCCAACGCAATACCAGATGCTTCAATGGTAACAATACGTTGCACACCTGCATCACGGTAACGATCCGCGATTTCTTTACCGATAGCTTTAAACAATTGTGGATCGATTTGATGGTTCAAGAAGCCATCTACTTTTAGCACGCGATTATTGAGGACAATACCCTCTTCACGAATGCGCTTTTTTAATAATTCCATGTGCTTATACCTCCGCATAACTATCTTTAAATTTTAACGTAAACAACCCCTTAGGGTCAACCTATACATAGTAAAACTCTCATAATACAACACTTAAAAATCGGCAAAAAGTAAGTCTTACAGATATTATTCTCTGATTATCCAATTCAAAAGGTTTATAAAAATATAATATAGCATAGAATAACTTTGTCTAATATATAAAAAAGCACACTTTATGAAAATTCATAAAGTATGCTCTATTATTATAGAATTTTATCGCGGTTACTTTCACGATTTACAAGCAAGGATGTAAAGCGTGCAGCCCCTTCAGATTGAGGTACTAAACGAGAGCGCACAAGTACAATATCGCGAGTCGGCACAGGAATATCTGTATCGATACGAACGATAGTCCCTTCTTGCATCTTTTGTTGCACCACATGGTTAGGCAACATGGAAATCCCCATATTGATTTCCACAAGATCTAGCAATACATCGACACTACCAAGTTCAAAACGAGGTTTACGGCATGCACCATGCGTAACTTCATCGAAGAAGGTACGGCTCGCAGAACCTTTATGCAAGAGCAAAATAGGCTCATTAAGCAGGCGACCTTGATCAAAGAACCCTGCCCCTTTATAGTCAGGGCCACCAACAAATACATCTTGAATTGTAGCCAGTGTAGTGACCTCTAATTGAGGATTATCACGCAAGCCTTCATAATCATTAACCACCGCTAACTGAGCCTCTTTATTGAGTACCAACTCTACGCAATCAGGGGATGGACGATTAATGATATGCAATCCGATTTCACTTTCTTGCAATTGCCATTTATGGAAATAAGGCAATAAGAAATGGCGACATAAAGTATCTGTAGCAGCTAAATTCAAACTTTCATAAGCTTGGCTAACACGTTCTTGTAATTGAGTCACTCCATTATCAAGAATGGAGAATGCTTTAGCTACTGTATCAAACAATTCTTTACCTTCTGGCGTGAACCCTACAGATTTTGTAGTGCGCACGAAAAGAGGCATATTGAGCTCCCCTTCTAGTTGTTTAATACTTTGGCTGATGGCGGATTGGGATACGCCTAATTCTTTTGCGGCACGAGAAAAGGATAAATATAAGCCTACCCCTAAAAAGGTTCTATATAAATCTGCAGATACTGCCATTTTAGTCACCTCTGTTATATACTAATAGTAACGTCTTACTTTTAACTATACATATCATTTACTATATTATAACTATGAACTCTCAATATATGATGAATATGTAGAAAACTTCATGAATATTAGGTCTTATGACCTTCATGAATTTTTCATATTTATTAGTATTTCTAATCTTTTCATAAGTAAGATTATCTTTACTTATAAGTCTAGACCGACTATACTTAATTTGTCAATATCCCATAGGGAATTATATACATTACAGGAGGCTAAAATGGCTATACAACGATTATTCGTAACAAAACGAGAATCTTTCAACCAAGAAGCACAACGCATGTTACATACCTTACAACAGGAACTATCTATGCCTGTTACAGGTGTTACCATTTATGAACGATATGATATTGAAAATTTAGATGAAAAAGATTTAGAAGCTGCAAAAAACCTAATTTTCTCCGAACCTCCTGTGGATACAGTATTAGAAGAAATTCCAGCTTTGCAAGGTTTCGTATTTGCTGTTGAATATGTACCAGGTCAATATGATCAACGTGCCGACAGCGCAGAGCAGTGTATTTCCATGCTCACACTCACCTCTGGTCACATCGTTCGATGTGCTCGCGTATTTGCTATGGAAGGCACTTTCACAAAAGAACAAGAAAATGCCATCAAAGCGTACTACATTAATCCTGTTGATTCCCGTGAAGCAAGCCTTGAATTACCTAACACTTTGGCGCTCGATTTAGAGGATCCAAAACCAGTAGAAACAATTGATGGCTTTACGACAATGAGCGATGCAGAGTTAGAAGAGCTTATCAAAAATTATGGCCTCGCTATGACATTGGCAGACCTACAAATGATTCGACAACAGTATGCAGAGGTAGAACACCGGGATCCTACGATTACAGAAATTCGCCTCTTCGATACATATTGGTCCGACCACTGCCGCCATACCACATTTATGACAGAGTTAACAGATATCTCTATCGAAGCGAGTCGCTTCACAGGCCCAATTGAAGAAGCCCTCGAAGAATACATGGAAGGTCGTGCTGAGCTCTATACATCTAAGAAAAAAGCGCGTTCCCTCATGGACATGGCTACATTAGCCGTAAAAGAATTGCGCCATGCTGGTGATTTAACAAATCTCGATGAATCCGATGAAATCAATGCATGTACTATCATCGTTCCTGTTGATGTAGACGGAAAAACTGAAGAATGGTTGTTATTATTCAAAAATGAAACCCATAACCACCCTACTGAAATCGAACCATTCGGCGGTGCTGCTACTTGTTTAGGCGGCTGTATTCGCGATCCATTGAGCGGCCGCGCTTATGTATACCAAGCAATGCGCATCACTGGCTCTGGTGATCCACATACGAGCCTTGAAGATACATTAGAAGGTAAATTACCACAAAAGAAAATTACTCAAGAAGCAGCTCGTGGCTATTCCTCTTATGGCAACCAAATCGGTCTTGCTACAGGTGAAGTAAAAGAATATTACCATCCTGGCTACGTAGCAAAACGCATGGAAATCGGCGCCGTTATCGGTGCAGCTCCACGCAATCAAGTGCGCCGTGAAACACCTGTTGCAGGTGATGTTGTGGTATTATTAGGTGGCAAAACTGGTCGCGATGGCTGTGGTGGTGCTACTGGTTCCTCTAAAGAGCACACAGTAGAATCCCTTTCTACATGTGGTGCAGAGGTTCAAAAAGGCAACGCTCTTACAGAACGCAAAATCCAACGCCTCTTCCGTCGCGGTGAAGTAACTACCCTTATCAAACGTTGCAATGACTTTGGTGCTGGCGGTGTATCCGTTGCTATCGGTGAGTTAACAGATGGTGTAACTATTAACCTTGATTTAGTTCCTAAAAAATACGCTGGCCTCGATGGTACAGAACTTGCCATTTCTGAATCTCAAGAGCGCATGGCTTGTGTTATCGCCGCTTCTGATGTAGATACTTTCAAAGCTTATTGCGATGAAGAAAACTTAGAATGTACAGTTGTAGCAGATGTGACCGATACAAATCGCCTCATCATGAACTGGAATGGGGAAACAATCGTCGACATTAGCCGTGACTTCTTAAATACAAATGGCGCCAGCCAACAACAAGAGGTTATTGTAAAAGCTCCAGCAGATCGTTCTTACTTCTTACGCGGTTCTGCTAGTGCAGATAACTTCAAAGAAAAATGGCTTGCTGCTGTATCCGATTTAAACACCGCTTCCCAACAAGGCTTAGCAGAACGCTTTGACAGCACTGTGGGTGCTAATACTGTACTCATGCCATTTGGTGGCAAATTCCAGAAAACACCGACTCAAGGCATGGTAGCAAAGTTACCGGTTCTAAATGGTGAAACCACAACTGCTAGCATCATGACTCACGGCTTTGTACCTGAGTTATCCGACTGGAGCCCATACCATGGCGCACAATATGCTGTACTTTTATCTGTCGCTAAATTAGTAGCTCTCGGTGGTCGTCGTGAAGATGCATACTTAACATTACAAGAGTACTTTGAACGCCTTAACTCAAAAGAATCTTGGGGCAAACCTGTATCAGCCCTTCTCGGCGCTTATAAAGCACAAAAAGAACTTGAAATCGGTGCCATTGGTGGCAAAGATTCTATGAGTGGTACATTTATGGACCTTACAGTTCCTCCTACCCTTGTATCCTTTGCGGTTGGTACAGCTCATGTGGATAACATTGTGAGCCAAGATCTTAAAGGCGTAGACCATCGCCTCGTATTCTTCGATGTGCCTCGTATGTACGATGACACTCCAGATTGGGATCGTTTCAAAGAAAATTGCGATACCTTGCAAGAACAAATTGAAAAGGGTCGTGTTTACTCCGCGTATGTAGTTGACCAAGGCGGTATTCCTGAAGCAGTTACAAAAATGGTTCTCGGCAACAATATAGGCATTAAGTTTAATAAATATGCTGATCGTGCAATTTTCCAACCTGCTCTTGGTTCCTTCATTGTAGAGGTTGATATTACTGCAGTGAACCACCTCTTAGAATTACCTAATGTAAAAGTAATCGGTGTAACTCAAGCTACACCAATTATCGAGTTAGAAGATCAATCTGTATCCCTTAAAGAGGTGCAAACTGCATATGAAGCACCACTAAATGATATTTTCCCTATGCACGCACAAAATGGCGTTGGTGAAGCGGTGGCGTACATTCACGACCAACATACTAAACCACGCAGTGCATCCTTAGGCGCCAAACCTAAAGTGCTCATTCCTGTATTCCCAGGTACAAACTGTGAATTCGATTCAGCTCGTGCCTTTGAGCGAGCAGGTGCAGAAGCAGATATCGTTGTCATCCGCAATCAAACGCCAGAACAATTAAAAGAATCCATCGACGTAATCAAAGCTAAATTAGCAGAGTCTCAAATTCTTATGTTCCCAGGTGGTTTCAGTGCTGGTGATGAACCAGATGGTTCTGGTAAGTTTATGGCTACACTATTCCGCAATCCATACCTAGCAGAAGGTTTAGAAAATCTCTTGTATAAACAAGATGGTCTAGTTCTTGGTATCTGTAATGGTTTCCAAGCTCTTATCAAATTAGGTTTATTGCCTGGCGGTCACATTGAAACATTGACTGCAGATCATCCTACATTGACGTACAATACAATTGGTCGTCACTTATCTCGCATGGTCAATACCAAGGTAATCTCCACTAAATCCCCTTGGATGTGTGATGCTAAAGCAGGCGAGATCTACACTGTACCAATTTCTCACGGTGAAGGTCGCTTCATTGCTTCGCCTCAACAAGTATTGGAATTCAATAAAACTGGTCAAATCGCTACACAGTATGTAGACTTTGATGGTATCGCCTCCATGGATAGCCGCTTCAATCCAAATCAATCTGTAGCTGCTATCGAAGGTATTTATAGCCCAGATGGTCGCGTATTCGGCAAGATGGCTCATTCCGAACGCTGCGGTGCAGGTATTAGTAAAAATATTCCTGGTCAATTAGAAATGCCAATCTTTACATCTGGTGTAAAATACTTCAAGTAATTAGTTACCAGTCTTGTATGTGAAAGCCTACTCCTAGGAGTAGGCTTTTCCATATTGATTTTTTTCGCAAATATTAGTATTATAAGTTGATGACATATTTACAAAAATAATTTCATTTAAATCGATACATATATACGTAAGTGAGTTAAGAAAGGATTTTATTATGCATTGTGCTCAGAAAATGACCCATAATATCTACTGGATTGGTAGTAATGACTGGACTACTGAACGTTTCGAAAACTTATTCCCTATTCCAAATGGTGTTAGCTATAATAGCTATTTCATTGATGATGAAAAAACTTGTGTTGTTGACTCTGTAGATGCTGAAATTCGCGAAGAATACTTTGACAACTTAACTCATCTTTTAAATGGTCGCGATCTTGACTACATCATCGTAAATCACATGGAACCAGATCATTGCCAAACATTGTTGGAAACTTTAGAGCGCTATCCAAACTGTAAAATGGTTGGTAATGCTACAACATTCCGCATGTTCGAGCAATTCTACAATTCTCCAAAACCAGACCAATATTACACTGTAAAAGAAGGCGACGAAATTTGCTTAGGTAAACATACTCTTGTTTCCTACACTATGCCTATGGTTCACTGGCCAGAAGTAACTTGTACATATGAAAAATCTACAGGTACATTATTCTCTGCAGATGCTTTCGGTACATTCGGTACAGTTAACGGCAATATCTTTGCTGATCAAACTGATTTCATTGCTACATACGAAGATGAAGCTCGTCGTTACTACACAAATATAGTTGGTAAATACGGTCCTCAAGTACAAAATGCGATTCGTAAAGTTTCTGGTCTTGACATCAAGCGTATTGCTCCACTTCATGGTCCTATCTGGCGTACACCTGAAACTATCGATTATATCTTGAACAAATACTTGCACTGGTCCAGCTACACAGCTTGTAAAAAAGGTGTTGTTATTGCCTTCGGTTCTATGTATGGTAACACTCGTGCTATTGCACAACAATTGGCTAAGCAATTGTCCAAACGCGGCATTATAGATATCAAAATCTACGATGTTTCCAAAACTAATGCTTCCTACATCATCGCTGATGCTTGGAAATACACTAACTTGGTAACAATTGCACCTACATACAATTTGAACCTATACCTTACAATGGAAAACTTCATCCACGAGTTGAAAGCACTTAACTTCCAAAACCACAAGGTATCCATCATCGGTAACCACTCCTGGGCATCTGCGGCCATGAAAATCATGGTATCCCACTTCGAAAACGACTTCAAAGATATTGAAATCGTATCCGAACCACTTGATATCAAATCCTCTTTAAAAGAAGAAGATATTCCAAAAATCGAAAAAATGGCAGACGATATCAAAGCATCTATCGAAGCAACAGAAATTCAAAACGTATTATAATACGAATAATAAAGCCGCCTCTTGGGCGGCTTTTTCTTATATTTTAAAAGTCTTATGAAAGTGCAAGATTTCCCCTATTTTTCGGGTTATAGGACAAAACGTGTTGGTTTTATAGGGGATGGAGCCAGTAAATTACTGCTTCCATCGCCATTTTAAGTTCTTTTGATAAACTTAGAGGGTGGACAAAATGTGTTGGTAAAAAGTCCCAAACCCCTTGATTTTACTGGCTTCAATAAGGTTATATCTTCTTAGAAAATCGTGTTCTAAGTGGAGGGAATAATCATGCTGGTAAGATGTATAAATTGTGGATTTTCTTGTCAAAAATATGGGAAAACTAAAGCTGGATCACAACGATGGCATTGTAAGCAGTGTAACATCACCTTTACACAAACTATTGATAATACTACTAAATGTTTTCATCGATTTCTAAATTGGTTATTTAGTAAAGAAACACAACAGGACATGCCTGGGCAGGGCCGTACATTTCGTAGACAGATAGCTGATTTCTGGCAAATATGGCCTATGCCGCCCAAAATTGAA
>NZ_PPDA01000011.1:0-30293 GCF_002959835.1 Veillonella sp. S13053-19 | reverse complement strand
CTTTTTTTTTTGTTAAGGACACCTTTTTTTTAGGTTAAGGACACCTTTTTTTTTGTTAAGGACACCTTTTTTTTAGCTATTGAATTTATGATGCTGGATATCAAAGAAAGCTAGTATTTATCTATATTTTTTTATTACTGAATACCAGCATAGATCATAATAAGGAGACATTTTCCGACTTATTAAGGGACATTTTCCGACCTAAAGGACACCTTTTTTTTTAGTCAGGATATTAAGGTGTTAGAATCATCTATAAATGCAGTAAATACCTGCATTTATAAACTATATAGAATGCTAACTAGTATCTAATAGGACACCTTTTTTTTAGCTAAGTTAGATCCATAAGGGGACATTTTCCGACTTAAAGGACACCTTTTTTTTAGCTATTAGATTTGTAATGCTGGATATCAATGAATCCAGTATTTATCTGTATTTATTGAATAGATAAATACTATTTTTTGGTTCAAATACCCTTTTTGTGGAGTTTCAGATACCCTTTTTGTTGGTTCATGAGAGGACATTTTCCGACCTAAAGGACACCTTTTTTTTAGCTATTAAATTTGTGATGCTGAATATAAAAGAAGCTAGTATTTATCTATGTTTTTTTATTACTCAATACCAGCATAGATCATAATAAGGAGACATTTTCCGACTTATTAAGGGACATTTTCCGACCTAAAGGACACCTTTTTTTTAGCTATTAAATTTGTGATGCTGAATATAAAAGAAGCTAGTATTTATCTATATTTTTTTATTACTTAATACCAGCATAGATCATAATAAGGAGACATTTTCCGACCTAAAGGACACCTTAAATAAAAAAAGGTGTCTTTTTTTATTTAAAAGACACCTTTTTATTGTAAAAGGTGCCCTATCTATAGTAAAATAATTATTGTCCGATAATTATTTTTCTAAGTTAATAGAAAGGAGCTATAGATAGAGCTAACATGAATTATATCATGTTACTTTTTCTATGTAAAAAAAAATATGGAATGGTTTAAACCTATGATTAAATATCACAATGAGCTTAATAAAATCGCTTTATCTGGTTTAACTACTCGTGAAGTGGATATTCTATTTGCGATTTGTTCTGTTATAAGAGATCAAGGAACAAATGAAGTTACATTTTCTTTTAATGAAATAAAGCGTCTAGCATCAGTTACTACCGCTAATCAAGATGAATTTGTTTCTATAATAAAAAATATATATGGAAAGTTAAGTACTCTTAAAGTTACTTATGATAATGGTAATAAATTTGGTTATTTTGTATTATTTACTAAATTTTTAGGTGATAGAGAAAATGAAATAGTATCTATTCAAATTAATAGTGAATTTTCTTATTTATTAAATGATTTAACTCGAAACTTTACAATGTTTGAGTTACAAGAATTTAATGGACTTGAATCTATTTATTCTAAACATTTGTATCGTTTATTGAAGCAATTTAAATCTACCGGTGAATATAGAGTTAAAGTAGATGATTTTAAGAGATTACTTGATATACCAGAATCTTATACAATGAAAAGAATAACTGATAAAATTCTTAATCCTATTATTGAAAAAGAAATGCCTAAGTATTTTAAGAATTTTAGTATTGAGAAAATTAGAGAAGGTCGTTCAATTAAATATCTTGTTTTTAGATTTAATAAAGAAAAGCAATATACATTAAGTAATGAAGATTCATCTATATCGGTTTCAGAAAATAATGCTAATCAAATACTAATAGAACAACGAAAAGAAGATATTTTATGTCCTAAATGTGGTAAACCTTTAGTTTTATTATCGAAACGAAACGGTGATACATTTTGGGGGCATCCAAATTACTTAATCTCTGATTGTAAAGCTACATTTTCTACTATTGAAGAAATTGAAGCTGAAAGAGAAAAAAGACTTAATTTAATAGAAAACGAAGCAGATCGAGCTAAATTTGAGAAAGAAGTAAAGGAATTAATTGATCAACATAAAGATATTGTTAAATTAAGTGGTTTTGAAAAAAGATATGTTTGTATAGAACAAATTGAACAACAAGATTTATTTTATCAAAATCCTGTTATGCGAATTAAAATTGATAAAAACGCTATCAATGTAATTAAATCTTGTATAGAAGAATGGTCTTAAGTAGAATACATTAAAATATATAGAAAACTCCGTATAGATTAAAATACGGAGTTTTTTACTATATTAATTTGTTTGATAAAATTCTTTTATTGGGCACAATATTAGATTTATTTATTAATTTATACGGAGATATTTCCGACTAATAAAGGGATATTTTATGAGAGATAGGACTCACAAATGTGGAGATTATATATTTTTAGATGATATTTTCAAAGTTTTCGTTAATTGTTTTATCTACAATTAATCTTAATACAGCAGTTACAGTTAAACCTTTGCTGGTTGCATATTCTTTTAATGCTTCGCTTTGATCTGGTGTTAGGTAGATAGATTTAGCAATTCTTTTTGGTTTTATATCTGGTGTTACTTTTTGTGATGCATTTTTTATAGCATTTTCTTGTTTTTTAGATAATGTTTTGAATGTTGTTGCCATTGTTAATTAATCCTTTTTTATAATGATTTGATAATTTGTTTGATATCTTTGATTAATGATTGCATTTGCTCTGCTGCTGGTGAAAGCTTATTTTTTTCAACAACTGATTTTCCATCAGCAAAAGCATCTTTAAATATTTTTAAATTGCTAATCATAGTAGGTAAAACTGTCAAATTAAATTCGTTGATTAGAATATTTTTAAATCCTTCTAATTCTTGTTTGCTGCGTAAGTTAATCGAGTTTAGAATGATATAATCTTTGTTTTCAGCATCTAGCTCTTTTAGTATGGATCTGAAGTTTTCAAGACCAAATAACTCAATTTGAGATGTACTAATTGGTGTTAGAATAATATCAGCATAAACAAGGCTTAGACGATTAATATCATTATCCATACCACCGCTATCAACAATAATATGTTGTTTATTGTTACCTGCAAATGGTTCTAATACTTTTAATTCATCTCTGTTATTAGCATCTAAAATAGTAAGTTTTGGTAAGGATCGTAATTCATTGAAAAAGTATGATGATTTTTGCATATCTAGATCGAGAATAGGGCAGTTCATCTCTACTGCTAGATTTGTTGCTAATGTTGATTTTCCCACACCACCTTTAGTATGAGCTATGTTTATAATCATTTTTTCACATCCTTTTTGTATCAAAAAAAATTATTATAAATGCATTATACATTAAAATTATTTAATGGTAAAGTAAATTAATTTAATGTATTTTGGTATATAAAAAGGATTCACTAATTAATCTAGTGAATCCTTTTCATGTATAGTTTTATAAGAAAACTACTATATAGATTGGGAAATAGCATCTATATATTTCATAGCATAGCGTATTTTATGATAAATATCTATTACTACCCCCTAAATCCCCAAAAGGGGACTCAATTATTACAACGTGCTAGTTATATAAGATATGTCTAACTAGCACGTTGTAATAATTACATATTAGTATCGTATATGCTAATCTAATTAGTATATTGATGAAGTATTTATTAGTGATTTGTTTTTTTATTTATTTTATGATATAATGTGCATGCACATTATAATATGCTTTTTAAATATAGAAATAGAGTATGTGACTTTATAAGCTATTGCTCTATATAAATTATATATTTGACAAATAAGTCTAAGTAGTGTAATATGCGTATACGCATATTACACAATGGATAAAAAGGAAAATAATATGGCAAGAATACCTAATATCATGTTAGCGAAATCAAAAATAGAACAATATTTTGATAATAATGACAAAATCATATATGGAATCCATGACTTAATGATTATTTTTAACTCAAATAACAAGAAGTGGAATTTAAGTTATGCCACAACCTTTCAAAAGTTTGTGGATTTTTTAATAGAAAAATCATATTTAGAAAAAATTGACTTAGGTGCAAAAATACTATATGGATGGAAAATTAATGAATATGGCGAAGATATCGTTTATGAAATAGCGATTAACTTAAAACCACGCAGTTATATTAGTCATTATAGTGCTATGTTTCTAAATAATATGACTGAACAGATACCAAAAACTATCTATGTAACGTATGATCGTGAAACTAAATTAGTTAATCGTAATAAAAAGCTAGAGCAATCTAAGATTGATCTAGCTTTTTCTGAAAAAAAGGAAGCTAAAGAGGTTAGCTATACATTTAATGGTTATAGATTTGTATTAGTTAATAGTCCTAGTAGCGAAAAAATTGGTGTGAAATCGATTATGTTGTCTACAGGATTAATTATACCTGTAACTAATGTAGAACGTACATTAATTGATATTATTGTTAGACCAGAATTATCAGGTGGAATAAATGAAATTATTAAAGCCTATAAATCTGTTGATACAGTCCAAATTGTTAAGTTAAAAACATATTTAAGAAAAAAAGAGTATGTATATCCCTTTGAACAAGCTATTGGATTTTGTTTAGAGTACGCTGGTATTGATCCAGAAAAAGTTGACTTATTTTTTGAAGATTGTGAATTAGAATATAACTTTTATTTAGATAGAGGATTAGAAAATCCTAAATTTTCTAATCGCTGGAGGTTATATTATCCTTCTTATTTATAGTGTCTATATTAGGAATTCTATTGATTCCATCTATTATAAATTCAAATACTTTGTCTGGGTTAAATGCTTTAAGTTCATCATAATAAAGGGTATCTTTTAGTTCTAAAAGACCTGTATCAAAAATTTCTTTTTTAAAGTTTGAAATTTCAAATAAAAGGTGTAAGGGAACATTTTTTGCATCAAAAAATTTTTCTAATATATCTAATTCAAGTGATTCAAATTTTATATGTGTTTGATCATTCATAATCATGTAAATATCATAAAAATCTTTTGGCCGAGCTTGGATATCCTTATGAGCATGTTCATAAATTGGTAATTTTTGACAAATAGCTCTTAATTTTTCATAGACAATCATTTCTAATGTATATACTTTTATTGGATATCCTTCTAAATATTTAATTTCGCTCTGATTAGTAAATTCATATTTACTAATATCTATCATAAATTTTTTACTTTGAGTTGAAGGATTAATTACTTCGGCTTCTCGAGCTGCTTTTTGTGGATCTGGTAATTCATTAATAGGATGAATTCCTTTTCTAATTTTAAATTCAACTCTATATCCGCCCCAAAACTCCTTTGAGGCTATATTTTGTTTAGCTGGTCTTGCCTCAAATTTAAACTGAAATATACTGTAGGCTGGATTATATTCATTAAATATCGACTGTAGTGCGATTTCAAGTTTGTTGGCTATGATTTGAATCTTTTCAGGTGATATGTCATCTTGCATAGCTACATCAACATCAATCGAAGACCGATATGTAATATTATGGATTAGGTCTAATGCACTACCACCTTTTAGTGAAAAGAGTTTACTGAGATCATCATCTGAAAAAATAGCTTGTATGACTAATTTTCTAAATTCAGATAGCTGACTTATTACAGTGGTTGTTCGAGTCATAGTATTTTCCTATTTGTATTTAAAACATTCTTTCTTCTTCGTAACGTTTGATAATTTTATAGAAACCACTATTAGATAAATTAAGTCGTTTCCTAAAAGCGACAGCTGTAATTTTTCCAGACTTCCATTCCTGATACCATTGATTCATTTCTATAGGATATGTATATCTTGGTCTGCCAAACTTTACACCACGCTTTTTAGCTTCTAATATTCCTTCTGAGCGTCGTTTGCTGCTGCGAAGGTACTCTTGTTCAGCTTGCACTGTTAATACTTCAATTAGAAGCGTATTGATTAGTTCTAATATATTTTTTTCAAATTTTCCATATTCACCAAATTGAATCATCGTAGTTGGAACATCTAAAAAATGTACAATTACTCCTTGATCTCTGAAATATTCTAATTCTTGTTTAATCACTTCTTTAGTTCTACCAAGTCTATCTAATTCATGTATATAGAGGTGATCACCTTTTCTAATCGCTCTTTTTAAGGCATTCAAATCTGGTCTATCATTTGTTACACCAGAGGCACTGTCTACATAAATGTAACGTTCATCTGTTACATATTTTAATAATTCTGCAATCTGACGATCTGCTGTTTGTTCATTTGTAGAAACACGAGCGTATCCAAAATTAATATTCATATATTACCCCCTTATATGTCTATAAACCCATTTTACTTTATGTATATCTATAAAGTAAAATGGGTTTATTTTGTGTATAGTATATTCTTATAATACCAGATATGACTTAAAAGGGTACCTTTATGTAGATATAAAAGTCAGAAATGTAAGTAATCTATTTATAGGTAATATGATAATTATATTTGTCCTTATGGTGCTTTGCCCCCTGTAAAATAAAAACACGGATGCTTTTATATTTATTGTTAAAATTACTTGCTTAGTGTATTCGACACTCTCATCACCACCTATAAAATATAGATGATTATAACAAAAAAAAGACACCTAGCTAAACTGCATTGCAGTTGACAAGATGTCTTTTTTTGTTGCATTGAAATTAGCTTTAAATGGAAGGTGGTGATGAGAATGTCTACAGTAGAATTAATTGTATTGTTGATGTTAATACTACTATTAACCAGCAAGTAATATTAACAGGGTTAAGGCTGCATCCTTAGCCCTGTTTTTATTTTACATTCCCGCCCATGCTGCCCAATGCCCGCACCATAAGGACGATCACTCAAATTACTTTTTTATTATAACAAATAGAACTTATTATAGCAATTGTTTTTATATTATAATAATGTAAAATAATGTAAAAAGAATTGTTTTGATAATGATATTTGTATTTTATTAGCGTTTCTAGTGTAGTTGCTACGCTTTTTTTCTGGTCACCCACCCTGCATTCTAGGGATTAAATCACCTCCTTCTCCATTATACCTACGCTACGCTTTGGTTTGTTTATGGAAAAGGAGGTGATTTAATATGAGTAATTTATCCATCAACCTTTTACTCTTAATAGTATTACTATACTTATTGAGTAAATAAAGTATCAGTGAGCTGTTAGCTAAAAACTTTCAGCTCATTTTTCTTTTTCCGTTAGTAGCTCACTTTTAATAGATTAGAGGGCCCACCCAGCAGAAAAAAAGCTCCGCACAAAATTGTGCGGAGCAGCCATCAGGTGATTTAGATGACTTATCCATCAACCAATATTAGTATATCAAGTTATAATAGTTTTTTCAATATTAAATACATTAAAATAATGTAAAATAATTTTATTTAGCTTGTTTTAGTGCGTTTGATATAAATTTTTTTATATACAAAAAGCTTCGCACGAAATTGTGCGAAGCAGCCATCAGGTGATTTAGATGACTTATTATTCAATCTGTAAATAGTATAATAAAGAGAGTGTTATATTTTAATATAAAAGCCACCAAAATAAACTATTATAATTTATTTTGGTGGCTTTTTTAATTTAATTAGTTATCATCTAAAAATGATGGTAATTTATGTGGTGTTTCTATGCCAGCTTCAATCATTGCTTTTTCTCTATTAGCCTGATTTTCTGCTGTTTCTGGATTGTTAAATATCATGACAGAACCTTGTGTATCTTTAGTTTGTTCTATTTTAGATATTTCATGTAATAGTTCACCTGTAGTACCAGACATAGAAGTATTATTTTTTATGATTTGCATATCGTAGGAAGCTTTATCGTTTAAGTTCTCTTTAATAAGACCTGTATTAGCACCATTTGTAGTGATTTTATTTAGATCTAAAGATTTTTGTAAACGTTTATTTGATTCTTCCATATAATGTGTAGCACGATCAAATACAGCTTCATTTGTCTTTTTTACTAAGGCATTATTGGTTACCCATTTTTCTACAAGTTCATTTTTAGACATCCACTCAATATTAGTTGTAAGCTCTAGAATCTTTTTCTTTTGATTTGATTCTGCAAAGATACCTTGCTTATATTTATTGTTAATTGCAGATGTAATATTTCCACTAAAATCTTTCCAAAAACCTTTAACATCTGTTATATCATTAGCAGCAGCTTTCATTTCATTATATACACCTCTAAGGTCATATAATTCTTTGATTTGTTCAATTTCTTGTTGGAAGAGTCTACCTGCTTTAGGGTTAGATACTTTACCACCATGAAACTTTGCCAAGCCTATAATTGGAAGTGTTATAGCGAGTGAAATACTTAATCCTATTAAGATTTTTCTGTTAATCATAATAGATTACCTTAATAATAAATTGTTTGTCTTATTAAAATAGAGTTTGGTAAATGACTATATGAGTGTTGATATTTAGGTAAATTAGCATCCATTAGATTACTAAATAGAGTATCCATAGTATACTTAGTGTCTTCTGGATTTGGGATTGTTTTATCTTTATAAGTATAATTTACGTCGTTGAATAGGACATCACCATTATCTGGGTTAAATTTACCTATGACAGCTCCCATATTACTTTTAATTTCAAATGTTTTCTTATTTACATATACATGTTTTAATTCATAATAATCTTTGTTTAAATCATCATTATGACGTTTTATTATAAAATTTAACTCCATTGATGGATCATTAAAGAAGTATGTATCTTTATCAATTACATCTATAAAGTATTCTTTTATTTGTCCATCTTTTAAATTATCTTTAGTGTTCGTGTATTGTCCTTGGATATCTTCTACCGACTTATTGCCACATCCACTAATACAGCATATCAATAGTATTGTTACTAGCAATAATAATATTTTTTTCATGATAATCTCCTATCCAGCTAAGGCTGCATTCATATGTTTTGTCATTTTTGGTAATAAATAAGCCATTAGTAAGACATTAACTGTGGTGTAAATTAATTCAGATAAACCAAAATCACTTTCTGCTGTTGTTGTAATTGTTGTATATACAAAATTACATATCATACCAATAACAATCAGATGTAATATTTGTAATCCAAACGATTTGTACATCATGACTGTTGGCTGTCGAGTAATTGAAAAAGCGGCAAATGGAATTCCTAACAAACAACAAAATGATGTTAAATAGAAATATACAATAGTCCATGAAACGTAGCACATAATAAATAATGTACTTAAGATTAGAATGATAAAGAAAAAATGTATCATGCTATAGTACATTTCGTAAATTGGACTAATTGCAGCAATTCCCTCTAAAGCTGCTTTAGCATAAGGGTTAGTTGTTATGATGTCAAATACACTTGATGTATAGAATTTAGTTAATAAATGGCCAATACTTTGTAAAAACAAAGAAGGATCAGACATAATATATTCTGTTGTATGTGTGCCTTTATAGGTTGTATCTGCTACATCAAAAGCGGTAATTTTAAATAACTCAGAAATGTATTTCCAGCTAATGATTACCATTGAAAAGAAAGTATATTTAGCGATTTTTCCTGTAAAATCTGCTAAAAAGCTTTCTTTTCTTTTTTGCCATACTGCTAATCCATATCTAAATAATAAATCTAATATGATTAATGATATTAGTAACTGTAAAACATAACTATTAACTAATCTAATTGCTTTTACAATAGCCTTGATAATCGTTGTTATATGACTAGTTAAATCAATCGTTGTATTAAAGAATGCTTTCATATCAATAGATTTATTTTTAAAGTCTTGACCTTTAACTGGTCTAGGATCATGTGTAGAAGCTGTACCATCAAAAGTCCATCCTGCTGCAATATAAAAAGCTTCTGGATCTAATACATCATAATCATTTCTTAATTCAATATGTAAATGAGGGCCTGTTGAGTTACCTGTACTACCGACAAGACCAACTACATCCCCTTTTTTTACTTTTTGGCCAACATATGTATAGACTTCAGACATGTGACCATATCTTAAGGTTTGACCATTAGCCATTCTTATTTGTACAGTGTTGCCATATCCACCCATCCAGCCAGAATGTGTAATTTCACCATCTGCTGCAGCTGGGGCTGGTGTTCCTTCTGGTAGACCTAAATCAATCCCTTCATGGAATATAGTAGTACCCCAAATTGGATGTACACGATAGCCAAATGGGCTTGTAACAGGCCCACCATACCAACCTTTTGAGTTATGTGGTAAATTTTCTAAAGCATTAGATGTAAATGGAATGAACAATACGAACAGTAATAGTAGGGGAATGAATAATTTGTGTTTCATTATATTCCCCCCTCACTAATCATTATCTTTAGAAGCGTTTTTTCGTGCTTGATTAATTCGATTAGAAGATTCTTGTTGACTTACAGATTCTGAAGTCTTTATATCATCTGTATTAGCAGCGGCGTTTTGACCTAGATGCTGTGGAGTAGTTGTTGATCTAGATATTTGATTATCTCTAGAGGATCCATTGGAAGTATCTTCTAGGTTTCTCATATTATTATTATGGTTCTCTTGCAGAGATTCATAAGATGTAGAGTCATAAGAGCCATTGTAGCTAGTACCACCATTTGAATATGTACTTTCAGTTACGTTTGTGTTAGATGATGTTTCGCTAGATCTAGTGCTACCACTATCATTTTTATCCGTTGATTGATGTGCATTTTTAGCTCTACTAGTTTCGATACTATTCGAATCTTTAGAAGTTTCTGTAGGAACTGAAGTATTATTAGAAGTACTGCTATTACCACTTTCTGAACTCGTGTTACCATTCCTAGATGAGCCACTAGATGTAGCTTCCATTTGTTCAACAGCACGAGAGCTTTGATTAGCTTTCATACTTGCATCCATACTATTCACTGTTTTTTCAATGTTACCTACTGTTTCAGCGGTTTTAGCAGAGGAGGCAGCAGCAGCTTGTGAGGCACCAACAGTTTTAACGGCCAATACAGCTTGGACTACTGTCATAGCAGTATCTTTAATGCCTCTCGCTATATTAGGTGGTGAATTAATAGCACCATTAAATAAAGCGGCAGCAAATGCAGGCACTTTAAAAATTAAATAAGCTAAAGCACCTAATGAGATAACTGCATAAAGTAATATGGGTTGAACTAAACCAGTATCTGTCAGTTTATCTTGGAAATTTTTGTACATATCATTAATCAATGGATTAATGATGGTTATTAGAAAGACGAACAACGCTACCTTGATAACAGAAATGAAGAAAAAGTTTAATAATTTATCTATTACTGCTTTAGTTCGCTCAAATAAACCAAATGGCAATAAGACTACTGCGATTGTGCCTATAACATAGAATTCTGCAATCGTATACATATAACTAAAAGCAATAAAACAGAATAAAAGTAATACAAGAATACCTAATCCAAACCAAGACCAAAATTGTCCAGAGGAGACTTGCTCCATAGCTTTTACAGATTCAACTATTAAATTACCACTTGGATCAAAAATAAATTTCCAAATAGCTGTAGCATTTGCAACCCCTTCTTCTATTATCGTAGAGGGAGTAACAGCCTCATTAGCAAATACAGCACCTGTTTTACCAGCATCTGATGCTGTTACACCTATTTGATTCCCAAAATCAAATAATAAATCTAATACTGTTGACCAAGATTCAACTAATAGAACAAAAAACGTAGCTCTTGCAAGTAATGGTAAAAATTCAGAATAATCCTGTTTTCCCCAATATATATCCCATTTAGTAATGATATCCCACATTAGTATTGAGGCCATTAATCCTAATACATATGGTTTTAATCGAGTAATACCTGCGTTACAGATTTTAATTAATTCATTGATAAATGCATTAAGATACCCACTATCTGACATTTTAATGCCATTAATTGATGAGGCCGTGGTTCCATCTTCAGCGAATACAAGACCTGAAATAGAGGCAATAATAATGATAGCAATTAATAATTTATATTTCATAGCATCACCTATTGACTACTTTCTATTTTTTCTACAGCATTTTTATGCATGTCATCAAATTGGCTATATATTTTTTGACTCAGAACCTTAGCATTAGTGTTATTTATACGTTCTATTTCACTTTTTATAGCATTTTGCTTTACTTTTAAACCTTCAACTCGTGTATTTAAATTTTGAGCGACTAGTTGCTCTTGTTTTAACTGATTGTTAATTTGAATACTTGCATTCGTATTATTTTGATACTGTTGAGCTAATTGCATTAATTTCTGTACACGAGTTTCTTGTTCACGCTGTAACGCTTCTACTTTTGTAATTTGATCAATTAATTGTGTGTTTACTACTTGTAGTTTACTTAAATTTGAATTATAAGCATCTACAAACTCTTTATCGGTAATATCTTTTGGATCCTTACCAGATGCAGATAAATCGACTAATTCAGTTTGTAATGCTTCTTTAGCAGATACTTCTTTACCGTCTCGTTTTCCAGAAAGTAATGTATTTAATTTATCGAATTGTTCTGCTATCTTTTTATTTGCTTTATCAACTTCTTTATTAATAGGTTCAATTACCTTTTGATCTAGTCCAAGTATTTCCATTGCTTTCATACTAAGTAATGCTTTTTGTTGTGCAATCATCTCTCTATATTGCTTAATTTGTTGCATTAATTTAGCTGCATTAACTGGATCATGTACAATGTAAGCTGTACTTGTTGATGTTGTTAAAAGGGTTATAGCTAACCCTATAACACCAATTTTTTTGGTTTTGGATAGAGTTGTAAAAGCGTTTATAATTCTCTCAAACTTCATACGGCATCCCTCTCCTTATGGTCGTATTGTATTACTTTTATATTCAATCCATTCATTAATGAATTCTTCTTGTGATAAATGCTTTAAAGATTCTACTTTTAGCTGATCCTCTTTAGATGTAGCACCATAAAACATTAACTCAATTGGCTGTAAATCAAGTCTAAAGATAGATTTACCATCATTACAATAGTAGAAATAGTCTTGTTTTGGTTTCATCTCTTTAAGTTGTTCAATTTCAATTTCATTTAAGCCAAAATCAATATATAAGGATTTGATTGTTGGGTTTGTTGCATTATGATTAGGTAAATAAATTTTAGTGAATACGTTTTCTTGAATAACAGGCTTAATATCTTCTTTTAGGTCTGTTAAGTTTTGTGTAGCCAATACAACCGCTGCATTCTTTTTACGTAAATCTTTAATAAATGAACGGATTTTTTCCTTAAAAATAGGGTGATCTAGGAATAGCCAACATTCGTCTAATACAATTAATGCTGGTCCTTGTCCTGTAAGTTGTTGCTCAATTTTATGGAACATATAGGCAAGTGTTGTAGCCACGATATCTTTCCGCTGCATCAGTTCTTCCATTTCAAAGACTTGGAAGGATCCTGTGCCAAATTTATCTTTTGTATTATCGAATAAGTTACCATAGTTACCATCTTTAGTAAGAGGGGTTAATCGTTCTCTAATATCATAGTCATTCACTACAGTTTTTAAGGCAGTAATAGTTCTCTCTTCTTGTGGTAAGTGAGCTACAGTTTTTAAACCATTATACAGAGTAGTTCTTTGTGCTGGTGTTAAAGGCTCACCATCTTGATTAATAAAGTCTTTAATCCAATCAAAAGCCCAATCTAACTCTGTACGATTTGTTGGATCATCAGTAATGTTAGCGAGTGGTTGGAAATTAAGTGCTTCTGTATCTACCATAAGGTTATAGAAATTGCCACCAATAGCTTTACATAACACTCTACAGCTTGCAGATTTATCAAATACAAAGACTTTAGAGTTATCATATTTAAAGAAATTAGCTACTATCGTATTAAGCAAGACAGATTTACCAGCACCTGTAGCACCTGTAATTAAAGTATGAGCAATATCTTTTTGATGTAAATTCAAGTAAAACGGAACACTACCTGACGAAATACCTTGATATAAAGCTTGATAATTTTTATATCCTTTTTCTTTGAAAAATTTATTCTCTTTTTCGCCAGACCATTTAAAAGATAATGGTGAATTGTGGATAAAATTAGTGCTTTTCATTAGATAGCTTCTAATATTGTACTGGTAACAGCCTGTAATGGTAGAAAAAAAGGCATTTTCAATATTTGTATATTCTTTTCGACCAATAAAGCCTGTATTAGTAATAATAGTAAGTGTTTTTTGAATATCTTTTTCTAATACTTTTTTATCTTTATTGTAGAATACAAGAGTTCCTGTAAAGTGGCCAAAAGATACCTGATCAGATGCAATCTTATGATAGGCTGCATCAACATCATTGGCATTTGCCAAGCTGAATGTATCTATATCAGCAGAGCTAGTAGTACGAAAATAATCAAGAATAAACGCTGCTGCACTTTTAGCTTGTTGTACGTATTTTCTACTTTTACTTTGTAGCTGTGCAATAGCTTTTTCTTTTGTTAGTGGTATGAATCGAGTACAATATCTAAATTCACTTTTCAAGTTATTTAAACCACTTAACATAAATGGATATGTTGATACAGGGAAATCTATAATCGAAATAATACCTACATAATAGTCGCCTAATGATGGAACTTTACCACCAATAAAACTACTATCAGTTAAGTAATAAGATAAGAAATCTCTATAATTTCCTTTTATTTCTTGTTGGATAGGACTAACTTGTGAATGTAGATAGGTCAGTGTTTCATCAATTGTTAGTACCCTAATATCAGCAAAATAAGTGGCTAATAATTGAGCTACTGCTTGACCATCTTTAGCTACTAATTCTGCTTTACTCTCTACTTGATGTTTAAGTAATGTAATTCGTTCCTGATCAATATCAGGATTTTTTTTATTTGTAATTACATTAATAAAATCATGAATACCAGTATTATCAATACCTTCAATCAAACTCATAAGTTCACTTATATTATCTGTTTCAGGTTTATAGACTAGTGTTAAGTATGATTTTGATTCATAGAAATTACGAGTATTAAAATACTGTTCACGTTGTTGTTCAATATAGTTTAATAAGCTGTCATTAAATTGTGCAGGGTTATACTCATGGATAATGTTACGTTGTAGTTCAAAGTAAGCAATATATCCTTCTGGTAATTGCTTTAAAGCAATATTAACCCCATTTACAAACATCTCTATATCTGATTCTGTTTTTGTAGTGAAGTCCATCCCAGAAAATACAAATGAAATCTGATAGGATCCATTTGTGTTGACCACTACAGAGTTATCTTCAATATGAAACCATGGTATATAGTCCTTCATATAGGTGTTATTCTTAGTACTAGCTGTTTCTATTATTTCACTCATTAAATATATCTCTCTCTTTGATATAAAATAACACTATTTTAAATTATTTTAGTGTTAAATAATTTATTCTGATTTATATACACCTTTATTATTTTTTATCGCATGAAAGATGATTTTAAAATATTGAGGATCTTGATCTGTCATCCATTTTCCCCATAGATACATTAATCCACTAATTAATACGATAAAACCAATTCTAATCTTTAATAATACTGCGACTAGAATTAGAAAACAGGTAATCGCACAAAATGATAAGAATATATTACGAGGTAAACCGCCCCACTTCATTTCTGTAGTGAGTGAACGGTGAACTTTTGACGATAATAATTCATTATTTGACATATTATTTACCAATAATCCAGTATGCAATACCACTTGCTGCAGCTGCTAATGTTAAACCAGCAATAGCTTTAATAGCAGTCCCAACACCTTGGCCAGAATTACCACGAGCTAACATAATACCAGCAGCAATAACAACTATGACACCAATAGGAGCTAAAATATCAGAAATAAAGAATTCGCCTAATTCATTAAGTTTTTTACCTAATGTCCAGTTGTTTAATCCGCCACTAGCTGCAAAAGCAAAATTAGAAATTAACTCCATTAATATAACAGCTTGAATAGCTACCATATGTTTTACATTTTTAAATACTTTCATGACATATACTCCTATGCTCTTAAACTTCTTCAACTATACGATATTCTCTCTCTTTTTCATCATACCCATGCACTGATATGATGGATTGAATAGAACGATTAATTTCACCAATTTTATCTAAAAATACTACTATATCTACAGAATTACCAATTAACTTTTTAAAGCTACCTGATTGATACTCTTCAATAATCAATTCTTCTAGTCGATCTAATGTTAATTCTGGGGATGTAGCATGAACAGTACAAATCCCGCCATTATGACCAGTGTTCCAAGCTTTCATAACATCTAATGCAGATGCATCACGAACCTCACCAATAACAATACGATCTGGAGACATACGAAGTGATACTTTTAGTAAATCACGCATGGTAATTTCATCTTGCAACTTATTACCATCAAATGTATGTAAAAAAAAGCTGTCATTAGAACGAACTTGAATTTCAGGTGTATCTTCTAATATACCTAATCTATGGTGTGGACATAATCTTGTAATTTCTAAAAGTACCGCTTGTGCAAATGTAGTTTTACCAGAACCTGTGCCGCCAGCAATAACAATATTTTTTCTATCTAAAATTGCTTGTATTAAAAACTCATATTGTGTCTGACTAAGGCGGCCCTGATCTAAGTATTCTTGTATAGTGATAATTTTTTTAGCACGCTTACGAAATACAAATGTAGGTTCATCGGTAATACTCTTATCAAATTGACCTTGAAATCGGCAATTTAGTGGTTGGTAGTTAGCTTGTAAATAGCTATCTATTACAAGCCCTACTTCACCAGATACCGCTTTTATAACATCAACAATAGTATGATCTGCTATAGGTATACCTGTGTTGTATCGTCCTTTTTCAAATGATTCAGCCCAGTAGTAACCTTTATTAGTATATATTTCTACAATATCTGGATCATCAAAATAAGGTAAAATATCAGGCCCTAGGAAAGTAGTAACTAATGAAGAAATAGCCATAATTATCCTTCTTGTTGTTCTCCGTTATTTACTGATTCAACTGTTTTTACTTTCGCAGCAATAATAGCATTACCATTTTCAGTTAATGACTCAATGCTAATATGACCTGCTTCAATTTGCTCTTTAATATAAGAGGCTACACCAACAGTTAAAAATAGATCTTTAAGATCTAACCCATAATCTAAAAATAAATCTTGTGCAGCAGTTAATGTTTGTCTAAACATTTTCTTTTTTTTCATTTCAAGAGCACGTTTACGTTTTTCTAAACGTTCCCATTGTTCTTCAAATAATTGTTGTTCACGCAGTAATTCTTCTACTGTTTTTTTCTTTGCCATAGTAAACACCTTTCTTATACGATTGGATATATAATATGTATCATACCTATCTTTCACTAGACTTACATGAAGATGATTTATCGGCCTTTATGTAATGTAGCTTCATACTCTTTTCTAATTTCATCTAAGTTTAAATCAAAAAAACCATCATTGTGTGAACTATCATCATCAAAAGCCTCTGTTTCATCATCAGTATCTATGACAGTATCGTCTAAGTGGATTAGTTCTTTATGTTCTTTACTCAAAATACTATTAATGTAATCAACAAAGACAAATAACGTGATTGTTTCCATGAGTTCAGAATCTACATATGTGCTATAGATTAACTGTACATCATCTAGATCTAAATCATCAGTATTATTGATAAATTCTTGAATACCTATAATAGAATCTTGTGAAATAATCGATTCTACAAATTCTGTGATTCCTAGTTCTTCGGCACTATCAGAAACAACTTCTTTTGATGCTGGATGTGTTTCTTCATAAGCTTTAATACAGTTTGTAAAGTCATCAGTAAAACGGCTTGATGTATCAGCTTTCCCCTCTCTGTTAGTGAACATCTCATCGTAATAGTAATAATGATAGGGTGTTATAATTGGCTTTTCTTCATCAATCAAAATCACTGACTGTTTTAATAATCCAACCTCTGTAGGATTTATAAGAGCCCTTTTAATTGATGATTCTGTCATATGGTTCCAGAAAAAGAATCCATTATAACTCTTATTATGTTGTCTAATTGTAGTGTCACCAATTTGCTTAGAAATATATTCTTTCTCTTTGAGATCACTTGCCTTTAAGAATATCTTAACTGTACAGTTATTAATAATTGAATTTTCTTTTCCATATACCCTATCAGGATCTTTAAGAGATTGGAAAATCATCATAACCTGTATTTTATATCCTCGTGCAGCTGTAATAGTACGTTGTAAAGAATCAATTTTACCAAAATTGGCACACTCATCTAGTAACAGCAATAAAGGATATGTATTAGCATCTACACCATCCGATGTTAGTTTTTTCATTGTCATATCAATTAACAAGTTGAATAAAGGTGCTAATCGTTTCTGATCTTCTATAGGTAATACAATATATAGAGTAACAGGACTATCAGCTCTCATTAAATCTGTAACATGAAAATCACACGTTGATGTATTTTTAGCTAGTATAGGCTCCGTATATGGGCTTAAAGGTGTTGTAATACTTGTTAAAATACCAGAAAACGTATTTTCAGTAATGGTAGAGTATTCTAAGAATGTAGTCAGGACTGCAGGATGCATATCAGGATAAAACTTATTCGTTGCAACTTCTGGCGAGATATACTCCATTTCTTTCATACCTATAGATTGCATCGTATATTTACCATTACTATATACAGGCATATTTACAGGTAACATTTTTTCATGTTTTAAAATCTGTTTAAGTGTATTTTGTAATGATACACCACTTACTTCACCTGTTTTTTTATTTTTAACAGCTGATCCAGATAAAAAGGACACAACATCTTTTAATGTAGTTTCATGATATGGTGTTTCTTTCAAATGATGGTATTTTAGATAGATAATTACAGCAATTAAAAATCTTCTTGCAGATTCAGACCAGAATGGCTCCCCTGCTTGTGGATCAGGAATTAATGTTGCTGCCAAATTAGCCACATCTTTACTTTCATTTGATGTACCCCATCGCACTTCTGATATAGGATTCCACCGAACACTATGCTGATCAAGTCCAGCTGGCTCAAATTTCATTACTTTGTGGCCTAATACATCTTTTCTATATTTAGAAGTCTTATCCCATAATTCCCCTTTTAAGTCAGTTACAAGGCAAGATTCTCTCCAGCCATCTAATAATGTTGGATTGATAATACCTACACCTTTACCAGCACCAGTAGAACCAACAATTAAGTAATGTGTTACAGCTTTACCATAAATAATCATACGCATACCAATTCTACGTAAGAATGTAATAAATTGGTGCAATAATTGTACCCTGTAAGCTGGAGGCTTAACTTGTAAAGCCCTATATTTATCAAAGTTACAAATCAAAGAATAGATTGATTTTAACCATGTGGGCTCATACACACCGATAATTGGCGATGTACTAGTGCGTTTAAAAAGATACAACTTCCTTAAATCATCAATATTTGCTAACTCTGCAGATCCTTGTGAAGTGTCTTTTCTTCCCAAAACAAAACATAGATATAAAGCAACTACCGTTATAATAATAAACGGTAGTAAGCTTTTTAATATGAATATTTTTGTTTGTTTAGTTGGTTCATCAAACAAATCCATAAGAATTTGTAAAAAGATAAATACGTTATATAGTTTGATACTTCCAATCTCTAATATATAACCATCAGGGATAGTCGCTCCTATCCCTTCCAGTCTACTTTTAAAGAATATAGCTGATAAATAGATACCAAAAAGTTCTAATCCTATAAAGTATTTAAGCATTCTCATGATTATAAGCTTTCATATGGTCTAATTTTTAAGTCAGCATTAAGTAATACGTTAAATTGATACCCTATACGAATTGTTGTTGTAGATTTAATATTAGAACCATTATCTTTTTCTTTTAAGTTATTTTGTAAGCTTTGAATAAGTTCAGAAGCTGCTGCTGTTTTTGCTTCTTCCCCAAAAGAACGATCACCAGCATTATTTGTATGTTTAGAAGTAGCAGCAATCATACCTACACCTAATGTAGCCGATAAAATAGAGTTTTGGAAACGCTTCCAAGAATGATTAGAATGTTTATCCTTCATACCAGCATAACCAGTACCAGAAACAGCAGAGAAGTCTGGCATTTTAATACTTTCACCATTAGGTAAAATCATTCGATAGTAGGCTATATTAATACGATTACCACTATAACCTGTTGGTTTACCAATTAAACGAGTACCAGCTGGTACTAGAATATTTGTACCAGTTATAGAATCATAAACATCCTGTCTTACTTGTGCAATGACATCAGCTTCTAAATTGTCACTTGTAACGCTTGTTAATAATGTTGCTGGAATAACTGTACCAGCTTGTAAAATATTATCTACAGGAGCGTAATTTACACGTTCTGAAGTAGTGGCGGCCATCACATCGGTACTTGAAATTTGAGGTAACACAGCATAGCTAGCTGCCATCATAGTTACTGTTAAATATTTAGCAATTTTCTTATTCATAAAATCTCTCTCTTCTCTCTATTGGATGACTTGAATATAACCTTTATTATTGTTATACCTATCATTAATCCGTTGATCTGTGGATGTTGTTTTATTAGAGTTAATAGAAAACTTAATATTAGATTGAGCAGCAGCAGCCTCAGCAGCGGCAGCAGCCGCTGCTGCTGCTTTTGCTTCAGCTTGTCGCTCTTTTTCTGCTGCAGCTCTTTCAAGATCTTCTGGTGTAGGTCCTGATGGTGTTTCTACTGGTGGTGTAACAACATCTTGTTTAGCGTTATGATTATGGTCATGGTCATCATTATAGCTATCCGTTTTATTATTTTTATTTGTTTTTTCTTTAATATCAGTGACTGTTTGTTTTGGCTTATTATCAGAGTTATCTGACTTAGATGGGCCTAATACAGCACTTATTATGCTGTAGAAAATAACTGCAGCAATAACAAATAAAACTACAATGAAGGCTTTTTTAGAGAAAAATGATTTGCTTTCAACAAAATCTTGTTCATCATTGATTTGTTGATGATTAGGAAATTCAACTTTTTCACGATTATCTCTATTATCCATATTGCCCCCTATTACATTGTTAATGTAGCTTGGCTACGTTGATTTTGAATATCTGCTAGTGCATTTTGTAGCTCTTGATCAGCACTTACATTAGATTGGCCAGATCCTGTTCCAGAACTATCAATTACAACTTCTTTATCTTGTAGTTTAATGCTAACGGATTCATCTACTTTTTTATCAACAATAGTATTAATTTCATTGAGTCTTTCTTTTTCAACACTTGTTAAAGACTCTTTTTGGTCTAATAAAACGACTTTATTAGGGTAGTTTAAATTTTTATTAGCAATATATTCTAACGCTTCATGTGTGTTACCTTGTTGTAAATTAATAGACGATTTTTTTGCAATTTTCGCTTTGTTATTACGTTCAACTACTAAGTAGGCATCTTGTTGATATACAATCTTCCAAGATTGAGCGACTCTATCGATTTCAAAAAATTCACCTTTAATTCTGTAATTTACCAACTGTAATTTATCTTTAGGGATACGACTATCATAATAATAAATAGTTGGTAAGTTGTTTTTGTTTTCTTTTCTAATTTTGATATATGTTTTTGTACCATCATCAAACATAAATTGTGGTACTTCAAAATCATATACTTTATGATTTTGTTTTACTTTGTAGTTAGCATTAGCTAATCTAGCTTTTTCTTCAGCTTGTCGAATAGCTTTAATTTCTTTTAATTCTCTATCTGTGGCTGCTTTTACAGCTTTTACAGAATCAGGAACTGTATCAGGATAGTTAAAAGAAACATAATATTCAGCTTCATCAGAAGATGTAACTAAAAAACGATATGATCTAGCATTTGTATTAATTACCATGTTTGTTTGAATACCATATTGTGTTGCTTTTACATATACATGCGGAACATCATTTACAATATCGGTATCAACCATAAAACGAGAAGTATCACCAGCTGTAATAGATGTAATTTCTTCACCTTCATGAAGTGCAATATCAGTTATGTATAATGGTTTAACTAAAATTTCTACTTGAGTAGAGTCACTATAATCATAAATATGTTGAATTCCTTTAGATTCTTTAGGATAAAATACTGTTCCATCTTCTGCTAATACATTAGGTGTATTAGCTAATAAAATTGTTGATACAGCTGCAAAACACAAATATTTTAAATACTTCTTTCTCATAATTCTCTCTCTTTCTCTCAACTATTGTTCTTCTGAAATGGAAAAATCATTAATAAATATACCTAAAGGATTATGTAATACTTCCTCTTCCGTAGTTTGACCTTTAGAATCGACAATAACAGAAAATGTACCAGAGTATACCTTTACAGTTTCTTTTTTTGTTTGATTATCAAAGGTTTTTTCACGCCAGCGAGCAATAAATACATTGTCTGCACCAGCTTGTTTATTAATAGAAATAATTTCAACAGCAGTACTTACTTTACCAATTTTATTTTTTAACTTATCAGCATATTTTTCAGTAGTAAGTTTACTTATTGCATTGTCAGTACTAAAATATTGCAACTCTTCTAAGTTTTGAGATGCAATAACCTTATCAATAGGTACTGAAGCATAGTCTTTAATGTATTCTTTAATAAAATATTTAATTTCACCTTCTTTAGGTTCATAATCAATTTTATTAAGAACACCAATTCCTTTAAATTCTCCTGTATCATTAACAGATACAATGTAAGGTATATATTTAACACTAGTTAATGTATATACGTTAACGATCACAAGAATTAAATTAGCTAATATGGCTATACTAGCTATCAATCGCCATACATTTCTAGATTTAGTAATATCTAGATAAATCAAGGCAAAAGACTTTGGTTCGCTTTCAAATTCTTCTTTTAATGATTTCATTAGTTCCTCTCTTTATATACTATAGTTCTCAAAATATAAATATATTCTACAGCAAGTTAAAACATTGTTCAACTATATGTAAAATTTGTGATATACTATTTATATCGTTGTTAAGCACGAGTAATAAATTACCCAAACAAAAAAAATGAGGCGAAGCCGAATAAAAAAAACATGATAATGCCCATTTACACATTTCTATTATTCAATAGAAAAAATGGGTTTTAAGCCTTATAATAGGCTTAAAAATTAGATAACCTACGGTTATAGTAAAAAGGATAATCTTATGGCAACCTACTATTACAATATGCAAGTAGGTAAAGCTGCTCATTCTATGTCTAAACATGATTATTTAACTAGAAATGGTAAATATCAATTTATATCTAACGGAGTTGAACGAGAAGATTTAATATTCCAAGAATCTAACAATATACCAAGCTGGGCTGAGGATGCTAAAGACTTTTGGAATGAATCTGATTTAAATGATACCAATATTAAAAGTAGACCATTTAGAGAGATTAAGCTTGCTTTACCTAATGAATTAACAGAACAAGAGAATATTGAATTGATGAAGCAATATTGTAATACTCATTTTGCTAATCATCCTTATACACTAGTGATACATTCTAAAGCAGCTACATTATCACCTTCTGAAACTAATATTCATGCTCATATTATGTTTAGTGAACGTGAGATAGATAGAAATAGAAAAGAACCATCAAGGGAAGAATATTTCAAACGATCTTCTATAAAAAAAGATGGAACATTTTCTGGTGGTTATAAAAAAAATAGAATTTGGGTACAAAAAGAAACTCTTCTTTCTTTACGTAAAGAATGGGAAGAGATAATAAATCAAGCTTATAAAGATAAAAATATTAATAAAGAAATTTCTTCTGATACTATTAAAAAGCAATATGAAAAAGCAATAGAATCTGGTCAATTAGAAAAAGCTGAACTACTAAAAAGACCAGCACAAGAACGTATTGATGTTAGTACAATCTATAAAAACAAAGATAAAATTGTTACGTTTAAAAAATATGTAGATAATGGATACTATGATGAAGCTAAATTGATTTTAGAATTAGAATCTGATCCAGCCTTAAAAGAAAAATTAGCAGTTATGAAATATACTGCTATTCTTAAAGACATCCAACATCGTAAACAACAAGAACAATCTCTTCCTAAAGAGATTAAAGTTAGAATATCTAAACTAGATATAATTAAAGAAATCAATACTAAACAGCAAGAATTATTACATCAAATCAAAACATTAGAAGTTGAATATAATAAATTTAAACATGTTTCGTATACAAAAGAGAGCATGCTAGACTCAATTATTAATACTCGAACTAAAGGTGAGTATCGTAAAAAATTAAATAAAATTCACGCAATAAAAGAAAAACAATCCTTAGCATTTAAACAGTATCAAGAATATAAGGCTGCTGGTATGACGAAGGAAGCTAATGTAAAGTTTGAAAAATCAGCTATGCTTACTAGGGAATTGCAAACACATACGCAGGTTGTAAATAAGATAAGAGAGCCTTATTTACAAGATAAATATCAAGAATTAGCTAAATCATTAGCTAAAGAATATGAATCTAAACAAGTGCAGCGTTATAACCATTTACAACAACTTCGTAAAGAATATGAAGTATATAACAAAATGAAGTATAGAATCATTAAATCTAAACCTGTTACTTCTAATAAGCAATCATCTGGACCTAATGCTAGACCTATAGCAGTTGGCGAATCAAAACATACAATGGTAATTAATAAATCGGCTTCTATTGCTAATCGCTTAAATAAATTTAGTCGATTATTAAGTAAATTATCTCCTTCTAATGGTAAGGATATATTGAGTAGCAATATGCGATTTATGGATGATACTAAAAAGAAACCAAGAGAGAGAAAAAACAATGGAATTGAAATCTAAATTATTTATTACTACAGTAGCATTAACATTAATTGGAGGATCTACATTTGCGAATGACAAAGTGTATCAACTTATTCAAAAGGTAAATCCTTCTGCAGATCCTATTTTATCTACAATGATTCATAAAGCAGCTATTAAAAATCATGTTGATCCTTTATTATTAGCTTCTTTAGTTAGAAACGAAAGTTCATTTAATAATAATGCAGTATCTTCTGCTGGTGCGGTTGGATATGGACAACTCATGCCAGAAACAGCATCAGAATTAGGTGTTAATCCTAATGATCCTGCTAGTAATTTAGATGGATCTGCAAGATATTTATATCAAATGTTACAAGCAAATAACGGAAATGTCAGACTTGCATTAGCTTCTTATAATGCTGGTTTAGGTAACGTACAAGCCTATAATGGTATTCCACCATTTGAGGAAACAACTAATTATGTAAGTAGTGTATCTAATGACTATGCTACGTTAGTTAATCAATCCCCTCTGCTCCCTTCTATACCTAAAAAGCCAGCTCTATCTAGCCCTAAGAAAAATGTAGTTGTATATTATCCAAATGCAAATACTGAACCAGAGAAAAACAAAAAAACTAACTCTAATATCTTCTTTTATAAAAAATAATATTTATCGAGAGGTATTTTATGCATTTGTATATTACCGAGAAGAAAAGTGTTGCTGATGTATTAGCATCCTATTTTAATAGTCACAATGATACCTATGCAATTAAAGGCAAGGGATTTTATTATAATGATCAAGGTAACTGTATTAGTTGGTGTAGAGGTCATCTTTTAGCTTTATTTCAGCCAGAACACTATAATCCTGCCTATAAACATTGGGATTTAAAAGCACTACCTATCTTCCCAGAACCAATTCAAAAAAGAGTATTAAAACAACATCAATTACATTATGAATCTATCCTTCGTGAAATTAATAAAGCTGATTGTATCTATCATGTAGGCGATCCAGATAGAGAAGGTCAATTATTAGTTGATGAGATTATTCAAAATGCAAACTATACAGGAGCTGTAAAGCGTTTATTATTAAATGCTCTTGATAATATATCTATTACTACTGCTCTAAAGAAAATACAGGATAATTCTGCATTTAACTCACTATTTACAGCTGGTAATACTATGAAAAGTATTGATTGGTTAATTGGTATTAATTTAACACGATTTTTTACTAAGATTGGCCAGAGTGTCGGTACTACTACAACATTACCAGTAGGACGAGTGAAATCCCCTACTCTAGCTCTAATCTTTAAAACTTGTCTACAACATGATTTGCATTTTCCTACACCTTATTATGTAATCCAATCAACTATCCGTACATCTAATGGATCACAAACCGTTGTACTAGAAAGGGAAACACCTATTACTGATGAGTCTATTGCTCAATCTATCCAGCAAGAATTACAAGGAAAATATGTAGAGGTTTCTTCTATTAAAGAAGAAATGATAGAGAAAACAATCAATGATTTGTATTCTCTAGATACATTACAAATAGAAATGAATAAGCTGCATGCTTTATCCCCTTCTACTACATTAGAAGCAGCACAATTATTATATGAAAAAGGTTATACTTCATTCCCTCGATCAGATTCTAAACACTTACCAGAGGCACAAAAAGAAATAGCTTTTCCTATTATAGAAAAGCTATTAGAAAAATCTTATGTTATTGGTTCTAACTGCTGTACAATAAATGAATTTACTACAAATTCTCCTATATTCAATACAAATAAAGTAACAGCTCATCATGCTATTGTTCCAACTCTATCTGTTATGACTGATGAAGAATATCAGTTATTGTCAGAGTCTGAAAAATTGGTATACGCTGCAATTTGTAAACGATATATAGCAGCAATGTATCAACTACCTTATCAAGAAATAAAAAAAGAAATTGATTTAAGTGTAGATACTACAGAGTATATTTTAAAATGTAAAACTCGAGAGCTTTTACAAGATGGATATTCTAAATTTTATAAAGACAGTGAAGATTCTGATATAGAATCATGTGCTAAACACCCTGTTCAAATCTTTAATACTTCATCCTATAAACTTGATACTATAAAGATAGTTAAATGTATGACAGCAGCACCTCAGTTATTTACAGAAGGTACTTTAATTCATGCAATGAATCATATAGATACCTATACTAAAGATGCTACTGTAAGTGAATTAGAAAAACTTAAAGATATTAAAGGTATTGGCACACCTTCTACTAGATCTACTATTATTGACGAACTACTCCAAGCAGAGTTGATTTATAAAGAAGGTAACTATCTACGAATTACTAATAAAGGTAGTAATTTAGTAATGGCTTTGCCAGATTGTATAAAATCCCCTATTTTTACAGCAAATATTGAATTACAACTTTCCGACATAGAATTAAATAATCTAGATCCACTTCTAGTAATTAATGATACTAAATCATTAATTACAGATATTATCAATAATCCTGACTCTATAACGCAAGCTATAGAAGCTTTAATGGATCGTACCTATGGATGCCCTATTTGTCATACAGGATACTTACATAAAAAACATTCAACTAAAACTAATCATGATTTTTATGCTTGTTCTAATAATGAATGTAAATTTTTATGTCATATAAAAACAGATGGGTCACCTGATGTAACACCTTGTCCTGAATGTAATAAAGGTGTATTAATTACCAAAAAAGGTAAATTTGGTAATTTCATTGGCTGTACTAATTTTCCTTCTTGCAAATATGTAGTAAATCCAAATAAAGCTAAAACAAGTAGCAATACCTTTAAAAAAGAACCTTGTCCAGTTTGTCATACTGGATTTATGGTTAAAAAGAAGGGCCCATATGGTGAATTTATAGGATGTACTAATTATCCAACTTGCAAACATATAAAAAAGGCTGAAAAATAATATATTTCAAAATAAATTATTTTAATGCTAAATAATTTATTTTAACTTGCATTAATGTTTTTTCATGGTATAATACATTTACTATTAATAAGAAGAGAGGATGATATACATGGGAAGAGTAACTACAACAAAAAAAGAAATTACACTAAACGAAATTAAAGAAATTACTACTCCTTTATTTAAAAAATATGGTTTTAAATCGGCCTATTTATTTGGTTACTATGCTGATAATACTGAAATTATAGATATGGATATGGAATTTATGGTTGAAGATTCTGAAGTTACTGAAGAACTAGATATGTTAGATTGGTATGATATGATTGATGATTTTGAAAGTCATCTTCATATTCCATGCCAAATTACAGATATGGATATTTTAGACTCAGATCATAACTACATAAAATATAAATTCAATCAAAAATCTATTCTAATTTATGAAGATAAATAGAGTGTATTATGGCAAAACAACAAACAAAATTATCGAGAGAACAAAATGAGTTGATAGAAGCATTAGAAGAGTGTGATACATTATCAACTCATATTAAGGCTTTCAAACAGGTAGAACAAATTGATCCTATGTATCTAAAAGGGTATAAGGAGTTATTGCGATCAATTGGTGAAAGAATTAATGTTATTACTAAAAGCAATGACACGCAATTAAGCCAGTTGCGAAATCAACCTGATCTAAATAATATGATAAGACTAAGAAATAAGATTGCTCATAATGATAATAAAACACTTACAGATAAACGTATTTTTAAAATTATTCAAAAAAGGCTGCCAAAAGTAGAACAGGAATTAAAGTCTACATTACTACAAAAATTCAAGATTGATTTTGATAAAGATTTAAAATCACCTGTACCAGCTGATGAAAAAACAATTGCTAGTGAACTCAAGACAGCGATTCAAAAAGGTACTTCATTGGAAGATGTAATAAAAAAATATAAGCCTCAATTAGGTCAACAGTTAACAAAAGAAATCGCTGATTCTATAAAGCAAAAAAAAATAGGACTTAATCAAGCAGCTAATTTACTTCGTAAGCCTCGTGATTTGCAAGCAGTGAAATCACAATTAACTAGCTTTATTAAAAGTGTAGGAAAAACTATGGGAAGATAAATTCTATTTCAAACCAATATTATTTAGATTAATATAACAGCAGCTACTATAAACTATGAGTAGCTGCTTTCTTTAATTCAAATATTTTGTATTAAAATAATTTTTATTAATGTAAAAAAAATGTAATTTAAATTATTAAAAGCCACTATAATAATAGTGGCTTTTTTAAATGTACAATTTTGATTTACTTATTTAACTATGTTGTTAAATGATGATCAATATATAAAAGAGTTGAAGAAAAGAAAAAAATAATTACGCTTTGAAATTTTAATATAAGACTATGTAGGATTAGTATTTTTTATTTTTTTCTTTTTATAATCTTTTATTCTTTTTTATTCTTTTAGGCACCATGCGAGCTTAGCAATTATAAGGGGTATAGGACCCCAAAGTGTGGAGCATAGGTACCCTTTTTGTTGGTTCATAAGAGGATATTTTCCGACCTATAGGTCCCCTTTTTCTGCAAAATAGGACACCTTTTTTTTAGCCAGAATATTAATGTGTTAGAATCACCTATAAATGCAGTAAATACCTACATTTATAAACTATATAGAATACTAACTAGTATCTAATAGGACACCTTTTTTTTAGCTAAGTTAGATCCATAAGGGGACATTTTCCGACCTATAGGTCCCCTTTTTCTGCAAAATAACATATATTATCCAATTCTAATATAAAATTCATTTATTTGACCTGTATGCTCTTTTTATTATTTTTATAGTAAATAATACTAGAAAAATATAAAAATCGAATACAAGCTATTTTATTTGATTTTTTTGACCATTAAATTATATTTCTTTATGTTTTATTGTATGGTTATATGTTGACTAAAAATATATGCACTATTTTAACTATGTTGTTAAATGATGATTAATATATAAAAGAGTTGAAGAAAAGAAAAAAATAATTACGCTTTGAAATTTTAATATAAGACTATGTAGGATTAATATTTTTTATTTTTTTTCTTTTTATAATCTTTTATTCTCTTTTATTCTTTTAGGCACCCTGCTAGCTTAGAAATTATAAGGGTTTATAAGTGGTATAGGACACCTTTTTTTTAGGTTAAGGACACCTTTTTTTTAGGTTAAGGACACCTTTTTTTTAGGTTAAGGACACCTTTTTTTTTAAGCTATTTTATTTGATTTTTTTGACCATTAAATTATATTTCTTTATGTTTTATTGTATGGTTATATGTTGACTAAAAATATATGCACTATTTTAACTATGTTGTTAAATGATGATTAATATATAAAAGAGTTGAAGAAAAGAAAAAAATAATTACGCTTTGAAATTTTAATATAAGACTATGTAGGATTAATATTTTTTATTTTTTTTTTTTTTATAATCTTTTATTCTCTTTTATTCTTTTAGGCACCCTGCTAGCTTAGAAATTATAAGGGTTTATAAGTGGTATAGGACACCTTTTTTTTAGGTTAAGGACACCTTTTTTTTAGGTTAAGGACACCTTTTTTTTAGGTTAAGGACACCTTTTTTTTTGTTAAGGACACCTTTTTTTTAGGTTAAGGACACCTTTTTTTTTGTTAAGGACACCTTTTTTTTAGCTATTGAATTTATGATGCTGGATATCAAAGAAAGCTAGTATTTATCTATATTTTTTTATTACTGAATACCAGCATAGATCATAATAAGGAGACATTTTCCGACTTATTAAGGGACATTTTCCGACCTAAAGGACACCTTTTTTTT
>NZ_PPDA01000010.1:0-151515 GCF_002959835.1 Veillonella sp. S13053-19 | reverse complement strand
GCAATGGCAACAACAAGTGCAACAGCAACAACAGCAGCAACAAAGACGTCCACGTCCACAAGTGCCGCAACAACAACAGCAACAACAACAGCAGCAACAATGGCAACAACAAGTGCCACAACAACAGCAACAACAAGAACCTAAAAAAGGCGGTTCTAACGGAGTTACTATTGTTAATAACTACTATAAAGTTATAACTACTGATGTTGAAAATGTTAAGAAAAACACAGCCAACATTAATATTCTTAACCAAAAAGTAGAAAATAATACTACTAATATTACGAATATTAACAACCAAGTTGGTAATGTTAAAACTGACATTACAGGCATTAAAACTGATATTACTAATATCAATGCTAAAGTTAATCAAAATAGTAAAGATATTGAAGGCCTAAAAGGTAAAGTTGGCACTCAAATTTCTAATATTCAACAAGATATTACTAATATTAACAATAATATCGATGCTAGATTTACTGAAATTAACAACAACATCGATACAAGAATCAATAAACAAGTTACTAATATCACGAACAATGTTGTTAATAATGTAAACACTAATATCGATGCAAGTGTTAAAAAACACATTGAAGCTAATAATACTAATATTATTAACCAAGTAAATCAAAACATTAATACTGAAATTCAAAATAATAACACTACAATTTTAAACCAAGTTAATAAGACTATTGAAAATAACAATACAACTATTATCAATAATGTTAACAAAGATGTAGATATTAAGATTAATGATATTAAAACAAATATCAACAATGTGAAAACTGAGTTAAATAACAACATTACTAATGTTAAGACTGAGTTGAATAATAACATTAACAAAGTTGATATTAAAGTTAACGACAACAAACAAGCAATCAATAATTTAACTGTTAATGTTAACAATAATAGCAAAGCTATTACTAATTTGACTGCTAAAGTTGAAGAAAACACTAACAACATTACTTTCAACAATACTATTGCGATGGAAAACCGCAAAGGTATCATTGATAACAAAAAAGCTATCGGTGAAAATAAAAAAGCCATCGAAGACTTGAAAGGTAAAGTTGGCACAACAATCAATAATATTAACACAACTATTGATAATAAGATTAGTGAAAACAACACTAAGATTATCAACGAAGTTAATCACAATGTAGATATTAAAATTAACGATAGCAAAACAAATATCATTAATGAAGTTAACAAAAATATTAATTCTTCAATTGAAGCTAACAACACAACTATTATTAATCAAGTAAACACTAACGTTGATAATAAAATTAATGCTGTTAAAGCTGATATTACTAAGATTAATAATTCTGTAACTGATTTAAGTGCTAAAGTAGATGCTAATACAACAAACATCACTAACAACACTACAAATATCAACAAAAATACGACTGCAATCACTGAATTAAACACTAAAGTTGATAAAAATCATACTGACTTGATGAAGCGATTCGACTATCACAATGAAGCGTTAAGCAATCATGAAGGTCGTATGCAACAACTTGAACAAGATAATAAAACAATTAAAACTGACGTAGCTAATACTCAAAATCAAGTTAATATCAATACTAAAGATATTGCTGACTTGAAAGGCAAAGTTGGTCAAAACATCGGCAATGTTCAAGTAGATATTAAAGATATTAAAAACAATATCACTAATATCAATAGCAAAGTGGAAGCGAATGCAACTGCAATTAATAATGTTAATGTAAAAGTTGACGGTGTTAAAGGTGACTTGAATGGTCTTAAAGATCGTGTAGATCGCCATGATCAACGTTTAGACTTCTTACAAGATAACCTTGCAGATAACTCTACACGCATCTCCATTGTTGAAGATGGTGTAAAAGCCAACCAAAAAGCTATCGATGAATTAAAAGGTCATGTTGGCACACAAATCACAAATATCGAAAATACAATTACTAATAAAATTAACGCAAATAATACAGTAATTAACAAAAATATCGATACTAAGATTGAAGCTAACAATACTACAATTCTTAACAAAGTAAATAATAATATCGATGTTAAGATTAATTCCAATAACATCAAAATTGATCAAAAAATTGATGGTGTTAAAGGTAACTTAAAAGATCTTGAAGCTCAAGTTAACAAAAACACACAAGACATCAACGTAGCTGGTACAATTGCTATTGAAAACCGTAAATTCATCGGCGACAATAAAAAAGCTATTGATGAATTAAAAGGTCATGTTGGCAATCAAATCACAAATATCGAAAATACAATTACTAATAAAATCAACGAAAACAATACAGTAATTAATGAAACTATCGATAATAAGATTGAAGCTAACAATACTACTATTATCAATAAAGTAGATAACAATATTGATGCTAAGATTAATGCTAACAATACAACAATCATTAACAAAGTTGATAAAAACATTGATGTGAAAATCAACGAAAATAACACACAAATTAACAATACAATCAACAAAAAAATTGGTGATGTGAATGTTAAGATTGATGGTGTTAAAGGTGATTTGGATGGCCTTAAAGGTCGTGTAGATCGTCATGATGAACGTTTAGACTACTTACAAGGTAATATTGTAGATAACTCTACACGTATTTCTGTAGTAGAAGATGGTGTTAAAGCTAATGCAAAAGACATCAATGTAGTTGGCAATATTGCTTTAGAAAATCGTCAATTCATCGGCAATAATAAAGCTGCTATTGATAAAAACACTAAAGCAATTGACGAATTAAAAGGTCAAGTTGGCACTACAATTAAAAATATCGAAACTACAATTAATAACAAGATTACTGAAAACAATGTAACTATTAATAAAAATATCGATACTAAGATTGAGGCTAACAACACTGTTATCAACCAAAACATTGATAATAAAATTAACAGCAACAATACAACAATCATTAATAAAGTAGATCAAAATATTGATGCAAAAATCAATGCTAATAACACAACAATCATTAACAAAGTTGATAAAAACATCGATGTAAAAATCAATGAAAACAACAAACAAATCAACAACACAATCAATACTAAGATTGGTGATGTAAATGTTAAGATTGATGGCGTTAAAGGTGACTTGAAAGGTCTTAAAGGTGATTTAGATGGCCTTAAAGGTCGTGTAGATCGTCATGATGAACGTTTAGATTACTTACAAGGTAATATTGTAGATAACTCCACACGTATCTCTATAGTTGAAGATGGTGTGAAAGCTAATGCAAAAGATATTAATGTAGTTGGTACAATTGCAATGGAAAACCGTCAATTCATTGGTGATAATAAAGTTGCTATTGCAAACAATACTAAAAATATCAATATCAATGCTAAAGCTATCGATGAGTTAAAAGGTCAAGTAGGTCAATCCTCTACAGTTATCAACGATATTAAGAAACAAATTACTAATATCAGCGGTAAAGTAGAAAATAACACTACAAATATTGCTAATAACACAACTAATATTGCTAAAAATACTACAGCAATTAACAACGTGAACGTTAAAGTTGATGCTAATGCAAAGGCTATCGTAGATAATAGCAAACGTATCGATGCAACTAATGTAAAAGTAGATGCTAACACTACTAACATTGCTAACAATGCTACTGCAATCAACAACGTAAACGTTAAAGTTGATGCTAATACAAAGGCTATTGTAGATAATAGCAAACGTATTGATGCAACTAATGTGAAAGTAGATGCTAACACTACTAACATTGCTAACAATACAACTGCAATCAACAATGTAAACGTTAAAGTTGACGGTGTTAAGGGTGACTTGAAAGACCTTACTGCTAAAGTTGAACAAAACACTAAAGACATCAACGTAGCAGGTACAATTGCAATTGAAAACCGTAAATTCATTGGCGATAACAAAGTTGCTATTGCAAATAACAAAGCTGCTATTGCAAATAACACTACAAATATCAATGTTAATGCAAAAGCTATTGATGAATTAAAAGGTCAAGTAGGTAAATCTTCTACAGTCATCAACGATATTAAAAACCAAATTACTAATATCAATGGTAAAGTAGAAAATAATACTACTAACATCACTAACAATGCTACAAACATTCAAGCTAATGTAGTGGCAATTGCTGACAATAGCAAACGTATCACTGAAAACACTACAAACATCGCAAACAACACTACAAACATCGCTAATAATACTACAGCTATTAACAATGTAAATGTAAAAGTTGACGGTGTTAAAGGTGATGTAGAAGGCTTGAAAGGTCGTGTAGATCGTCATGACCAACGTTTAGATTACTTACAAGACAACATTGTAGATAACTCTACACGTATTACAGCAGTAGAAGATAATGTTAAAGTAAATACTACTAATATTGCTAATAACACTAAAGCTATTGATGAATTAAAAGGTCAAGTTGGTAAAACGGTTCAAAATATCGAAACTACTATTAATAACAAAATTACTGAAAACAATGTAGTTATTAATAAAAATATCGATGCTAAGATTGAAGCTAACAATACCGTAATCAACCAAAATATCACAAATGCAATTACCGAAAACAACAAGGAAATTAACAATACAATCAACAAGGTAAATGTTAAAGTTGACGGTATTAAAGGTGATATTGAAGGCTTGAAAGGTCGCGTAGATCGTCATGACCAACGTTTAGACTACTTACAAGATAACATTGTAGATAACTCTACTCGTATTACAGCAGTAGAAGATAGTGTTAAAGCTAATACTACAAATATTGCTAACAATACAACTGCTATCGACAAGAATACAAAAGCTATCGAAGCATTGAACGGCAAAGTTGGTACTACTATCACTAACATTGAATCTACTATCAATAACAAGATTGAAGCTAACAATACTACAATTCTTAACAAAGTAGATCAAAATATCGATGCTAAGATTACTGCTAATAACACAACAATCATTAACAAAGTTGACCAAAATATTGATGCTAAGATTGCTAATAACAACACAGAAATCAATAAAACTATCAACAGTAAAGTTAATGAAGTAAATGTTAAAGTTGATGCTAACGCAAAAGCAATCGTTGATAATAGTAAAGCTATTACTGACATTAAAGCTAATGTGACAAACATCAGCAATAAAGTAGATGTTAACACTGCAGATATCAAAGCTATTCGCACAGATGTAACTAACAACACTACAAATATTGCTAATAACACTGCAGCTATTGCTAATGTAAGTAAACAAGTTACAAATAATACAACTAACATTTCTAACAATGCAACAGCTATTGCTAATGTAAGTAAACAAGTTACAAATAACACAACTAACATTTCTAACAATGCAACAGCTATTGCAAACATTAGTAAACAAGTTGCTGGTAACACAGCTAACATTACTGATGTAACAGCTAAAGTAAATGCTAATACTGGTCGTATTGAATCTAATACAACTGCTATTAACAACTTAAGCGGTAAAGTTGATGCTAATGCTCAAGCTATTGAGTCCTTAAAAGGTCAAGTTGGTAAAGGTAATACTACAATCGTTAATGTAGCTCAAAAAGTAGAAAATATCACTCAAAACATTAACGCTCAAAACAGCAACATCCAAGCTAATACTGTAAACATTCAAAATAACACTTCCAATATTAATAACATTAAAGCTAATGTTGTTAACGTTGAAAAGAATGTAAACAATATTAAAGCTGATGTGACAGTAGTTAAAGCTGATATCACAAACATCAATGCTAAAGTTGATCAAAAAATCAATATTGTAAATAACAATATCAACAATATTAGTGCTAAAGTTGATAAACAACTTAATATTGTAAACAACAATATTACTAATGTTCAAAATGATGTTAAGAATATTGATGCAAAAGTTACAAACATTGATAATAAAGTAACTAATATTGACAACAAAGTGACTGATATTGATGTAAGAGTAAATAATCAAAATACTGTAATCAACAATATCAAAACTGATGTATCTGGCTTGAAAGACCAAGTTGGCAAAAACACTGAAGCAATCAAAAACTTACAAAACGTAGGTGCTGATGTAAACAAAGTGAAAGAACAAGTTAATGCTAATACTCAAAAAGCAAATGCTAACGAAGAACGCATTAAAACTGTTCAAAGCCAAGTTTCTGTTAATACTGAAGCAATCAAACATAACACTGAAAACATCAATATTAACAAAGCAGCGATCAAGCAAAATGTTGAAGCAATTCAAAATACTAATGTAACTGTACAAAAAGTAATCAACAAAGTTGATGAACATAGTAAAGTTATTAACGATGTATCTAAACAAGTTAATACTAATACAACTAATATTGCTAATATTAATAATGTTGTTAACCAAAATACAACTAATATTACAAATGTAACTAACCAAGTTAATGCAAATACAAGCAATATTAGCAAAGTATCTAGCCAAGTTAATACAAATACTACAAACATCAACACTCTAAATGCTAAAGTAGATACTAATGTTACAAATATCACTAAGGTAGATAACCGTGTAACTGCAGTAGCTAACCAAGTTAATGAAAATGCACAATTAACTAAAGCTGTTGGTACTCTAGCACTAGAAAATCATGAAAAAGTTAGTGTATTAGGTTTACAGGTAAACAAAAATACAGAAGACATTTCTAACAATGCAACAGCAATTGCAAATGTAAATACTAAAGTTGATGAAAACGTTAAATTGACTAAAGCAGTAGGTACATTGGCATTAGAAAACAATGAAAAAGTTAATGTATTAGGCTTACAAGTAAACAAAAATACTCAAGATATCAGTACATTAGCAGAGGCTGCAAACTACAGCTTGAAAGCTTCCAACATTGCATTACAAGATCATGCAACACTTGTTCAACACGATGCACAAATCGCAGAAAACTCTCGCCGCATTAGCAGCGTAGAACGTGATGTGAAAGCAGTTGGTGCTTCTGCAGCAGCATTGGCAGCATTGAAACCTATCGAATACCACGAAGGTCAAAAAGCTCAAATTATGGCAGCTGTTGGTACTTACAAAGGTAAAACATCTACTGCATTGGGTGTAGCTCATTATGCAAATCCTGATTTGTTAATCCATGCTGGCGCAGCTTATGGTGGTGACCATAGCGTAATGGCAAATGCTGGTGTAACAATCGGTATCGGTAATGCTCCTACAGCTCCTAAAGCATCCCCAGCAACTGTAAAAGTTCTTGAGGATAAAGTGGCTGATTTACAAGCTCAAAATAAAGAAATCCGTGATCTTCTTGATAAAGTGCTTGCACAACAACCACAACAAGCCCCACAAGCAGCTGTAAAAACAACTAAATAATTAGCCTCCCAATTGATAGATTAATTCTTTAATCTATCGCAGGTATAGAAACCGCGTAGCAGAAATGTTACGCGGTTTTCTTTTTTTGTGGGGACTCTACCCATTATGAAATGTAGTGAGGATGTTATCTGTTAAGAACTGGTCTCACTCTACTCTGTTAAGTCGTTGATTTTTTACTGTAGTGGTAGATAGTGGTTTTTAACAGCTAGTTTTGGCTTTATAGTCGAACATATGTATTGTAGAAAAAAGGAGAAAAATAGAGGTTGAATAAGAAAAATATAAAAAAGTGGGTTAAAAATGGAAAATTTGTTGTTAAAGGTGGTGAATTGTGGTAGAATTTACCATATAGTGGTGGATAAGGAATAGTAAAGGGCGGTGATACGTATGTTCATGGGAGAATATAATCACACCATTGATACAAAAGGGCGGATGATTATACCTGCCAAAATACGTGAACAACTAGGTGATTTGTGCATTGTCACAAAGGGCTTAGATGACTGCTTAGCTATTTACACCCAAGAGGCGTGGAAGAAAATTTCTGATGCCTTACAATCACAATCCTCCACTAAAGCTAGCGTACGTGCCTTAAAACGTTTTGTTTTCGGTAGTGCTGCTGAGCTTGAATATGATAAACAAGGTCGTGTCCTCATTCCTGTACCACTACGTGAATATGCAAGCCTTGATAAACAGGCCGTTATAGTCGGTGCTGGGGATCACGTTGAAATTTGGAGCCGCGAAAAATACGATTACTATGATGATCAAGTGGCTGAAAGTATGGAAGAATTAGTCGAAGGGCTTGAAGGGATTATGTTATAGGAGGCTATGATGGAATTTAATCATACTAGCGTACTTTTACGTGAAACGGTGGACTCTGTCGTAACTAATCCAAAAGGCATTTATGTGGACTGTACCCTTGGTGGGGCAGGACATGCTCACGCAGTGGGCGAAATGCTTGACCCAGAAGGCATGATAATAGGTTTAGATCAAGATGAAGACGCATTGAGCGTAGCTCGACAGCGATTGTCTGATTTAAATTGTCAGGTATTAACAATACCAACAAACTTTTCTAATTTAAAAGAAGCCCTGCAGAATGCGGGCATCTATGAAGTAGATGGTTTTATATTTGATCTTGGCGTATCAAGTTATCAGCTAGACACCCCAGAACGTGGCTTTTCATATATGAATGATGGACCACTCGATATGCGTATGGATAAAGATGCACCACTTACAGCAGAGGAAATTGTCAATGAGTACGATGCTGAACAATTGCTGCAAATCATTCGCGATTATGGGGAAGAACGATGGGCTAAGCGCATTGTTGAATTTATCGTTAATGCGCGTCAAGAAAATCGAATTACCACTACTGGTGAGTTAGTTAGAATTATTAAGCAAGCAATACCTGCGAAGGCGCGTCAAGATGGACCACATCCGGCGAAACGGACGTTCCAAGCCATTCGCATTGAAGTAAATAGAGAATTAGCTATCTTGCATGATAGTTTTGTAGATGCTGTATCTATGTTGAAACCAAAGGGGAAAATTGGGGTTATCACATTCCACTCATTGGAAGATCGAATTACGAAACAAACTTTCAAAGAGTTAAGTACAGCGTGTATATGTCCTCCAGAATTGCCGATGTGTGTATGTAACCATAAAGCAGTTGTGAAGGCAAAGAATAAGGCTATAGAGCCAAGTGCAGGGGAGATTGAGGTTAATCCGAGGGCTAGAAGCGCGAAGTTGCGTGTAGCCGTCAAGTTGTAGAATTGGAAGGGGTTAGTGTTTATGTTAGCGAGAAAGGCTGTTGTGGGCCAAGTAAAAGGCGATATGTTGGTCGCTACACAAGGGAGAAAACGTAGTGCAAATGTGGCTTTAGATTTGAGCCCTATGATGTGGCAAGTTGTATATGGTATTGCCGCATTAGTTGCATTTTTGCTTATCATGATGGTTATGAATGCATACAGCACAAAATTAGGCTACGAGGTAGTTAAAACACAGCAAGCTGTAGTACAATTAACAAAAGATAACGATGCATTGGATGTAGAGGTAGCTTCCTTGAAGTCTCCTGTTCGTATCCAACAGATCGCAGAAGAACAACTAGGGATGGTTTTGCCTGATTCTTTTGTTTATAGCACAAAAAGCGCTGTTACTGAACGTAATGTGCAAGAGAAACAGCAAATTATAGACTAACAGGCAAAGCAGCTCGTATTGGGCTGCTTTCCTTTGCGTGTAAAGGAGATTGTATATGAAACAATTACAAGATATAGTGAAAACCTTGCAAGCGCCGCAAGTAACAGGTAATACAGCTGTTGAAATTTTAGATATTACAGCGGACTCTCGTGCTGTTAAAGCCGGTAGTTTATTTATTGCTTTAGATGGTGCCACTGTAGATGGCCATAATTATGTAAATAAAGCCGTAGAATCTGGTGCAGTAGCTGTACTTGTGTCTAAACCAGTAGAGGTAAGTGGTGATGTTTGTATTATCACTGTAGAGGACACTCGAAAAGCTATGATGGCATGCGTGCCGTATTTCTTTGATTATCCAGCAAATTCCATGCGTATGATTGGCGTTACTGGTACGAATGGTAAAACGACTACGACTCATATGATTCGTCATATCTTGAAAGCTCAAGGCCATAAAGTAGGTGTAATTGGTACTGTTCATATTATGATCGGCGATACAACATATCCAATTCATAATACGACACCTGATGTAGTGGATTTACAACATATTCTTCATCAAATGGTAGAGGAAGGCGTTACCCATTGTGTAATGGAAGTATCTTCACATGCCTTAGCATTAGGCCGAGTTTCTGGTGTTGAATATGATACAGCAGTATTCACGAACTTAACACAAGACCATTTGGACTTTCACAAGACCTTTGAAAATTATTTGGCGGCTAAGTGTAAATTGTTTGAACAAGTTAGCGCACCGAACCAAACTAAATCTGGTAAGGGCGCTATTATCAATATCGATGACGCCTATGGTCATCGGGTTGTTGAAAAAACTAAAGCACCTATCATTACCTATAGTATTGATGGGAACGGCACATTGAATGCTCACGATGTTGATATGACTCCTAAATCTAGCCGTTATACTGTATCTTATGATGGTCATGACTATACGGTGGCTATGAATACGACAGGTCTATTTAATGTGTATAACACATTAGCAGCTATCGGTGCTTGTTTGTTAGAAGGTATCTCAATGGAAGATATCGATAAAGCATTAAAAACATTTAGTGCTGTACCTGGTCGCTTTGAGTTAATCGAAGAAGGTCAACCATTTGCAGTTGTTGTAGACTATGCACATACACCAGATGGTTTAGAAAATATTTTACAAACTGCAAAAGCTATTCAAGAAAATCGCATTATCGTAGTCTTTGGCTGTGGTGGTGACCGAGACGCTACTAAACGTCCTATTATGGGCCGCATTGCTGCACAATATGGTGATGTTGTGTATGTAACGTCTGACAATCCACGTACAGAGGATCCTGTACAAATTGTAAAAGATGTTGAAGCAGGCGTTAAAGAAGGCCTTCGTGAAGGCTCTCATTATGAAGTTATTGTTGATCGTCGGGAAGCGATTCAACATGCAATACAAAATGCAAAACCTGGGGATATTGTACTGATTGCAGGTAAGGGGCATGAGGATTACCAAATCTTAAAGGATAAAACGATTCATTTTGATGATCGTGAAGAGGCGCGAGCAGCCCTCAAGGAGATCTAATATGGCAGAATTTACATTGTCTCAAGTGGTTGAAGCCACTGCGGGGACGAGTGCACATACCGACAATATTAAGTTTTTAGATGTGTCTACTGATACAAGAACTATTGAATCAGGATTTTTATTTGTAGCCTTAAAAGGCGATACCTTTGACGGTCATGATTTTATCAATACGGCCATTGAAAAGGGGGCTACAGGTGCTATTGTAGAAAAAGGTCGTGCCGTAGAAGGTATTGTTTGTATTGAGGTAGAAAATACCTTGGTAGCATACCAAAACTTGGCACGTTATCATCGTCGCCGTTTCGATATTCCTGTAGTAGCTATTACAGGTTCCTCTGGTAAAACTACGACAAAGGAAATGGTAGCAGCTGTACTAGGTACAGAATTTAACGTTTTAAAAACAGAGAAAAACTTTAATAATGAAATTGGCTTGCCAAAAACATTGTTGCGTTTAACTGCAGAACATGAAGCTTGTGTAGTAGAAATGGGGATGCGTGGTCTTGGTCAAATTGAAGAGCTCGCATTAATCGCTGAACCAACTATGGGTATTATTACGAATGTTGGTACGAGCCATATCGAGCTATTGGGCTCTCGTGAAGCCATTGCAGAAGCAAAAGGTGAGTTAATTCGTTGTTTGCCAGAAAATAGTGTGGCGATTCTCAATGAAGATGATCCATATGTTAAGGCTATGGATACCCTGGCTAAAGGTAAGACTATTACGTATGGTATCGAACGTAATGCTACATGTATTGGCAGTCATTTGCGTTATAAAAAAGACGGTATCAAGTTTACTTGCAAATGTTATGACGAAGTCTTTGATATTTTCTTGCCTATGATTGGTGAACACAATGTTTATGATGCATTGGCGGCCATCGTAGCAGGCCGTGTGTTGGGGATTAAATCCAATACAATTCGTAAAGGCTTAAGCGAGTTTACAGGCACTCCTATGCGCCAAGAAATCGTACCATTTGAAGATATCGTTATCTTGAATGACGCATATAATGCAAATCCTTCCTCTATGGCTGAAGCAATTAAAGCTTTGGGGCAATTAGAAGGAAAACGTAAGATTGCCATGCTCGGAGATATGCTTGAACTTGGCGATTTCTCTGAGGATGCACATCGTGAAATCGGTCAACTATTGGCTGAAGAGGGTTATAGTGTAGTATTCACCTTCGGTGATGCAGCTGCTTTTATAGCTAAAGAAGCAAAAAAAGCAGGATTAACTACATTCCGTTGTAATAGCCATTTAGAAATGGCCAATGCCTATAGCGATATTCGTGAAAAAGGGGATGTTATCCTTGTAAAAGGTTCCCGTGGTTTGCGAATGGAGCGCGTTGTTGAAGAATTAAAAGATCGAGAATAAAAGATAACGGCTAGTTGTATCTAGCCGTCATCTGTTTATTAATAAGTAGAGGATTCATATGATATATCATATTCTGTTAGCCTTTGTAGTGACCTTTATCATTACAGTCGTGCTTGGTAAAATCGGTATTCCTATGTTGCGTTCTTTGCACGCACAACAAAGTATTCGTGAAGAAGGTCCTGAAAGCCATCAAGCAAAAGCTGGTACACCGACAATGGGTGGTGCTTTCATGATGATTGCTCTCGTTCTTGGTGTCGCTATTTTTGCACCTTGGAATGTAGGCACAGGGATGTTATTATTCCTAACATTAGGTCATAGTTTATTAGGTTTCTTTGACGATTTTGTAAAAGCCGTTAAAAAACGTAATCTTGGTTTAACAGCTAAGCAAAAATTATTGGGCCAATTTATTTTGGCAGCTGTATTCTGTTACTGCATTACTGAAATTATGGTTGTTCCTACTACATTGTGGATTCCTGTAGCAGATGTACAACTTCAATTAGGTTGGGGTTATTATGTATTGGCGTTCTTAATTATCGTAGGTGCTACAAATGCTGTAAATCTTACCGATGGCCTTGATGGTCTTGCAAGCGGTACATCCGCAGTGGCGGCGATTGCCTTCTCCGTTATTGGTCTTATGGCTGCATCTATGACGAACTCTATTGGTGCTGAAAGCGTTGCTTACTTTGGTGCTATTGTGGCCGCTGTATGTCTTGGCTTCTTGGTATATAATGTAAATCCAGCTAAAGTATTCATGGGTGATACAGGCTCTTTGGCTTTAGGTGGTGCCTTTGCAGCCATGGCTATTTTAACTAAAACAGAATTGTTACTTGTAGTGATCGGTGGCATTTTTGTTATGGAAGCATTATCTGTTATTATCCAAGTTATTTCCTTTAAGACACGCGGTGTACGTGTATTTAAAATGAGCCCTATTCATCATCATTTCGAATTGTCTGGATGGGCAGAACAAACCGTAGTTAACCGCTTCTGGTTTGCTGGTGCTGTATTAGCCGTTATTGGTGTAGTATTAGCGACTATAACTTTATAAGATAATACTTAACGGAACCCGTAAATAATGGTATGCTTATAGGATAGGAATACATTATTTTTGTAGATAATTTAGGTGATACAGATGGAATACGGAGATAAACATATACTTGTACTTGGCGCTGGTGCCAGCGGTATAGGCGCATCCTGGGTATTAGCCCAAGTGGGTGCTCATGTTGTGTTAAATGATTATAAGCCTGTAATGTTGCCTACTACGGAGGAAGGACGTTTAGTTTCTGCTGGGGTAGAAATTATTACAGGTCGTCAAGATGAATCCTTGCTAGATGGCGTGGATCGCATTGTTATTTCTCCAGGTATTTCTTTAGATATTCCCATTGTAAAAGCAGCTCAAGCTCGCGGCATTGATGTGGTTAGCGAAGTAGAGTTAGCTTACGAAGTATCTAAATCACCTATCGTAGCTGTTACAGGTACAAATGGTAAGACTACGACTACAACCTTATTAACTAAAGTGCTAGAAGGTTCTGGAAAGCCAGTTCGCGTTGGTGGAAACATTGGCGACTCTCTTAGTGAAGTGGCCTATTCGATGCCAGCAGGTGGTTTTTTAGTAGCCGAGCTATCTAGCTATCAATTAGAGACAATTAAGCATTTTAGACCTATTGGGGCTATTATGCTCAATATTACGCCAGATCATTTAGCGCGTCATAAGACGATGGAAAGCTATATTGCGGCTAAGGAACGGATCTTTGAAAACCAATTGAAATCGGACTACTTAGTTCTCAACATTGATGATTCTGTAGTAGCTGATATGGAGCATCGTGCGCCTAGTCACATTCTACAAATTAGTCAAAAACAAACTGTTGAGAATGGAGCATATTATGCTAATGGTCAGTGTTATGTAGTAAAGAACGGCGTAGCGACAGCTGTTATTGGCGATGAAGATATTCATATTCCAGGTAGTCATAATATCGAAAATATCTTAACGGTTATTGCTTTAACCTATGCGTTAGGTGTACCTGTAGTGGAAATCCATCGCATTATTAGTGAATTTCACGGTGTAGAACATCGGTTGGAACGGGTTAAAACAATCGATGGGATTACATTCTATAATGACTCTAAGGCGACCAATGTTGATTCTGTAGTTAAAGCTTTGGAATCTTTTGATAAACCAGTTATTCTGCTGGCTGGTGGTCATGATAAAATGACACCTTTAGAAGAGTTTATGCAGCTTGTTAAAGAAAATACAAAAGCTGTCATTTTCATGGGGGAAGCAGCAGAACGATTTGAAGCGGCTGCAAAAGAGGCTGGTGTAGAACCTATTTACCGCGCTTTATCTATGAAAGACGCTGTAGAACAAGGTTATAAATTAGCTGAGTCTGGTGATATTGTATTACTATCTCCAGCTTGTGCAAGCTTTGACTGGTACAGTTGTTTCGAAGAACGCGGTGACGACTTTAAAGCCTGTGTTCAGATGTTGCAAGAAGGGGGACACCATTAATGAAAAAAATCATTATTTCTGGTGGTGGCACTGGTGGACATATATATCCAGCAATAACTATATATAAGGAAATCATGAAACAACACCCTGATGCAAAGGTTTTATATGTAGGGACAAAGCAAGGCTTAGAAGCTACATTAGTTCCTAAAGAGGGGATTGAGTTTACTACGATTCCCGTACAAGGTTTGCAACGTCAATTATCATTGGGTACATTAGTCACATTAGGTAAAACTGCGTTAGGCATAGTTAAAGCTAATGCTATTATTTGTAAATTTCGACCGGATGTGGTAATTGGTACGGGTGGTTATGTATGTGGGCCTATACTCATGGCAGCTGCATTACATAACATTCCAACCTTAATTCAAGAGCAGAATGTCATTGCAGGCATTACTAATAAAATTTTGAGCCGTTTTGTTGATGTTGTAGCGATGGGCTATAAGGATGCAGCAGCATCTTTTTCGAAAGCAAAACGCGTAGTGTATACTGGTAATCCAGTTCGTCCTGAGGTGTTAGTTGACTCAATAACAGCGGGGCGCAATTATTTCAATTTAAGTGATGATACTTTCACAGTCCTCATAGCGGGTGGTTCTCGGGGGGCGCGAACCATCAATAATGCCATGATTGATGTACATAAGCATTTCCAAGGTAAAGAAGGGATTAAATTAATTCATATTACAGGCAGTGGGGAGTATGAATCTGTACTATCTCAATTGGGTATTACCGATGGGGAAGGCTTGGGTCAATCATCTTTAATTTTGCCGTATTTACATGATATGCCGAAGGCTTTAGCTGCCGCTGATTTAGCTGTGTTTAGATCTGGTGCTATAGGTCTTGCTGAATTAGCAGTTCGTGGTATTCCATCTGTATTGGTGCCGTATCCATATGCAGCGGAAGACCATCAAACCTATAATGCGCGTATCTTTGTGCAAGAAGGGGCGGCTCACATGATCGTTGATAAAATGTTGAGTGCTCATGACTTAATAGGTGAAATTGAGATGTTTATGGACAACCGTGATTTGTTGGCACAAATGGGAGAACGAGCATTGCAGTTGGGCAAACCAAATGCAGCTCAAGATATTGCAAAACTTGCATTATCTATTGCAAAGTAACAAGGAGAGGTTTTATGTTAGATGGTATTCACAAGATTCACCTCATTGGTATCGGTGGATCTGGCATGCGTGCTATAGCGAATATTTTAATTCAAAAAGGTTATGACGTATCTGGTTCAGATGTAGCTGAATCTGCAGTTATTTCTAAGTTTAGAGAAATGGGTGCTACTGTTCATATTGGTCATAATAAAGAATATGTAAATGGTGTAGATGCAGTAGTTCGTTCTACAGCGATTCGTGAGGATAATCCTGAAATCGTCGCTGCGAAAGAACAAGGAATTACCATTTTGCATCGCTCTGATATTGTAAAAGCAGTGCTTGATGTAACGGATGGCATCGCAGTAGCAGGGGCACACGGTAAGACTTCTACTACATCTATGATTGGCCAAATCTTAGTAGAAGCCGATGCAGACCCTACGGTAATTATTGGTGGTGAAGTCGATTACCTTAAAGGCAGCAGCTGTCTTGGTAAAGGCCACTTCTCCGTTGTAGAGGCGGATGAAAGTGACGGGTCTTTCTTGAAGTTGCGTCCACATACTATTGTTATTACTAATATTGAAGATGATCATATGGATCACTACAAAACGATGGATAATTTGCTTAATGCATTCTGTGAGTTTGTAGAAACACTTCCAGAAAATGGCAAGGCCATCGTATGTGGTGACAATGAAAGTATTCGCTATGTTATGAATCGCGTAAAACGCAACTTTATTACTTATGGCTTAGATGACAGTAATGATTATGTAGCTAAAAATATTCACTATGTAGATTCTACGTTGGTATACGATGTATATCATAAAGGTGTTAATATTGATCGCGTTCGTTTGCGTGTACCTGGTGACCACAACGTATTGAATTCTTTAGCGGCATTTATTGTGGCTCATGATTGTTGTGGCGTAGAAGCACGTGTTATTACTAAAGGCTTAGGCAAATTTATAGGTGCAAAACGCCGTTTTGAAACGAAAGGCCATGTAGCTGGCGTGTGGGTTGTAGATGATTATGCTCATCATCCTACAGAAATTAAAGCTACTTTGAAAGCAGCAAAAGAACTTGAGAAACATCGTGTCATCTGTGTATTCCAACCACATCGATTCTCACGGACAAGTTTGTTGAAGGATGAGTTTGCTACTGCTTTCACAAGCGCTGACGAAGTGTACATGACAGACATTTATAGTTCTGGTGAAGATCCGATCCCTGGTATTGATGGGACTACGATTCCAAATGCCATCAAAGAGGCTACCGGTCAAGACGTAAATTATGTACCATCTGTTGATGATTTACCTGAAGTATTGGCAAAAGTAGTAAGACCAAATGACTTGGTTATTACAATGGGCGCTGGTTCTATCAATCAATATGGCCCAAAATTATTAGCGATATTGGAGGAAGGCTTACAATGAAAGATAAACAAATAATCGTATTGATGGGTGGTCCTTCCGAAGAAGCTGAAGTATCTCGTCGCACAGGCGCTGCTATTGCAGAAGCACTTGTGAGCAAAGGGTATAAGGCTCAAACATTAGAACTTAATCCTCGTACAGTATTGAAAGATATCGATTCCTTAGGCGGTGAAGTCGTATTTAATGCTATTCATGGTCGCTATGGTGAAGATGGTGCTTTGCAAGGCCTTTTAGAAATGGCAGAAATCCCATATACTGGCTCTGGCATCATGGCTCATGCTGTGGGCATGAATAAAAAAGTAAGTAAAGACGTATTTAAAGGCGCTAATATTCCAACTGCAAGATCTGAATCCTATAATGGTAATCTTGAATCTGCCGAGGCAATTATCGATCATATTCGTAAAGAATTTACTATTCCTGTAGTTGTTAAGTCTGCTACGCAAGGCTCCAGCATTGGCGTTACAATCGTTCGTGAGGAATCACAATTAGAAGCAGCAGTAACAGAGGCTCTTAAATATGATCCAATTCTCGTAGTAGAACAATTCCTTGATGGTCGCGAGTTTACGGTGGCTGTTTTGGATGGTAAAGCATTGTCAGTCATTGAAATTCGTCCACATTCTGGCGAATATGACTACAAAAGCAAATACACTGTAGGTGCTACAGAATACTTGGTACCAGCACCTATTAGCGACGAAATGACTGCTGAAATGCAACGCATTGGGGAACTTGTGTATCGCGAGGTGCAAGGCAGTGGGGTTATTCGTGTAGATATTATGACAGATCATGCAGATAAAATGTATGTTCTTGAGTACAATACCGTTCCTGGTATGACGGCAACGTCTTTAGTACCAAAAGCAGCTAATGAAATGGGAATTGATTTCCCTACATTATGTGAAAAAATTCTATTAACAGCTAGTATAGGGAAATTTTAAAGGCTAAATAGAACAGAAGGAGTTATCTATGGATGATAAGCAAAACCATCCATCCAACTCTGGGGAGATGCAGTCTTCTACACCTGTTCGAGACGAACGGGCTGTATTTAGAAAACGAGTGTTAAAAATCGGTGGTGCAGTTACTCTCGTGTTGGTGGGGTTGTTTACACTACCTATTCCTTTTGGATCCTTAAAGATTACGGGTTCGGATAAGGTAACTGTACAAGATGTAATGGTGGCAGGTGATATACATGAACCTGTCAATATTTTGCAAATTAGTACAGAAAAATTAAAATCTAGATTGGCAAAGGATTTGCGGGTTGAAGAGGCCCAAATACGATATCAATTGCCACTGACTATGGAGGTTCACATTGTAGAACGTAAGGCCGTTGCTGTAGTACCGGCCCAGTTCGGATACTTAACGATTGATAGTAAAGGTCAAGTTATCGCATCAGAACCAGCTATACAAGATACATCTGTACCAATGATTTCTGGTGTGAAAGCTGGAAATATTTTATTAGGCGATACAGTTGTAGATAAGCCGATTCTAGCGGCTCTTGAGTATTTGAATTCTCTTGATGAAAATACGTTCAAGAATATTGCAGAGGTCAATATTGGTGATCCTGATGCGATTATGGCTTATACTGTATCTGGTGTACAGATTCGCTTAGGTGATGGTAAAGACTTACCTAAAAAGGCAGAGCTAACACAGTCGATGTTACAAGATATTAAGAAAACTCATGGTAATGTACAATATATAGATGTTAATATTTCATCACCGTACATTAAGACTGATGTAATTCCGGAAGGAAAGAAACATCAAAATGGGGCACCGACTACGGAAACTTCATCTACTAAGAAAGATGATACAAAACAAGATAAACAAGGTCATGTTGAAGATAAAAGGTAGATGATTGTCGTGAGACACGAACGGTGGGCAATAGCCTTAGTCAGTTGTATATTAGGGTTCATGGTTGTAACTCAATATAAGATGACACAAGATAATATAGAAGAAAACATTCGCTTGCAACGGGCTGGTGATTTAGCCGTTCAACTACGTGAAGCCCAAAGCGAGCGGGATGCTTTATTGAAGCAAATAGAAACGCTTAAACAAAATGGTACTACTACAGACGTTAAAGTTGATGAGCAGCTCATGATGAGAGCGGCCTTAACAAATGTTAAAGGTTCTGGAGTTAGCGTGTTAATCGAAGATAGTTTAAAACCAATTCAAAGTGGTGAAAATCCTAACTTGTTTGTAATTCATGATGAAGATATTTTACGTATCGTTAATGAGTTACGCGCTGGTGGGGCTGAGGCGATAGCTATCAATGATCAACGGTTGATTGGTACATCAGAAATACGTTGTTCCGGTCCTACTATTACAGTTAATGGGAAAGTCTTTGGGGCTCCCTTCGTTGTAAAAGCTATTGGTGATCCTAAAACGTTAAACTCTGCGCTTACTATGCGTGGTGGCGTAGTCGATTCGCTTAAACATTGGGGAATTAAAGTAACTATCAAGGAAGAGAATGAGATAGCTATTCCAGCTTTTACAGGAACCTTCCGAGAAGAACATATGAAGCCTAATGAGTTAGGAGGTAAAGAATGAATATTTATATCTTTGCCATCGTTGGGCTCATTGTAGGGGCTACATTAGGTTGGATAGCACCATTTCATATTCCTATCAGTTATGCGAATTATACATCTGTAGCGGTTCTGGCAGCGTTGGATGCAGTGTTTGGCGGTAGTCGAGCTGCCTTGGAACGAATTTTTGATCTTAGTAATTTTGTGATTGGGTTCTTTTCAAATGTAGTGTTAGCTGTTATTCTTGTATATGTAGGCGACCTAATTGGTATTAATCTATATTATGTAGCTCTCATTGGGTTTGGGTTGCGAGTATTTATTAATGTAGGTGCTATACGCAAGATTATTATGACTAAGCGGTTCTAATAAATCACATTCTATATAGTGGAAAGTTTTTAAATTTTAGTGTAAAATAAATGTAATTGTTATAAGATAGTCAGTATATAAATCGATACATTGGGACGTATATTGATACGATAAATAACGATAAGAGGAGGAAGTTCAATGTCTGATTTTGCAAATATTAAAGTTATCGGTGTTGGTGGCGGTGGTAACAACGCTGTTAATCGCATGGTAGATAACCAAATTAAAGGTGTTCAATTCTTAGCAGTTAATACGGAAAACCAAGTGCTTGAATTGTCTAAAGCAGATGTAACAATTCAAATTGGTGAAAAAGTAACTAAAGGTCTTGGTGCAGGTGCTAATCCACAAGTTGGTGAAGAAGCTGCTCAAGAAAGTCGCGAAGAAATCATCAAAGCTCTTGAAGGTGCTGACATGGTATTCGTAACTGCAGGTATGGGTGGTGGTACTGGTACTGGTGCTGCTCCAATCGTTGCAGAATGTGCTAAAGAAGTTGGTGCGTTAACTGTAGGCGTAGTAACTAAACCTTTCGCGTTCGAAGGTAAACGCCGTCGTGCTGCAGCAGAAAAAGGTATTGAGTTCTTGACTCAAAAAGTTGATACAATTATCGTTATCCCTAATGACAAATTATTACAAGTTGTTGATAAAAAATGTACTATTACTGATGCATTCAGTAAAGCCGATGATGTTCTTCGCCAAGGTATCAAAGGTATTTCCGACTTGATTCAAATTCCTGGTTTGATTAACCTTGACTTTGCTGACGTTAAAACTATCATGACAGAACAAGGCGAAGCTTTGATGGGGATTGGTGTTGGCGAAGGTGAAAACCGCGCTGCTGACGCTGCAAAAATGGCTATTAACAGCCCGTTGTTGGAAACTTCTATCGATGGTGCAAAAGGCATCTTGCTTAATATTTCTGGTAGCTCTGATTTGAGCATCTTTGAAGTTAATGAAGCAGCTGAAATTATTTCTGATGCAGCAGATCCTGATGCTAATATTATCTTCGGTTCTGTTATCGATGAAAGCTTGGGCGATAAAGTACAAATTACAGTTGTTGCTACTGGCTTCAATTCTAGTGCAAAAAGTGTACCAGAATTCGGTAAAACAACGACTACATCTCGTCCAGCATCCACTACAAATTCTAACAGTGGTATCCCTGATATCCCTGTATTCATGAAACGCTAATTTATAGAGTGTATAACTATAACATCTGTAAATAGTAACTTAGTAAGACATACAAATAGGTATGTGTATAGGAGGTACAAATGAAGAAATTAGTATTATTAACTCTAGCAGCAACAGTTGTAGCAGGTAGTGCATTTGCTGCAGCACCTGTAACAAAAATTAGCGATGGTTCCACTAAGGTACAAGCTGATTATGCATTTAAACAACATGTATCCAAAGGTGGCGGTAATAGCAACGATGGTTTCGGTGTTTCTTTGCAACACGATCTTTCCGATAAAACGGCAGTACAATATTCTTACGATAAAGTAAATGCAAAAAATGGTGATATCAAAGATCATCAATTAGCATTAGTTTACAAAGTGCATCCAAACGTAAACGTTTATGGTGCAGGTACTGCAATTCGTACAAATGACACTGAACTAGGCTTCCAAGCTGGTGTTATCGGTCATGTACCTTTGACAGACAAAGTAAACGGCTTTGCTAAAGCTGGTTGGGGTAACGATATTAAGCAAACTTACCAAGTAGGTGCTCAATACGAAGTACGCCCTGATATCGATTTAAATCTATACTATGGCTATGATAAATATAGCGTAGATAGCAATGATAAAACTGCAAAAGGTTTACACGCTGGTGTAGGCTACTCCTTCTAAGGAACTGGGGGACCACTCATAAGAGTGGTCCTTTTTTGTTATAAATTTACTGTTTTTTGTATATTATTAATTTTGAATCCTTTGTATAGGATATTTGATATATTCTATACAAAGCTAGATTAATGATTAAATTGAATGTGATTAGTAAAATTTCTTATGTATACAATATATTTTCTGAATACACATTGTATAATTAAATAAGTTTAGGTATTATAAATGTGTAATATTCATTTTAGATAGGATGGTGTAAGTTATGACAAGTGTAGCTGCAAAGCATGCAAAAGGGAAAAAATTAAAAGACGTGATCTTCGTTACTGCTGGACAAGCATTAGCTGATGCTAAAGAAAATGGTCGCGAGAACGTTGTAAATGGTACTTTAGGTGCTATTCACGATGAAGATGGCAAATTAGTTTTCCTCAAAACCGTTAAAGAAGAATATTTGGGTCTTTCTGACACTGAACATATTGGCTATGCTCCAATTGCAGGTGTTCCAGAGTTTTTAGCAGCTGCTGAGAAAGAATGTTTTGGTAATTCTCGTCCTGAAGGTCACATCCGTAGCATCGCTACAGCTGGTGGCACTGGCGGTATCCATCACTTAATTCATAACTATACTGAGCCTGGTGATGAAGTGTTAACTGCTGACTGGTACTGGGGTGCTTATAAAGTAATTTGTAGCGACATTGGTCGTACACTTGTAACGTACTCTTTATTTGATGAGCAAAATAACTTTAATCATGAAGCATTTAAAAATCGTGTAAACGAATTAGCAGCAAGACAAACAAATGTAGTAATCCTATTTAATACACCTGGTAATAACCCAACTGGTTACTCTATTGAAGATAAAGATTGGGACTCCATCCTTAATTTCTTGAAAGAACTTGTTGCGATTGGTCGTAATAATGTCATCATTGGTATTGATGTGGCGTATCTTGACTTCTCTGGTGATAGAGAGGAAGTACGTGGATTCTTTAGCAAATTTGGGCACTTGCCAAAAGCTATCCTTACATGTGTGTGCTATAGCTTGTCTAAAGGCTTTACTATGTACGGTCAACGTGTAGGTGCTATGATTGGTATTTCTGATGACGAAGAAATCGCTGATGAATTCTTAGAAATCAACAAAAATACTAGCCGTGCAACATGGTCTAATATTTGTCGTCCTGCAATGCGTACAATGGCAAATATTGTGGCAGATCCTGTTAAATTTAAAACCTATGAAGAGGAGCGTAATAGCTATTACCAATTGATTCGCGATCGTGCTGACATCTTCAAACAAGAAGCCGCACAAGTAGGCCTTCCTATGTTGCCTTACCGCGGTGGTTTCTTCATTACAATTCCTACAGATTCTGCTAATGCTATCTGCGAAGAATTGAAGAAAGAACATGTTTATGTTATTGCTTTAGCTAAGGGTATTCGTGTGGCTGCCTGTGGTATTCCTAAATTCCAAATGACAGGACTAGCTGAAAAAATTTATAATGTTATGAAACGCCTCGGTAAATTATAATACATAAGTTTCACTAATACTAAAGTCCGCTTGGTATATCAAGCGGACTTTTTGTGGTTAATAGAAAAATGTACGCATATTTGATGTATCATTTATGCGTACGTTTTTTATATTAATGTATATTTTTATATATTAGTGAATATCTTTATGTTCTTTAATGTCTTGGTCAGCTTTTTTAGCCAAGTTTTCGAGCGCTTGTTTAGGAGCTGTACGTTCACCTGTTTCAGGATCCACGAATTCAACACGGTCCAATGTATCTGTGATTTGGCCTCGAATGAAGCTTAAGTAAATTTCATAAAGTTCTTTTTTTTCTGCTAATTCCTCTGGTGTGAGTTGTTGCCCAGATTTTTTCTTTGCTGCTAGTTCATTTATACGTTTTAATGTATCGTTAATATTGCTCATATTGACCTCCTGTATTCTATATTAGAATAACATGATTTATTATAACATAGAACTAAATGAATACGTATGGTAAGATATAAGTTGTACGCGTCTGTACTTTCACAAGTGAGAAAGGAGAGTTATATGCGTGTAACAAAAGCAATAAAGGCAGAGCAATTGAAATTATTGCAAGAGCATTATTTTGATGCAAAACCTGCCCTTGAGTATACAAATGAATTTGAATTATTAGTGGCAGTCGTATTATCTGCACAATGTACGGATGAGAGAGTTAATATTGTTACTAAACGGTTATTTCCTGAACTAAATCATCCGGCTAAGATGTTAGCAATTGGGGTTACCAAATTAGAAACTCTGATTAAGGACTGTGGCCTTTATAAATCTAAAGCCAAAAATTTGATTGCCACTTGTCAGATTCTAGTAGAACAATACCACGGGGAAGTGCCACGGGAGTTTGATCAACTCGTTGAATTACCTGGTGTAGGTCGTAAGACTGCAAATGTGGTAGTATCTGTATTGTTTGGTACGCCAGCGATTGCTGTAGATACTCATGTATTCCGTGTGTCTAACCGATTAAAACTGGGTATTGCTAAAACACCAGAAGAGATGGAATTAAAGTTGCAAAAGGCAATTCCTAAAGAGGATTGGTCGGCTGCTCATCACTGGTTGATTTATCATGGTCGTAAACTATGTAAGGCTCGTAAGCCATTATGTGAAGAATGTTTTTTAAATCACTTATGTCCTTCAGCTGGAAAGGTTTAATATGAAAGTAAATAACGAAGAATTTATTGCCCTTTGTGCTACTCATAGCATTGAAGGTATTGATATTGTAAATGAGTTAATGCGTTTTAAAGTGTTAGATCAATTAATTTCTAGTAATGCTAGCTCCCGTGAGTGGGGCGTTACGGCTGATGATTTATATGCGTTAGCAGAAAAATCTACAGTAGAATCTTTTGGCCCTGTTCCATATGATTTGAATACATTCCAAGCTCTATATGGCCCTTCCTTTAGAGTCGAATTATTTGATTTTATTAGTGACACAGGTATTTTAGATGGTCTAGATGTTGGTACTATCTGGGAGACTCCTGTTCGTGAAAGTATTGAAGCTCATAGCAAAACAGGGGAGCTGGTTCTTTACGCCTATGTAGAAGAATATGCTGGTATGGTAGGAGAAATTCTTCAATCTTATGAAGATAAAAAGGTTGTTCTCTACACAGCGTCTCCAGTATGCTATAGCATCTTATCTCGTCTATATCCAATGGCTCAAATCATTAATCATTGGCCACATCGCAGTTACTTTGATCATATCTTTACAGGTACTGTGGGTATGTTCCAATCTTCTGAAGATATTGTAGAAGAAGTGGCTAACGGTTTACATAACTTGGTGCCAGAAGGGACTGCACAATTGTTCTTACCTGCTACGATGGCACAAAATCAATTGGGCTTAAACAATATGGCCTTACAATTCTTTTTGAACCAAAAACGTGTGGAAGTAATTCGCGAGTGGACTCCTTTAGGGGCCTATGAAATCGTATACGGTAAATACGATGTTAAAAAGATGCGCGTTGGCCTTCGTGAACGTGTAGGTGACGAGTGGAAGGCGATTAATTATATTCCGTTGCCTCATGGTGTATTTGCTCAATTACCAGTATTTACAGTGTTGAATTATGGCTTATCTTTGCGCTCTATTTCATTGCCAGGTGGTCAAACAGATGTGGCGTTAGGTCAAGATGGTATTTACTGTATCGATAGTCGAGTATCTGAATTAGGTCGCAATGCTCTAGTTGAAAGTGGAGCATACTTCCTTACTTTCAAACGTCATACAGATCATGTAGACGTAGATATTACGACAGATGCACCTACAGATGATGTATACTGGATGTTCCCTGACGCAGAACTTGCTTATATGTGGTATGCGTACTTCTGCAGTACCATTGGTCAAACATTGATTCAAGAAATTTCTATGCTTGTGCAAACAGCTGAATCCTTCGGCTATATGCTTAGCAGCGTACGTCGTCGCGTTTTAGATGTAAAAGATGAAGCTCAATTAATTGAATCTGTTCAGGCAGCAGATGAAGCGTATATTAACGCTGTCACAGCAGCAACAGAGAACTGGAAAGAATCAGTAGATACATTAGGGGCTCAAGTTATGCCTCCTACAACATCTATTGATATTGAAGATTACAGCGACTATAAAAACTAATTGTAAAACTTAAGCTTTTAGTTTAAAATATATCGTATCCTAAAAAATATGAACTACTAAATATAGTAGGTAAGAAACATACTACACGCATGTGTAAGAAAGGAGGCACCATGGCAGTTATCAATTTTGAAATCTTCAAAGTTATCGGCACTTTGTCTGAAGATAAAGATGGTTGGAAAAAACAATTAACATGTACTAGCTGGGGCAAATACAATCCTAAGTTTGATCTTCGCGCTTGGGATAGTGAATATACAAGCATGAAAAAGGGTATTACTCTTTCTTTAGAGGAGCTTATTGCGTTACGCGATATCCTTAATGAAAGCGATTTAGAGACTATCCTAGCTGAGTCTATTGAAGAAAAACAAGCATCCAAGGAATAGTATTGGCAACTTGCATTTGTACAAGTGTCATGCTATAATCTATAAGAATAATATTGATTGTCGGAAAGAGGTGTATAGAATGAAACAAGGTATTCATCCAGACTATAAAGAAGCTACAGTAACTTGCGGTTGTGGCAACACATTCAAAACTGGCTCTGTAAAAGAAGACCTTCGTGTAGACGTTTGCTCCAAATGCCATCCGTTCTTCACTGGTCAACAACGCGCAGCTCAAGCTCGTGGTCGTATTGAACAATTTAACAAACGTTACGGCAAATAATTTGTCATGTAATGTAGCATCTATTGGCAGGGCTATGGGCTCTGCCTCTATTTGTTTATGAGAGGAGCTCTTGTGAACACAGAACGTATTAAAAAGTTTGTCGGTGGACAAGCTGTGATCGAAGGTGTCATGATGAGAGGCCCTGGCTATACGGCAACAGCTGTACGTGAGCCAGCAGGCACAATTGTAGTTCAAAAAGAGGCTACAAAATCTATTGCTGACACATATCCAATTTTGAAAAAACCATTTCTTCGTGGCTGTGTAGCTCTTTATGAATCTCTAGTGATTGGCATGAAGGCATTGTCTTTTTCTGCCAAGGCAGCTGGTGATGAAAAGGAGGAAATGTCTAATAGTGAAATTGCCATTACCATGGTTATTTCCACAGTCTTTGCGATAGCTGTATTTTTGGCTTTGCCAACATTTATCGTAAAATTTATTCCTGGTGTACAGGATAATCATGTAGTATTAAATCTCATTGAAGGTGTCATTCGTTTAGTGCTATTCTTGCTCTACATTTGGGGGATTGGTCTTACGAAGGATATTCAACGAGTTTTCCAATATCATGGGGCAGAGCATAAAACAATTCATACTTATGAATTAGATTTGCCTCTTACCGTAGAAAACGTTCGTAAACAAAGTCGGTTACATGCCCGATGTGGTACAAACTTCTTACTTATCGTTATGGTGGTGAGTATCTTTGTATTTGCTTTTTTAGGTTGGCCTAATTTGGTAGAACGTATTCTGAGCCGCGTACTGCTTATGCCCGTAGTAGCAGGTATTGCGTACGAGGTCATTCGTCTTGCTGGACGCAGTGAGCATTCCTTTGTGAAAGCCATCATTAAACCAGGTCTTGTATTACAATACATGACCACACGTGAACCAGAAGATGATCAAATTGAAGTAGCTATACGTGCTCTTGAAGAGGTTCGTCCTCCTGAGAGTGATGCATATGAAGAGGAATAAACATGTTAGTAGATAAATTACAAGTTATTGAAGATAAATTTATGGACCTTGAGCAGCGCATCAGTGACCCTGAAATTATTGCTCGCCAAGATGAATGGCGTAAATTGACACGTCAACATTCCCAATTATCTGAAACAGTTGAAACATTCCGTACTTATAAAAAAGTATTAGCTGGCCTTGATGAAGCTATGGAAGTTATCGAAGATAAATCTTTGGATGAAGAATTCCGCGAAATGGCTCAAGAGGAATTAAAAGAGTTAAAACCTCAAAAAGAGGAATTAGAAGAGAAGTTACAAATCCTCTTATTGCCGAAGGATCCTAATGACGATAAGAATATTATCATTGAAATTCGCGGTGGTGCTGGCGGTGACGAAGCAGCATTATTTGCAGGCGACTTGTTCCGTATGTACACAAAATATGCGGAAAGCCAAGGGTGGCGTTGTGAAATTATCGATGCGAATGAACCTGAACTAGGTGGCTTTAAAGAGGTTGTTTTCTCTGTAGAAGGTGAGAATGTATACTCTAAGATGAAATTCGAATCTGGTGTACATCGCGTACAACGTGTACCTGCTACAGAAACACAAGGTCGTGTACATACGTCTACAGTTACAGTAGCTGTATTACCAGAGATGGAAGATGTCGATATTGAAGTTAATGAAAAAGATTTAAAAATCGACACTTACCGTGCGAGTGGTGCAGGTGGCCAGCATATTAATAAAACTGAGTCTGCCGTTCGTATTACTCACTTACCAACTGGTATTGTTGTAGCATGCCAAGATCAACGTTCTCAGCTTAAAAATAAAGATAAAGCAATGCGCGTATTACGTGCTAAATTACAAGACCAAGCTGAACAAGAAGCGCAAGCTAGTATGGCAGCAGATCGTAAGAGCCAAGTTGGCACTGGTGACCGTAGTGAACGTATTCGTACGTACAACTACCCACAAGGTCGCGTAACAGATCACCGTATTAACTTAACACTTTATAAACTAGATGCTGTATTAAATGGCGATCTTGATGAAATAATTCAAGCCTTAAATGCTGCTGACCAAGCGGCAAAAATGCAGGAGGCTAATACAAATGCATAAGGAGATTTGGACAATCGGTCGTATTCTCCAGTGGACAGAGCAGTACTTTCAAAGCAAGGAGATGGATACACCTCGACTTGATGGGGAAGTACTGCTTTCTCACGTTTTAGGTAAAGATCGTATTTATCTATATACTCACTATGACCAACCTCTAATTCAAGAGGAGCTAGATGCCTTTAGACCACTTGTACAGCAAAGAGCTAAGGGATATAGTGTAGCATCTATTACGGGGCAAAAGGACTTTATGGGCCTTACCTTTAAGGTGAACGATAAAGTTTTAATTCCACGACCTGATACGGAAACATTGATTGAACATGTACTAGATACGTATTCTGAAGATTGTACTATACGCATTCTTGATATATGTACTGGTCCAGGGACGATATTGCTAAGTTTATTACACTATTTGCCAAATGCAGTAGGTGTAGGTTTAGATATCTCTACAGATGCTTTGCCACTAGCTAGAGAGAATGCAGACTCCTTTAAGTTAACTGAACGAGTTGAATTTAAAGACTCTGATATGTTTTCAGCTTTGCGTGGAACGGATGAGAAATTTGACCTCATCGTTTCTAATCCGCCATATATTCGTACTGGTGATGCAAAGATGTTGTCTCAAGATGTGTTAAATGAGCCTCATATTGCGTTATTTGGTGGAGAGGATGGACTTGTATTCTATCGTATTCTCGCCAGAGAATGTGGTGATTATTTAGAAACTAATGGTCGAGTAGCCTTTGAGGTTGGCTATGACCAAGCTGAGGCGGTAAGAAAACTATTAGAAGCAACCGGTCAATATTCAAATATTCAATTTATAGCTGATCTAGGTGGACATAATCGCGTAGTTACAGCTGTGTATGAGGGCTAATATGGATACTAAAATTATTACAAATCCATCTGAACAAGATATAGATATGTTAGCCCGTGCTTTACGCAATGGTGAATTGGTATCTATACCGACAGAAACTGTATATGGTTTGGGTGCTAATGGTCTAGATCCAGAGGCGATGGATAAAATCTATGCTGCCAAAGGCCGTCCATCAGATAATCCATTGATTTTGCATATTCCCAATAGTGAAAGTATTAAACCATTAGTCACTGAAGTTTCTTCAACGGCTCAAGCCTTGATGGATAATTTTTGGCCAGGACCTTTAACGATTACACTACCTAAGTCTGATTTAGTGCCAGACCGTGCAACAGGTGGGTTACCTCGTGTAGCGCTTCGCTGTCCTGATCATGATGGATGTCGCGTGTTGTTACAGCGTGCAGGTATACCTATAGCAGCGCCAAGTGCTAATATTTCAGGCCGTCCCAGTCCAACTACAGCTCAAGATGTATATAACGATATGAATGGTCGTATTTCTTATATTTTAGATGCTGGTCCTTGCACAATCGGAGTAGAGTCTACTGTAGTAGAAGTGCATGATGATAAAGTTATTATTTTACGACCAGGTGGTATTACAAAGGCACAGCTAGAAACTGTTGTTTCCAATGTCGAATACGATACAGCCTTAGTAGGTGCTGAAACTAAACCTAAGGCGCCTGGTATGAAGTATACACATTATGCTCCTGATGCACCTATGACTGTTGTCGTTGGTACTCCAGAATCTATAGCTAATACTTTTAATGAACTTTCTAAAGGTATAGAAGGGCCTATTGGCTGTTTAGTAAGTCATGAGACCTATGAGCTTATTAAAGATGATTCGCGTTTCATGTGCCATTGTTTTGGACATCATGGAGATGCACTCGCATTAGGCCATGACTTTTATAAAAGCCTATTACATTTTAACGAAAATCATGTTACCCTAATCTTAACAGAAGGTGTGAATGATGACGGTTTTGGTGTTGCCATTATGAACCGAATGGAAAAAGCATCCGGTCATCATATCATTTATAAGTAAATTTTCTAACATTATAAATGTCCACTGATAATAGAAATATGTCTTTACATATTGGATATTTTTGCTATAATGTATAAAGTAATCACAAAATGTGATTAAGTAAGGATGTTATTATGAATATTTTATTTGTATGTACCGGTAATACTTGCCGTAGTCCTATGGCAGAAGGAATTACACGGGCCCTTGCAGCGGAGCAACATAAGGATGTAACGACTGTATCAGCTGGCCTATTTGCCGCTTATGGAGCAAAGCCGACTGAACAAGCCGTTGTAGCTGTCCGTTCCATTGCTGATATTTCTGACCATGAATCGAGACCATTAACTATGGAGCTCGTCAATGCAGCAGATCTAATCATCGGTATGACGAAAGATCATAAATCCGTACTACTTCGCCAATTCCCGTTTGAGGAAGGTAAAATCAGAACGATTTCCGAGTGGGGTGGTCAAGATGGTGATGTTACTGACCCATATGGCGCTGATCAAATCATATATAATCAATGTGCGGAGCAAATTTATCATTTAGTTGAGGAAGGCCTTAAAACAGCCCCTCAGAAAGCATAGGAGATGATATTATGAAGGTTGCAATCGGTTGTGATCATGGCGGATTGAATTTAAAAGCATCCGTTAAAGAAGTATTAAGTGCATTGGGACATGAAGTAGAAGATTTTGGCTTTCATACAGCGGAATCTTGCGATTATCCAGATATTGCCGTACCTGTAGCAAATGCAGTCGTGTCTGGTAAAGCAGATCGCGGTATTCTAATTTGTGGTACTGGCATCGGTATTGGTATTGCAGCAAATAAGATAGCGGGCATTCGAGCGGCTCTTTGTCATGATACATTCTCTGCACACGCATGTCGTGAACATAATAATGCCAATATCCTTACAATGGGGGAACGCGTTATTGGTCCTGGTCTTGCTAAAGATATCGTTACTATTTGGATGGCAACGGAATTTGAAGGTGGTCGCCACGAACGCCGTGTAGAGAAAATTAAAGCATTAGAGAAATAATACATCATTACCTATAGATATTTGTTTTGTACGAGGAGGATACTCATGAGTTTCTTAGAAAAACAAGACCCTAATATTCAAGCTGTTATCAATCAAGAATTGGCACGTCAACGCGATAAATTAGAAATGATTGCTTCTGAAAACTTTGTTTCTCAAGCAGTTATGGAAGCTCAAGGTAGCGTATTAACTAATAAATATGCAGAAGGGTATCCTGGTAAACGCTATTATGGCGGTTGTGAAAATGTTGACGTTATCGAAACATTGGCTATCGAACGTGCAAAACGCTTGTTTGGCGCTGAACATGCTAACGTACAACCTCATTCTGGCTCCCAAGCTAACTTTGGTGTGTACTTTGCATTATTGCAACCTGGCGACACTATCGTGGGTATGAACTTGTCCCACGGTGGTCATTTGACTCATGGTTCTCCAGTTAACGTATCTGGTACATATTTCAATGTAGTACCTTACGGTGTAGATGCAGAAACACAACAAATCGACTATGATGAGTTCCGTAAAATTGTATTAGAAGCAAAACCTAAATTGATCATCGCTGGTGGTAGTGCTTATAGCCGTCAAATCGACTTCAAGAAAATGGCTGAAGTCGCTCACGAAGTAGATGCTATCTTTATGGTAGATATGGCTCACTTTGCAGGTCTTGTAGCAGCGGGCTTACATCCAAACCCTGTAGAATATGCTGATATCGTAACTACTACAACTCATAAAACATTGCGTGGTCCTCGTGGTGGTTTGATTCTTTGCAAAGAAAAATATGCTAAAGCAATCGATAAATCTATCTTCCCTGGTATCCAAGGTGGTCCTTTGATGCATGTTATCGCTGCTAAAGCTGTTGCCTTAGGCGAAGCATTACAACCTGAATTCAAAGTATATGCGCAACAAATTATCGACAATGCAAAAGCATTGGCTGCAGCATTGCAAGATAAAGGCTTAACAATCGTTTCTGGTGGTACAGATACTCACGTTATGCTTGTAGATGTTCGCAGCACTGGCTTAACAGGTAAAGAAGCAGAACACTTACTCGATGAAGTAGGTATTACATGTAACAAAAATACAATTCCATTCGATCCAGCTAGCCCATTTGTAACAAGCGGTATCCGTCTTGGTACGCCAGCGCTTACAACTCGTGGTTTGCAAGTGAAAGATATGGAAGAAATTGCTGATATTATTGCAGCAGTTCTTAAAAATCCTGAGGATAAAGCTGTTCATGAAGAAGCTAGCAAACGCGTAGCTGCACTTTGTGAAGCGTATCCATTGTACTAATCTAATAGATTAATGACAGTCATTACATATTCATAGGCCTACAAGCCTATAAGTAATATAAAAGGGATGTGCCTTGGCATATCCCTTTTAATATTTTTATGGCACTATTTTACATTCTATGATAGAGTTAATATGATAGTTAAATTGCTACAAAGAGATACGTATATTGTTTTATAGGAGGACAGTCATGAAAGTTAATGTTATGACACATCCGTTGATTCAACACAAAGTTACATTGATGCGTGATGTGCAAACAGGGTCAAAAGACTTCAGACAACTACTTGATGAAATTACTATGTTGATGGGGTATGAAATTACACGCAACTTACCACTTGAGGATGTAGAGGTAGAAACACCATTAATGAAAATGACTGGTAAACGTATTGCAGGTAAAAAATTAGGTATTATTCCAATTCTTCGTGCTGGCCTTGGCATGGTAAATGGTATGCTTAACTTAATTCCAACTGCAAAGGTTGGTCATATCGGTTTATACCGTGATCCTGAAACTTTAAAACCAGTAGAATACTACTGCAAATTGCCAACTGATGTAAGCGAACGCGATTTCATCGTAACTGACCCAATGCTGGCAACTGGTGGTAGCGCAGCAGCAGCTATTACTTTGTTAAAAGAAAAAGGTGCTCAACACATCAAATTGATGTGCCTCGTAGCGGCTCCAGAAGGCGTTGAAGTTGTAAATAAGGAACATCCTGATGTACCTGTTTACGTAGCAGCACTTGATGAAAAACTCAATGATCATGGTTACATCTTGCCTGGTTTAGGCGATGCTGGTGACCGTATCTTCGGTACAAAATAAATTAAAATAAACGACATACTTTTAGGCATAAAACTTGTATTAAATTGTCTCAAAAGCATGTCGTTTTCTGCTATTTAGGGTTGAATAAAATTCACATAGGGTATAAAATAAATGTGTAAAGGTATTTTTTTATTTTAGGTGGGACGAATTTTGTTCACATGGGACGAAAAACGATTCATACAATCCCAACGGGTAAAGGAGGGACCCGATGAACGAGTTTCTAATGATATGTGAACGTATTGTTCCTGAAATCGTTAGCGTATTAAAGGAGCGATACAAGATACTAAACCACCTTGTTTATGAAGAGCCTATAGGCCGCAGGACATTAGCTACAGCGACGGACCTTCCAGAGCGAACCGTACGAAGTCATATTGAGTTGATGCGTGCAAATGGTCTAGTAGACATTTATAAACCGGGGATTTTTCTCACTGACGAAGGACAATCAATTGTTCCGAAGTTACGAAATTTTTTAAACGAACTAGATCGTATTAACGAACTAGAAAGCCGATTGACGGAAGCACTTTCCATCGATAGGGTTATCATTACACCTACAGAAGGAACGTTAATGGTTAAAAAGCTGGGCTTCGCTGCGGCAAAACTGTTACAGGAGTTATTAGAGCCTGATTCAGTAGTGGCTATTAGTGGTGGTAGCACCATGGCAGCAGTAGCGGAAGAAATGCCGATTTTACCATTTAATCCTACTGTAGTGCCAGCTCGTGGTGGTGTTGGTGCGGTAGTGGAATACCAAGCTAATGTCATCGCTTCTGTACTGGCTGAACGACTTCGTGGGACTTACAAGATGCTTCATTTACCAGATGGGCTTTCACAAGACTCATTGCATATGCTCATGACTTGTGAACCGCAAATCAAGGAAATTGGGGATCTCATTAGTAGGACTGATGTATTGTTGTTTGGCATTGGTACAGCCATGCGCATGGCCGATCAGCGTCACATTGCTGATGAGGTACGCAAACAATTGGTAGATAATCATGCTGTAGGCGAGGCGCTGGGACAATATTGTGATATGGATGGCAAGTTGATTTATTCCACTAATAATATTGGTTTATCCCTGCCTGATGTAGCAAAGGTGCCAAATGTTATTGCTGTAGCAGGTGGACAAGAGAAGGCGAGCGCAATTATTGGTGTCATGCGAGCTTGCCAGAAAGGTATACTCATCATTGATGAGCAAGCCGCCGAAGGCATGCGTCAATTGTTACAAATTTCTGCCTTATAGGAGAATGAGTAGTTATAAATTTTAGTTTGAATTTGGTTAGAATTTTTGTTATTAGGAGGATCTAACAATGGCAGTAAAAGTTGGTATTAACGGTTTTGGTCGTATCGGTAAATGTGTAGTTCGCGCAGCGATTAATAATCCTGACGTAGAAGTTGTGGCGATTAATGCAACTGGTGATAATGAAGGTACTGCATTATTATTAAAATACGACTCTGTACATGGTACAATTCCTAACGAAGTAACATTCGATGAAGACAACCTTTATGTTGATGGTAAAAAAATCCGCGTATTCCACGACCGCGATGCTTCCAAATTGCCTTGGTCTGAAGAAGGCGTAGAAATCGTAATAGAATGTACAGGTAAATACCGCGATGCAGAAGAAGCAAAAGTTCATTTAGAACAACCTACAGTTAAAAAAGTATTGATTTCTGCACCTGGTAAAAACGAAGACTTGACAATGGTTATGGGTGTTAACCAAGATATGTACGATCCTGCAAAACACCACATCATCTCCAACGCATCTTGCACAACAAACTGCTTGGCTCCATTCGCTAAAGTATTGTGCGATGAATTCGGCATTAAACGCGGTATGATGACTACAATTCATTCCTATACTAATGACCAAAAAATTCTTGATGCGCGTCATAAAGACCCTCGCCGTGCTCGTGCAGCAGCTATGTCCATCATCCCTACAACTACTGGCGCAGCTAAAGCTGTAGCTTTGGTATTGCCTCAATTAAAAGGTAAACTTGATGGTTTTGCATTGCGTGTTCCTACTCCAGACGTATCTGCTACAGACCTTGTTTGCGAACTTGAAAAACCAGCTACTAAAGAAGAAATCAACGAAGCATTCCGCAAAGCAGCAGCTGGTGAATTAAAAGGTATCCTTGGTGTATCCGATGTGCCATTGGTATCTTGTGACTTTGGTTCTGACCCTCGTAGCTCCATTGTTGATGCTGATTTAACAATGGTTATGGACGGCAACATGGTTAAAATCGTTTCTTGGTATGATAACGAATGGGGTTACTCCGAACGTCTTATCGACATGGCAGCATTCGTAGCAAGCAAAGGCTTATAATCGGGAGGCTTTGATGAAACAAACAATCGAAGGTTTACAAGTAGCTAATAAAACAGTATTTGTTCGTGTTGATTTTAATGTACCTATGAAAGACGGTGTCATCACTGATGACACTCGTATTCGTAGTGCATTACCTACTATTAACTATTTAGTAGAACAAGGGGCAAAGGTTATCCTTGCTTCTCACTTTGGTCGTCCAAAAGGAGAACGTAAGCCTGAAATGTCTTTGGCACCATGTGCGAAACATTTATCTGAGCTTATCAACAAACCTGTAGCATTCGTAGATGACTGCATTGGTCCTAAAGTTGAAGAAGCTGTGAAAGCATTGCAATCTGGCGATGTATTAATGCTTGAAAACTTGCGTTACCACAATGAAGAAACTAAAAATGATCCTGAGTTTGCTAAACAATTGGCATCTCTTGCGGATGTAGCCATCAACGATGCGTTCGGTGTATCTCACCGTAATGCAGCATCTGTAGTTGGTATTGCTGATTATATCCCAATGGCTGCAGGCTTCTTGCTCAAAAAAGAAATTAATGCATTAAGTGCAGCTGTTGTACATCCTAAAACACCTATGGCGGCAATCATTGGTGGTGCAAAAGTAACAGATAAAATTTCTGTTATTTCTAACCTTTTGCCTAAGGTTGATGTAATGATCATCGGTGGGGGCATGGCTAATGCGTTCATTAAAGCACAAGGCTGCAATATTGGTAGCTCCTTATTTGAAGAAGGTCAAGAAGCTATCGCCACAGATCTTGTTATGGAAGCTCGCGTAGCAGGTGCTAAATTGTTAACACCTATCGATGCTGTAGTAGCAGATGCTTTCAGCAACGATGCAAATACTAAAATCGTTGACGTTGATCAAATTGAAGATGGCTGGATGGTATTAGATATTGGGCCTAAAACACGTGAACTCTATGTAGAAACATTGGCGCCAATGAAGACTATTATTTGGAATGGTCCTATGGGCGTATTTGAAATGGAAAACTTTGCAGCTGGTACGAATGCAGTAGCGAAAGCTGTAGCTGAATCTGATGCGATGACTATCGTTGGCGGTGGCGACTCTGTAGCAGCCATTGAAAAAAGTGGATTGGCAGATAAAATTAGCCATATCTCCACAGGTGGTGGTGCATCTTTAGAATTCCTAGAAGGCAAAATCCTACCAGGTATTGCTGCATTGTCTGAGGCATAATATGAGAAAACCTATTATTGCAGGAAATTGGAAAATGAATGGCACCATTGCGTCTGGATCAATTCTGATCGAAGCGTTTAACAGCGTGTTACAAGATATGGAATTATCCTGTGATGTAGTTGTTTGCCCGCCTTTCACAGCTATTGAGCGTGCTGTAGCGCTGACGCGTAACACAGCGATTGAGGTAGGCGCACAAACTATGGATTATCATGATGCTGGTGCGTTCACTGGTGAAATTTCACCACTTATGCTTACAGAGGTAGGCGTTGATTATGTCATTATCGGTCATTCTGAGCGCCGCGAATATTATGGCGAAACAGATGAGACGGTAAATGCCAAAATTAAGAGTGCATTCCATCATAATTTAAACCCTATTGTCTGTGTTGGTGAAAGTTTAGAACAACGTGAAGCTGGTCATACTCTTGATTGGATTACGTCTCAACTAAAAGGGGCCTTGGCTGATATTCCTAAAGAACAAGTGAGTCAACTCATTATTGCGTACGAACCAATTTGGGCTATTGGTACTGGCAAGACTGCAACAGCTGATCAAGCTGAAGAGGTGTGTAAAGCTATTCGCGATTACATTCGTTCTGTATATGATGATGACGCCGCTGATGCCGTGCGTATCCAGTATGGCGGTAGCGTTAAATCTGAAAATGCACTAGAAATTCTAGGAGAACCAAATATAGACGGTGCTCTTGTAGGCGGTGCATCCCTAGTAGTTGATGAATTTATTGATATTATTAAAGCGGCGAATCAAGTAAGCGCTTAATATGAGGTTAGAAATGGCTAAATTAGAGGCTCCCGTAATGCTAGTCATCTTAGATGGCTTTGGCATGGGGGATCAATCAGATACAACCAATGCTGTAGTACAGGCGAAGCCGCTCTGTTTTAATCAATTATGGGATACGTATCCACATACAAAATTGGAAGCATCAGGGCTTGCGGTAGGCCTTCCAGAAGGTCAAATGGGGAACTCTGAAGTCGGCCATTTAAATCTTGGCTCTGGGCGTATTGTGTATCAAGATTTAACTCGTATTACTAAAGACGTTGAATCTGGCGAGTTTTATAATCGCCCTGTTATGAAGGAACTATACGAAGTTGCTAAAAAACAAAGCTTACATCTTATCGGTCTAGTATCTGATGGCAATGTACATTGCTCCTTAGAGCACATTAAGGCAGTTATCAAAGGGGCTCATGATCATGGTATTGAGCACGTTTATGTACATGCCTTGCTCGATGGTCGTGACGTAGCTCCTCAATGTGCACAAGGCTATTTAAAAGACTTAGAAGCGTATATGGCAGAGCTAAACTGTGGCAAGATTGTTACCGTGATCGGTCGTTACTATGCAATGGATCGCGATAATCGATGGGACCGTGTTGAGTTAGCATATAATGCTATTGTACATGGTCAAGGTGAAACGGCAGATTCTGCTTGTGAAGCAGTGCAACAGTCTTACGACAAAGATGCAGCTGATGAGTTTGTTCTTCCTACAGTCATTGATGCTGAAGGGACTATCAAAGATGGAGATGCCGTTATCTTCTGTAATTTCCGTCCAGACCGTGGGCGTGAGCTAACAAAAGCCTTAGTGTTACCTGACTTTGATGGTTTTAAACGAGAGCAACTGTCCTTGTATATGGCGACTATGACCAAGTACGAAGATGGTTTGCCAGTTCATATCGTATACGAAAAAGATATCTTATCTGAAACATTAGGCGAAGTGCTAAGCACTGGTGGTTATCGTCAACTGCGCATTGCTGAAACAGAGAAATATGCTCATGTAACGTATTTCTTCAGCGGTGGTAAAGAGGAACCATTTGAAGGTGAAGACCGCGTTCTTGTGAAATCTCCTCAAGTGGCTACCTATGATTTACAACCTGAGATGAGCGCTTATGAGGTAACTGATAAAGTTGTACAAGCTATTCAAGATGAAAAATATGACATGATCATCTTAAACTTTGCAAATCCAGATATGGTCGGTCATACAGGTAGCTTTGAAGCAGCTGTTAAAGCAGTTCAGGCCGTAGATACTTGCTTAGGTCGTATTGTTGAGGCTATACGCAGTAAGAATGGTCACTTGTTAATTACGGCGGACCATGGTAATGCTGAGCTTATGGTTAATCATGAAACTGGTAAGGTTCATACGGCGCATACTACAAACTTAGTTCCTTTAATTTTAATGAGCGATACACTTAAAACAGCTACTTTAGAAGCTGGTAAATTATGTGATATTGCTCCTACATTATTAGACCTGGCTGGCATAGAACAACCAAAATCTATGACAGGCCATAGTTTAGTACATAAAGCATAATTTTGAGGTCTAACTTTCACTATAGTTAGACCTAATCGATACATAACGGTGGAAGATTTTTAATAACTCCACCTTAGATTTATGAGGTGATAAAATGGCAGTAATTGAACAAGTCATTGCAAGAGAAATTTTAGATTCCCGCGGTAACCCAACTGTGGAAGTTGAAGTATGTTTAGAAGATGGTACTATTGCTACAGCAGCTGTTCCATCTGGTGCTTCTACTGGTATGTTTGAAGCCGTAGAATTGCGCGATGGCGATAAATCCCGTTACCTTGGTAAAGGTGTTTTGAAAGCTATCGACAATGTAAATGCTAAAATCGGCCCTGCACTTATCGGTTATGATGCTACAGAACAAGTGGCAATCGATAACTTGATGTTGAAATTAGATGGCACAGATAATAAATCTAACCTTGGTGCTAATGCAATCCTTGGTGTATCTATGGCAGTAGCTCGTGCAGCAGCTGAATCCTTAGATTTGCCATTATTTGCATACCTTGGTGGCTTTAACGCAAAAGAATTGCCAGTTCCTATGATGAATATCTTGAACGGTGGAGCACATGCGGATAACAACGTAGATATTCAAGAGTTCATGATCATGCCTGTAGGCGCTGAATCCTTTGCAGAAGCTCTTCGCAGCTGTGCAGAGGTATACCATACATTGAAATCCGTACTTCATGGCAAAGGTCTTAGCACTGCAGTAGGTGACGAAGGTGGTTTTGCTCCTAACTTGGCATCTAACGAAGAAGCATTGGAAGTAATCTGCGAAGCTATTAAAGCAGCTGGTTATGAACCTGGTAAAGACTTCAAATTGGCTCTTGATTCTGCATCTTCTGAATTCTATGAAGACGGCAAATACAATTTAGCTGGCGAAGGTAAAGTTAAAACAGCTGCTGAAATGGTAGACTTCTACGAATACTTAGTAGGCAAATACCCAATCGTATCCATCGAAGATGGTCTTGCTGAAGAAGATTGGGAAGGCTGGAAAGTATTAACAGATCGTCTTGGTGACCGCGTACAACTTGTTGGTGACGATTTATTCGTAACTAACACAAAACGTTTAGCTCGTGGTATTGAGCTTGGTGTAGGTAACTCTATTCTTGTAAAAGTTAACCAAATTGGTACCCTCACTGAAGCTTTCGATGCTATGGAACTTGCTAAACGCGCTGGTTACACTTGCGTAGTATCACATCGCTCTGGCGAAACAGAAGATACATTCATCGCTGACATTGCTGTAGCTGTAAATGCTGGTCAAATTAAGACTGGTGCACCAGCTCGCTCTGAACGTGTAGCAAAATACAACCAATTGCTTCGCATTGAAGAAATGTTATACGAAACAGCTCAATATAAAGGTAATGACGTATTCTACAACTTAAAATAAGATACATTATTTCTAATAGTCCAATAAGGGCGCCCTTCGGGGCGCCTTTTTTGTATACTCAAAAATAGAAAAGTTTTCGCTTCGTGGATTTTTAAAAATAAAAAAGGAATTTTGGGGATGATGTCGAAACCTATAACGCCATACGCTAGTGTGAGGTAAAAACATACCGCAAGGTATTGGAGGTGACCATGTATGTAGACGTGACATTAGACGATATTATTTTGTATGCCTTAGAACATCATGTAAGCGATATTCACTTTGATCCTGTTAAAAGTGGTGTGCATGTTCGACTACGACAAGATGGACTGTTACAAAATTACATGACAGTATCTAATGAAGATGCGGAGCTTATTATTAATCGCATCAAGGTTTGTAGTTCATTAGATATTAGCGAAAAAAGATTGCCTCAAGACGGTCGTTGGGCTTGGAGTCATAAAGATAAAGCCATAACAATGCGTGTATCTACTTTGCCCAGCTTATACGGCGAGACTTTAGTCTGTCGCCTTATGGGCAATGAGGGCAGTCATAAAGACCTTAAAGCTTTAGGCATGCGTACAGATATTTTTGAACATATCGTGCAATTACTAAAACGTCCTTATGGCTTATTGCTCATCTGTGGGCCTACGGGTAGTGGCAAGACTGCTACTCTATATGCCATGCTTCGCATGTTAAATTTAAAGGAAACAAAGCTCATATGTCTAGAGGACCCCGTGGAGGCTGAAATTAAAGGGGCCATCCAAATTGGTATCAATGAGAAGATTGGCTTTACATTTGCAAAGGGCCTTAGATCTGTATTACGCCAAGATCCCGATACGATTATGATTGGTGAGATTAGAGATAAGGAGACTGCAGAGCTCGCCGTTAAAGCTGCTTTAACGGGACATCGCGTATTGTCTACCATTCACACAAATACTGCTATGGGCGTAGTAACGCGGCTCATGGATATGGGGGTAGAACCATATTTAATTCGAGCTACCTTAATGGGGGCTATTGCACAACGGCTAGTTAGAAAATTTGATGGTACAGCGTACCATGGGCGAACAGCACTCTTTGAATTTTTAGAGATTCCAGCTAATTCGGCCTGTTGGGACCAATTAGAAACACATGTATTACTATCTTTAGAGGATTCTGCCCGTGAAGCCGTATCTCAGCATGTTACATCTATTGAGGAGGTGCATCGTTGTGGACTCATGCTGTAATAGTGAAAGTTTAGAAACTATTGTAGAACAAGCAATACAGTTATCATCAACAGATATTCATCTACAATGTGGACAGCCTATATATTTGCGACATGGTGATGGATTAAAGGCTACTAGCTTTGTGTGTACGACAGACTTAATCGAAGATATTTTACGGCGATGTGGTATAACATCCTACGAATGGCAATCCATTGATGAAGCATGCTCTTGTTGTGGTGTGCGCATTCGTGTTCATCTATATCGGGCTAATCAAACCATATGTGGTACCTTGCGCTTACTTTGTCATCAACAACTTTCGTTAGATGATAACAGTGAAGGGCAACTACTACAAAAATTATGTGAGGCCCATGATGGTTTATTGCTCGTCTGTGGTCCTACGGGCAGTGGTAAAAGCTTCACCTTAGCTTGTTGTATCGATTATATTAATCAGACAATGGAGCGTCATATCATAACCTTAGAAGACCCTATCGAGTTTGAATTTAAGCCTAAAAGATCTTTGATTCATCAAAGGCAATTAGGTGCCGATATTAAGTCTATGTCTGACGGCATTCGAGATGCCTTGCGGGAGGACCCAGATGTCATTATGGTAGGGGAGCTGCGTGATCGAGAAACCTTGGAGGCTGCACTCCATGCGGCAGAGACGGGGCATCTTGTGATGGCTACTATGCATACACAGAGAGCCGTAATGGCTGTTCATCGTATGATATCTCTTTTCCCAGGAGAGCAACAAGAAGAGGTACGTAGTCAAATATCTCAAGTGTTACGTGCCGTTATATGTCAGCGACTACTTAGGTGGAATAAGAAGTTCATTACTATTCGTGATATTTTACTAAATACCCATGCAGTAGCAAATTTAATTCGCACTCGTAAGGAACCTCAAATTATTTCCATTCAAGAAACACAGTTACCTATGAAAACACTAGAAATGGCTGTGCGAGATGTGAAGGCACAATATGGTTCTCAACAACAACTACATACTCTATTAGATCAACAATTATCGTAGGTGAATACATGGAGGCTTATGAATATGTCGTAAAAAATGAGAATAATGAAACAGAAAAAGGGGTGATGTGGGGCGATTCAGAACAGGAGATTGCAACACGGCTAAAACGCGATGGATACAAGATTTATAAAATATCTTTACAAGTAGAAAAGAAGAAACATAAATGGAATCATGCTATGGTGGTCGATATAACCTATCAACTAGGATTACTGATAGAGTCTGGTGTGCCTTTACGAAGGGCTTTACAGTTACTCTGTCAGGGAAAGCGAAGTTTGCTATATAGGGCCTTGTATGAATCGATTGAGAGAGGCCAAACCTTATCGCAAGCATTACGTAGTGAAGGTTGTCCTGCTATAGCCTTAGCACTACTAGAAAGTGGAGAGGCAGCAGGCACCTTAGGTGAAAGCTTACAATACATTTCACGTCACTACGATTGGGAACGACAACTCCGACAAAAGGTTATGAGTGCTATTTCTTATCCTATATTTCTTCTTCTTATGATGAACGTATTCTTTCTCGTTACCATCCTGTTTATCATTCCATCCTTTGAAAAGGTTTTTACAACTATGCATATTACACTACCATTGATGACACGAGCCCTCTTTGCATTAGGACAAGGGTTAAAGGAACATCCTTTGATGGTAATAGGTATACATAGTGTTGTAATAGGTTCAATAGTATTTGCTTATAAGCAGCATAGTATGAAATGTAAAGTACATCGTTGGCTTTGGCAGTTGGCTCACCGATACCAATGGAGTACTTGTGTGTACTATACGAGCATGTTGAAGGTGTGGGCTCTGTTGCTAGACTCGGGGATTTCGATTATTCATACCATGAACATTACTCGTCCCTTATGGGGAAATCTATATGGCAGTGAATGTAGTGAACAGGTGGAGGCAAAACTATTAACTGGTCATTCTTTTGAAGAAAGTTTACGCAATGGTCATATAGGGAATGATTTTATATGGCAAATGGTTTCTATTGGGGAAGAAAGCGGTGAGTTAGTAAAGATGTTAAACCATTGTGGTCACTACTATGAGTCTATACTTTCAAAATATATTGCTCGATTAGAGCGATTATTAGAACCTGTTCTATTAACTGTCATGGGCATTGGTGTAGCCGTATTAGTCGTTTCTGTTATGTATCCCTTATTTACGTCTATCGCCAAACTAGGAGGACAATAGACATCATTTTACCAGTATTAAATAGAATCGAATTGTATTAAATAATGTAAAAGGAGGATATTATGAGTTCCGTTATACATATGGTTCATGGCATAAATCATCGATTAGAAATGTGTGGACAATGGATAGTAGAGCGATTACATATATGTCGTGTTCGAGAAGGACTTAACAAGTCGAGAAAAGGTGGTTTTACCCTTGTGGAATTAATGGTTGTCGTTGCAGTTATCGCTATTTTAGCAGCCATTGCGATGCCGCAGTTCTTATCTGCCGCAGATAGAGCGCGATCTGCAAAAGAAACGGCAGATATTCAAATTATTAAAAATGCCACCCAGCTCTACATGATTGATAAGAATGTAGATACTCCACCAACAGTAGAAAATCTTTACAAAGAAGGCTATCTCACTGAACATGTTAAGACAGCAAAAGGTAAAGAATATACCATTACCTATGAAGCTGTTAGCGGTGGTACTGCAAAAGCTGTAGTTGTAACAGCACCTAGTGTACCTTAATCGATAGGTATGTATTATTTAATGGGCATATTGTTTATTAGGTACATAGTGTTTAATTTAATCGACATATAGTGTTTAATTTAATCGACATATAGTGTTTATTAGGCACATACATATTGAGTGCCTGGTATTGGCATCGATTAAAGGTGCTTGATATATGGAAGGACAAGGTATGAAAGGGACTAGTTATGTAATAGGACTCATCGTATATATAGCATCTGTAGTATTACCTATTCTATTATCATTGAAGGCAATATCCTTTATTCACGTTGCTTTGTATGCTGCGTTTTCACTCATCATCATAGCAGGTGCTACCATCGATATGCATTACTATATATTGCCCGATGAAGGGGCTATGGCCCTTGTACTAGGTGGAATTATATATAGCTATATAAATGATAAATCTATGTTAATAACCATATTAAGTGTTATGAGTGTAGGGGCTATTACATATGGACTTCGTCTAATGAGTCATAAAGGCTTTGGACTTGGTGATGTGAAATGGTTTTCTGCCATTGCCACATGGCTTACGCCATGGGAGATTGTATGTTTCTTTTACGTATCATTTTGTGTTGGTTCTCTCTATCTCTTACTAACAGGTTATCGTAATCGATACATTCCATTTGGTCCCTTTCTATGCTTTGGAGGTTGGTGCGCCTTGCATGGTGGTCTATATATGGAGGTAATATACCAATGGTTAAGGCACAACCTATAAATGGCCAGTTAGGCTCCTTACTAGCTGAGTGGATGATTACCATAAGTTTAGTATTACTTCTCATATCTATTGCCTTACCCATTGTGACAACACCTAGTCGGTATACTCTAAATGGAGCTACTCAAGAGGTTGTGTATATGCTAAAAAAGGTTCAGCTTTGGTCCATGCTTGGACATAAGTCAAATGGGAAAGGTAGAATGCTCTTCATATTAAATAAGGATAGTTACACTATTGAAGAAGACGCCAATCATCATACGGTAAACATATCATTGCCTCCTAATATTGAGAATATAAGATCTATGACTATTATTTCTTTTTCAGCTCTTGGTTTACCTAGTGACGGAACAGAAATTGTTCTGACAGATCGTGAAAGTGGTGAGAAAAATCGCATATGGGTATCGGTACAAACGGGGCGTATCAGATGGGAAGAAGTACACTGAAGGGTTTATGTATGGCGATGCTTTATTCTCGGCAGCTATTATTATATTTATGTTACCTATTGTATTATCTGTGTTCTGGATGGCGACGATAACGATATATAAGGCTTATTATTGGGACCATATATTGCAAGATACTATAACGTATGTAGAGGAAGGTAAAGCAGCATATTATGAAACGGGAACACTTCAAACAGGCGTACATAAGTCACAATTTATCATGAGCCCTAGTGAGGCTATTACTTATAAAACATATGTGGAGCCCGTAGTAGTGCAGGGCATTTCACTACAACGCTTAACGGTAGAGACCATAGATAATGAAAAGGTTGTCTATTCACTATCCATTGATTTGGAGGAAATACGATGAATAGCAAAGTTAATCATGAAGGCTTTATATTGTACTCGACCCTTATTAGTATGACGATTTCTGTTATTGTCCTTACCTTGCTCTTAGGCATTGTATTCTATGGGGTTATGTGGGACGCCAAATTACTAGATAGCGTAGCGATGATGGAGGATGGTCGTTATACACGGCGTATGGTGGTAGCTCAAATGATATGGAATCCTGTAGAGGTTACCGTAGAGGATAAGAATATAAGCTTATATATTCATGATACAAAGCGTACGACCTTGACCGTACAAAGACATGCTCTTTACAGAAAACTCACGGATGGTAGCCTACAACCCGTAAGTGGTAGTCGCATCATAGGAACAAGAGACAAGCGTAATGTAGGGTATACGCAGGAACACCCATTTAGTCTAGATAATAATAAAACAGTTCATCTGCGATGGTACATTAATAATCGCTTTACTAATAATAAGCTCTATACTAGCGGATATGGTGGGTTAGCTCTGTATGAGGTCGCTATAGGGCAGAGTGCTGTTTATGATTGGTATAAAGATAATGAGGAGACAAGCCATGAACGGAGGAGCCCATAATGCAGGCTTTATTACATATGTAGCTATACTTACTATGTCCTTATTATTGCTCTTAGCCTTTATGGGGCTTCGTATTAGTCAAATTTGTGAAAGCAATGCCATCGATGAACTCCATTTAGAAGAGGCTCATTATGCAGCTCAAAGAGGGGCTCATTGGTTTGTAGGGTATTGTAAGGCAGGTAATACTTGGGACTTTCAACAAAAACTAATAGTGTCAGATGAGGGGGATGTAGAAATTACCATTGAACCGGATCGTTCGATGGATAATCCTCGTCATGTTATGAGTTATGGGAAATTGAAAAATCGGGAAATAGTGAGCCGCGTTCATATGTATGTCACAGTAGATCAAGATAAACATATGCATGTGGTAAAGGTAAAACCTTATTGAGGTGAGGCTATGAAACGGAAAAAGAAAATTCATTCTGGTGTTTGTATTACAGATGAGCGTATTGTATGTGTTACAGCTCATATTGAAAATAAAACAATGGTCATTACTGATGCATTAGAGATGAAACGGAGTGGACCTATTGATGAAGACGTTACTAGATTTATAGAAACCTATGATTTAGACGAAGGGGCCTATAGCATTGTAGCTAATATAGATACACAAATGCGTGTAGCACCTTATGATCCTCACGATTTTGATATGAAGGAATTTATTAAGTGGAATGTAGAGGATTACTTTAACTTTGATGGAGATAGCTTCCAAATGGATGCGTGTCGGCGAGAATATCCAAGACATAGTTATCATATGTTTATGGTAGCCGTAGATCGTCATTCTCTTGAGCTGTTAAAACAAGGCATACGAGATACGTATGCACCAGTAGATGTTATCGATTTTTGGCCCATTCCTATTTGTTACTGCTTGATGCGGCGTAGTGGGACGGTAACTGGTGTTGTTGAAGAAGGGGCTATGCATCTATGGCTATGGTGGAATGATATATGTATTGAGGAATGTATTGTTCCTATTACCGGTAGTGATGTATCGGAAGCAATGGAAAAATTAGAAGCTAGATTGCAAACATTTGGTATCGATGAAATTCAAGGTATACGCATGTACGGTTTAGATACCTTATCTGATGAAGAGCGAAATGATATGGAAGAAATAATTTCTATGTATGGTGAAAACGAATATATTCCGTTATTGTTCTTAGGTCGTGGTCGCAATCGTTGCAAAAAGGGCCAATTAGATTGGGATATGGCAATTGGTATGGCCGCAAGGGGGCTTAAGTGGATTGGCTTGGGATGGTAAAGATAAATGTATAAATTTAATGCCTCGTTCTTTACGATGGTATAGTCTATGGCATACATATCGGTACTATCTGTATGGTATAAGTCTTATATATTTTATAGTAGGCTTAGTATCTATATATATGTGCTGGACTAGTTACGGTATATATGATCAGCAAAAGGTAGAATATCTAAATTTACGAGCAAATGATCAGTATCGAGTGGTTGAGGGAAAATATAGCGAGTTAATGGCTATTAAACATAAAATTCTCAAGAATACATCTGATAGTAATAAAGTTAATATCTATCAAAATAGTATAGTTCTATATATTCTTGATACAGCTATGGACCAACATATTAGTTTACAGCGTCTAAGTATAAAAAATGGTCATGTAAGTATTGATGGTATCGGTGTTAGCGATGATGCATGTCGTAAATTTATAGCTATTTTGCAGCAGAGACTATCGGGAATGGAGTGTCATGGAACAGTTAAAGCAGATAAAGGGATTTATACATTCCATATGGACGGATCTAAGAGAGAGCACCACTCAACCAATCAACAAGATACTAATGACCGTAGTCCTGTGGGGGATAGTAACTAGTCTTTCCGTATATGGACATGTATATTTGAGTCAAAAAGCTAGTTACCTACAAGAACAGCAAGAGACTTTTGTTATACAAATGAATGCGGAGTCAGATTATATAGTATCTAAGGAAGCTAAACTATTAGAGACTTTCAGGGAGAACAAGAATTCTCAAACCAGCCATACAAGTATCTTTGATTCCTTACAAGGAGAACCATTAATGATTGTCAGTACTGATGAGCATGAAGGCATATTAGAATTAACATTATTAGGTAGTACGGAGCGACTCATAAACTGGATTAATACTGTTGATGAAAAAGAGCCTTCACGACATATAGAAATAGAAGATATAGAGCGCAAAGGCAATGTAGTTTACGTACATTGTGCTGTGAAATCAAGGATATAGACGCAGTAGAAATATTGCGTTCTTTATAGGGACAGATTATAGATATTATGTCTATAGTCTGTCTTTGTTTTTGAGCCATTTTATAGTACAATGAAGGATATGAAATAATAAGGGGCACATAATAAATGATAATTAAACGCAATATTATGCTCATCGGATCTATGGGAAGTGGTAAAAGTCACTTCGGCCGAAATCTTGCAGAACGCAAGGGATGGCAATTTGTAGATACCGATCGCGTATTAGAAAGTCGTTTTGGGTTGCCCATTGCTGAAATATTCAAAAAGATAGGGGAAAAAGCATTTCGTCGTGCTGAAATGGATGTACTAAAAAAGGTATGTTTGTATCATGAAGCCGTTATTTCTGTAGGTGGCAATTTCCCTATTGAACATCGCACATTAAAGGTATTGAAAAAATATTCCTATATCATTGGTATTCGAGCAGCACAATTCCGTATAGTGAGTCGTGTCAATCGCCGTATTGGGAAGCGGCCTACCATGGATTATACTAATGTTAATGCCTTTGTACACGCTATGATACTGTCTTGGAAGCCAGTGTATAAGCAGTGCGATTTTGTACTGGACACAACAAATGGTCGGACCTATGATTTTATGCAGCGTATTGAGGACGAATTAGAGGCCTCAGATGTGCAATTTAAAGCAAGACGTCAACCCAATGAAACAGACGAAGTAGATGCCACAGTAGCATCTAGAGATACACAATTTAATAATCATCAACGTAGAAGAATAGAGGATACCAAATTAATATCCCCTAAAGCTAGCTCTAGTATAGGAATGTTCAATAAGGGAGATTCTAATAAGGTATCATCTAAAAAAGTCCGTTATGATAAACGTCGCAATCAAAAGGCGTCTAATGTAGGAAACAAGAATCGAAAGACTGAGACTATATCCAATCAACGTACACCACAAGGGGGTAATGGATATGAGAAGAATCGCAATACTAACAAGCGGCGGAGACGCACCTGGAATGAACGCCGCCATAAGAGCCCTAACTAGAAAAGCCATACATGAAGGTTTTGAAGTATTTGGCATTGAACGAGGCTATTTAGGAATCATTGAGGAAAAAATATTTCCTTTATCTAACCGTGATGTAGGTGGCATTATTACCCAAGGTGGGACGATGCTAAAAACGGCTCGCTTTCCTGAGTTTCAAAATGAAGAGGTTCAGAAAAAGGCCTATGATATTTTAAAAGCTCATGATATAGATCATCTCATCGTTATTGGTGGCGATGGTTCCATGCGTGGCGCTACAAGTTTGACAAAACTCGGTATGTCCACCATGACTATTCCTTGTACCATTGATAATGATATGGGGGGCACTCAATATACATTAGGTTTTGATACGGCTTTAAATACTGTAGTTGATGCGGTTGGTCGTATTCGCGATACATCTAACTCGCATGAGCGGGTAGCCATTGTAGAGGTAATGGGGCGTAAAGCTGGTCATATTGCACTTAAAGCAGGTCTTGCATGTGGTGCAGAAATCGTATTGGTTCCTGAAAATCCTATGCCTTTACATGATGTATGTCGACATTTAAAGGAAACACAAATTCGTGGTAAAGAATATAGTGTGATTCTCGTAGCGGAAGGTGCTTATAATAGTGGTGACGTAAAAGCCTTTATTAAGGAACATACGGAGTTTGATCCGAGCTTGACCGTATTGGGATATTTACAACGCGGTGGCGGGCCATCTGCATTTGATGCAATTTTAGCAGCCCGTATGAGTGAAGCATGTCTTAATCTATTGATGAATGGCGTGGATAATCGATTACTGGGCTATATAGATGGTCATATCCGTCCCATTTCTTATCAAGAGGCAGAGCTCTTAGATTTCCCTATTAATGAAAAAGACTACACCCTATTATCAATATTGAGTAGTTAATTTATATAATAAAGTGGCCTGTTAGGGGCCATTTTCTATATATGTTATAATTTATCGTTAATGAAATTATATTGCATAAAAGTAATTGGTGCTGTATAATTTAACAATACTATATGTGTTGATATAGAATACTGTCTCTTTTACATATATCTTCATCTTTATTTAAGGAGATCATAATGAAAGAATTTTTCCAAAAGCATCGTAAACGCATAGTTGCGGGTGCCGTTGCTCTTTGTGTTCTTGGTGGTGGTACGTATTACTACATGAATAGCCAAAATGCTAGCCAAACACAAAATTTATATACTACTGGTAAAGTAGAAAAAGGTGATGTAAAAACGAGTATTAGTGCGACCGGTACTATTAACCCTGTAAACTATGTAGACGTATCTACAAATGTAGCAGGTAAACTTGAAAGAGTTTTGGTAAAAGAAAATGATCACGTTACAGAGGGACAAGTTATCGCTTATATTGATACGCGACAACTACAGGCTTCTGTTGATGATGCTCGCGCAGCGTTATCTAAGGCTGAGCTCGATATGAATCGCTACAAAGCTTTGGCTGCTCAAAATGCTATTGCTCAACAAACCTATGATGATGCCGTAACATCTTATGAACGCGCTTTATCTACGTTCAATCGTGTATCTGCCGATCTAAGTGATGCTACGATTACTGCACCTATGTCGGGTACTGTTGTAGGTACGCCACTAAAAGCTGGACAAACGATTAGTACTGGTATTTCTACTCAAATGATTATTGCTACAATTGCAGACCTAAATAATCTAGAAATCTACCTTACTGTAGACGAAACAGATATTGGTAGTATTAAACAAGGGGCTAAAGTAGAATTTACTGTAGACTCCAAGCCTGGTGAAACTTTCACAGGTTATGTATCTGAAGTTGCAAAAGGTACAAAAGGTAACATGGGCGCTACAAGTAATAGCGTAGTGTACTATACAGTTAAGGTTCAAATTCCTGAAAATATTGCAGGTAATTTCTTACCATCTATGACGGCTCGTGCTACTATCTTTGGTGAAGATATTAAAAATACCTTAGTAGTTCCTCTTACTGCAGTACGTACAGATAAACAAGGTGAATACGTATATGTTATGAAAGATGGTCAACCAGTTCGTACAGCTGTTTCTACAGGCGTAACTGGGGATACTAATGTACAAATTCTAAAAGGTTTATCTGAAGGTGATGAAATCATCGTAAGTGGTGATGTTACTGCTCCTAAGAATAATAGCCGTGGACCATTCTAATAGTAGGTGAATATGAATCAAACAGTAATCGATATACAAGGGATTACGAAGACCTATGTAAATGGTAAATTATCGGTGCCTGTGTTGTATGGTATCGACTTACAGGTCAATAAAGGCGAATTCGTATCTATCATGGGTCCTTCTGGCTCAGGTAAATCTACCTTTATGAACATTCTTGGTTGTTTAGATCGGCCAACGACAGGTTCCTATCGTCTAAATGGAGATGAGGTAGCTACTTTATCTGATGATGAATTGGCCTTTGTACGAAATAAACAAATAGGCTTTGTATTCCAAAGTTTTAACTTATTAACAAAATTAACGGCTGTAGAAAATGTAGCGCTCCCTATGATTTACGCAGGGATGGATAAAAAAACACGTAATGAACGTGCTGCGGCCTTATTAGCGTCTGTTGGTCTTGGTGACCGCATGGATCACTTGCCATCCGAGTTATCTGGTGGTCAGCGGCAACGTGTAGCCATAGCTCGTGCATTGGCAAACAATCCAGCCATCATTATGGCCGATGAACCGACAGGTAATCTTGATTCTAAGTCTACTATCGACGTTATGAACATCTTCAGAGGGCTTTATGACGAGGGCCGTACAATTATCCTCGTTACTCATGAGCCTGAAATTGCTACGTATGCAAGTCGCAACGTAGTATTACGAGATGGGTTAATTGTAGAGGACTCCCAGAATCATAATATGACACCTGTACAGGAGGTGACTCATGTATAAAGAGAGTTTCTTGATGGCATGGGCATCCCTCATTGCTAATAAAATGCGTTCCATTTTAACCATGCTAGGTATTATTATCGGTGTAGCTGCCGTCATTGCTTTAGTATCTATTGGTAATGGTGTAAAGCAAGATATTCAAAACTCCATTTCTAGCTTAGGTTCAAATTTATTGATGGTTATGCCAGGTGCGCCGCGTACTCCAGGGGTACGACCATCGCCAGGATCTATGAAATCCTTAAAGGTAGCTGACTACGAAGCGATTGCAAAACTAGATGGCGTTAAAGCTGCAAGTCCAATGACAAATGGCGGATATGTAGTTATTTATCAAAATAAAAACTGGACTACTTCAGTATCTGGTGTTAATGCTAATTATTTAGATGTTAATAACTGGACCATGAAGTCTGGTCGATTCTTATCTGAAAAAAATGTACAGAATCGTGAGCGCGTAGCTGTAGTTGGTAAAACAGTTGTTAAAAATCTATTTGGTGATGAAGATCCTGTAGGTAAAGAGATACGTGTTAAGAATATTCCATTCCGCATTATTGGGGTACTCAATAGTAAAGGTAGTGGCGCTATGGGTAATGACCAAGATGACATGGTGATTATTCCTTACACAACAGCTATGGAACGGGTAGACGGCATTGATTATTTACGAATGATATATGTGGTAGGCAAAGACGAAAATGGTATCGATCGCTTGCAGTCCGATATTGAAAACTTATTACGTGTACGACATGGTATCAAAGATACAAATCTTGATGACTTTAACATTCAAAATATGAACTCCATTATGGAAACTATGGAAGAAACAACGGGGACATTGACATTGTTCCTAGGTGCAGTAGCGGCTATTTCTCTCGTAGTTGGTGGCATCGGTATTATGAATATTATGCTCGTATCAGTAACAGAACGGACAAGAGAAATTGGGGTGCGTAAGGCTTTAGGTGCAACTTATAGTGTTATCGTTACACAGTTTCTTATCGAGGCTGTTGTTATCAGTCTGATGGGGGGCATCATAGGTATTGCACTCGGTATAGGGGCCTCTAAGTTAATTGGTATGGCTTCGGGCATGAGTACAGTTATATCTATACCAACTATTGTAATGTCTTTTGCCTTCTCTATGGCAATTGGTTTGATCTTTGGTATTTATCCAGCTCGCAAGGCGGCAAAACTTAATCCAATTGATGCATTACATTATGAATAGTCTTGAATTGTAAGTTTGTATTTTAAGAACATACTAATAAATAGATAGAGTTATTCGCATATGGTGCGTTGCATGATACAATATGTATGATGTAACGCACCATTTTTATATGCTTGTATGTAATTTGTGCTATATACATATGAAAATTTCATGCAAGCAATTTGTAATAAACGGGGTATGTAGATTACCTAATCTACGGGTAAGTATATTGAATGGAGAACCTTATGGCTACAACATTGTTAGAATATTTCAACGAATTACGAAATCAGAATCCATTTTCTTGGGTAAAAGATTCTGAAATTACAGTAGTTGAACCAGGTCATGCAGAAATGACCTTACAAACAAATGATACAGAGTATTGTAATTTCCGAGGGGATTTACATGGTGCCGTTTGTATTGGTTTAGCAGATAGTGTAATGGGGACCGCTTGTTTCACATTGGGTAAATCTGTTAGCACTATTGATCTTAATGGTAACTATGTGAAAGCTGTTAAGGGTGGTACTGTATTGCGTGGTGTAGCCAATGTAGAGCATAATGGTAAAACGACTATGGTTGCAACAGCACGTATCTATAATGAGTTAGGTGAACTTGTTCACTTGGCACGTGGTACTTTTTTTGTACTAGAAGAGAAGTCATTACCTGAATTACCATGGCGTTTTATTGAAGAAGACAACCCTGATTTGGTATAATATAGTTTAGACTTTTAAATATAGGAGGATGCTTTAATGAAAGAAGAATTACAACGGATTAAGGCTGAAGCTCTTGATGCGATTAAAGGGTTGACAGATATACAATCACTGCAAGATATACGCGTTAAATATTTAGGTAAAAAAGGTGAGGTAACGGCATTACTAAAAGGTCTTGGTAAATTATCTCCAGAAGAACGCCCGAAGGCTGGCGCCCTCGTTAATGCTGTTCGTGAAGCATTAGAAGCCGAAATTGATACGGTTAAAGTTCGTATGGAAACGGCAGAGTTAAACGCTCGTTTAGAACAAGAACGCATCGATATTACATTGCCTGGTCGTGCACCAAAAACTGGCCATATTCATCCATTAACAAAGGTTAATGAAATGATTGAAGACTTCTTTATGAAAATGGGTTATACCGTTGAAGAAGGTCCAGAAGTAGAGCAAGATTACTATAACTTTGAGTGCTTAAACTTGCCTAAAGATCATCCAGCACGCGATATGCAAGATTCCTTCTATATTACAGAAAACTTCTTGTTACGTACACATACATCTCCAGTACAAGCTCGTACTATGCAACGTCATGAGCCTAACAGCCCAATTCGTATGATTGCGCCTGGTAAGGTTTATCGTTGGGACTATGATGCGACACATTCCCCAGTATTCCATCAAGTGGAAGGTCTCATCATCGACGAGCACATTACATTTGCTGATTTGAAAGGTACATTAGAGTCCTTCTTGCGTCACATGTATGGTGATGAAACTAAGGTGCGTTTCCGCACGAGCTTCTTCCCATTCACAGAACCATCTGCAGAGGTAGATATTTCTTGTGTAATGTGTGGTGGTGATGGTTGTCGTGTATGCTCTCATACAGGTTGGCTTGAAATCTTAGGCTGCGGCATGGTTCATCCTGACGTATTGTGCATTAATGGGTACGATCCTGAAAAGGTTAAAGGCTTTGCCTTTGGTATGGGCGTAGAACGTATTGCAATGCTGTTATACGGTATTAACGATTTACGTCTATTCTTTGAAGATGATGTACGATTCTTGGAACAATTTTAGGAGGAACTCATGAAAGCAAGCTTACAGTGGATGAATGAATACGTGCCTGTGGATATGAATCGTCCTGCTCAAGAATTGGCCGATGAATTAACACAAGCTGGTATTCCTGTAGAAGATGTCATTCCTATGGATAATGGCATTAAGAAAATTTATACTGGTAAAATCGTAGAAATTACGAAACATCCAGATGCAGATAAATTACAAGTATGCCAAGTAGAATGTCTTACTGAAGAAGGTGAGCCTGTTACTAAGCAAATCGTAACGGCTGCTACTAATGTTGCAGTAGGTCAAATTGTGCCTGTAGCGTACCATAAATCTCGCTTAGCAGATGGCACAGAAATTAAAAAAGGTAAATTGCGCGGTGTAGCTTCTGAAGGCATGTTCTGTTCCGTAGCAGAATTCGGTATCTCTAGTGATTTAGTGTTACCAGAGGAAGCGCAAGGTATTTACATTTTCCCTGAAAATACTCCAATTGGTCTTGATGTAAAAGACGTATTGGGCATGAACGATACTGTATATGAATTCGAACTCACTGCAAACCGTGCAGATTGCTTCTCTATGGTTGGCTTATCCCGTGAATTCGGAATGATGACAAATCAAAAAGCTCTATTCCCAGTTATCATGGTAAACGAAAATGGTGAGTCTATCGAAGGCAAAGCATCTGTTGAAATTGAGGCAGATGATCTTTGTACTCGTTTCACTGCTCGCGTAGTAACTGATGTTAAGGTAGAACCATCTCCATTGTGGATGCAAAACCGTTTGCGCAACAGTGGCATTCGTCCTATCAATAATGTAGTAGACGTTACAAACTACGTTATGTTAGAGCTAGGACAACCTATGCATGCATACGACTATGACCATGTAAAAGGTCATACATTAGTGGCAAGACGCGCTAAAAATGGCGAAGTACTTGTAACACTCGATGGTTCTGAACGGGAATTAAATGACTCCATGCTTATTATTGCCGATGCAGAACGTCCTGTAGGCGTAGCTGGTATTATGGGCGGTTTTGACAGCGAAGTAACGAATGAAACGACTACAGTTATGTTTGAAGCTGCTGTATTTAATGGTCCATCCATTCGCCGTACTGCAAAAGCTCTTGGTATGCGCTCTGAAGCGTCTGGTCGTTTTGAACGTGGTGTAAACCATAAATATACTGCCTATGCTATCGATAGAGCTGCTCAATTATTACAACAAATCTGTCCTAGTTGTAAAGTTGATGTAGGCGTTATCGATGTATATAAAAACCCTGTAGAACAACATACTGTAACTTTTACAGCGGAACAAATCAATGATTACTTGGGTACTAATATTGAAAAAGACGAAATGGTTCGTATTTTGACTGCCCTTGAATTCGTTGTAACAGAAGAAGGGGATAGATTATCTGCCCTCGTTCCAACATGGCGCGGTGACGTAACAGTAATGCCTGATATTGCTGAAGAGGTAGCTCGTATTTATAACTACGATAATATCGCTCCAACAATTCCTGTAGCCGTATTATCCTCTGGTGGTATGACTCCTAAAAAAGCTCTTACTAAACAGGTAACACATGCATTGGCTAAACTTGGTATGACTCAAATCATTACCTTTAGCTTCATGCATAAAGATGGCCTTACAAATCTGATGCTTCCTGAAGGGGATAGCCGTTATACTGCTATTCCGATCTTGAATCCAATTTCTGAAGAGTTCCCTTACATGCGTACTACTTTGGTGCCTGCTGTTATTGACGCAGCAAAACGCAACATTGCGCAACAAAATAAGGATCTTTGGTTGTTTGAAACAGCAAATGTATATGAACCAAAAGCATTGCCTTTAACAGAAGTGCCTCATGAACGCCCTATGGCTTGTGGTATCTTGATGGGCAAGGTGAACCAAGCTAGTTGGAATCAAGCAGAGCGCACAACTGACTTCTATGATGTAAAAGGCATCGTAGATGCGTTGTTGGGTGAACTTGGCGTTACAGGCTACGAAATCAACCGTGGTGCTGAACCATACTTCCACCCAGGCGTAAGTGCTCAATACGTAGTAGATGGTAAAATGATTGCTCAATATGGTGAATTACATCCACAAGTGAGCAAAAACTTTGATTTACCAGGAAAAGTATACATGTTTGAAATCGATTTGGAAGCAGTATTATCCTTAACGATTCCACCATTCCGCTATACATCTTTCAGTAAATTCCCAGGTACTAGCCGTGACCTTGCTATTGTAGCACCTGTGTCCGTATCTAGTGGTGAAATTTTATCTATCATTAAAGAGCATGGTGGTGAATATTTAGAAAGTGCATCTATCTTCGACGTTTACGAAGGTGAACATATCGAAGCTGGTTACCGCAGTCTTGCATACAACTTGCAATTCCGCTCTATGGAAGGCACGTTGAATGATGAAGATATTGATGGTAACATTCAAGCTATTATCGATGCATTAGCAGAAATTAACTGCAGATTACGTTAATCTCAAGCAGTATATTGAAAGGGTTTACCATATGGTAAACCCTTTTAGTACTATAGTTATACCTTTAGTTAGGTAGAAAGGATTATCCATGGAATTATTGGCTCCTGCCGGTACGATGGAAAACTTTATAGCCGCCTTAGAATCTGGAGCTGATGCTATTTATCTTGGCGGTAAAGGCTTTAATGCCCGTGCTCATGCAGCAAACTTTGGCATTGAAGAACTGGCTGAGGCTATTCATTTGGCTCATATTTTAGATGTGTCCGTATATGTAACCGTAAATATCCTCATAGGTGATTCCGAATTAAAGGATCTCGAGGCGTATTTGAAGGACTTAGAGCGCATCGGTGTGGATGCTATTATCGTTCAAGATTTAGCAGTTGCTAAATTGGCACAACGAGTGGCTCCTAAACTTCACTTACATGGCAGTACGCAGATGACGGCGGCTACATTAGATGCTGTTCGTTTTTATGAAAGCCTCGGTTTTACCCGTGTTGTATTGGCTCGTGAATTGAGCCTTCCTGAAATTGAACATATTTGTAAAAACTGTACAGCTGAAATCGAAGTCTTTGTACATGGTGCCTTATGTGTGTGCTATTCTGGTCAATGCTTGATGAGTTCCTTTATCGGTGGTCGTAGTGGTAACCGTGGTGCCTGCGCACAACCTTGCCGTTTGCCTTATGAACTATTGAATTCTTCTGGTACTAGTTTGCTACCTAAACACGAAGCCTATTTATTAAGTCCAAAGGATCTTAACTATAGTGAGCATATGAATGAGCTCGTAGCTGCTGGTGTTACGTCCTTTAAGGTAGAAGGGCGTATGAAAAAGGTTTCCTATGTGCGCCAAGTCATTGGGACCTATCGTCATATTTTAGATACAGCTCATATGGATGCTGCTGATGCCGATGCATTGGCGTCTGGGTTTAATCGTGGCTTCTCTACAGATTACTTAACAGACCATGTAGGGAAATCCATGATGACCGTGGTGGCCCCAAATAATCAGGGTAAACCAATTGGTAAGGCAGAGGTTAAAAAAGGACAAGTTCATTTATACTTAACGGAAGTTATTGAAAAAGGATCACTTTTAAAGGTTATGCAAGCCTCTGGTAGCATTACTTACTATCAGATTGATCAGAACTGGTCTGCCCTTGATGATAAACATTTTGTAGGTAAGCCAGATGAAGGCTTTGCATCAGGACAAGTATTCCTTGCATCACCACCTAAAGCTCAAAAGCAGAGAGGTCTACAAGATTTCAGTGCTAAGTTAGAGGTACATGGATACTTATCTATTAATACGGACCGAGAAAAGCCTTGCACAGAACTTACCTTTGTATTAAATGATGGTCGTACTGTGACAGTATCTAATGAGTTTGAACCTGTTTATGCGAATAATAAACCGACTACATTAGAGAAGGTTACAGACCAAGTAGGTAGATTAGGCAATACATTGTTTACGCTTGGCTCTATGTCTATTCCTGATGGGCCTTATATGTGGCCAGCTAGTGTGTTAAATGCATTGCGCCGAGATGCTGTAGAAGCGCTAGAAAAATTATTGATTACAGACCATGAAACAGCTTGGGCTGAGCTGGCTGCAGAGCCTCAAGATATGTCATCTATGGTTGCTAAGGATAAGCTTCAATATTCTGCGCCTATGGTGAGTGCTCGCGTTGATGAGATAGAGGCTGTGAAAGCAGCTATTGAAGGGGGCGCTAAGAAGATTATCTTCGGTGGTGACCGTTTACAACGTAAGCCTTATGAACTTAGCATCTACGAGCAGGTGGCTAAGCTTTGCAAAGACCATGATGTACTTTGTGTATTTGCTACGCCTCGGGTTGTGAAAGATGATGAAGTAAAGGCGTATATGAATACCCTTAAGGCCATAGTTGAGGCGAAACCAGATAGCATTTCTATTCATGTCCCTCAAGCGTTATTATGGCTTCGTGACTTAGGGCATACAGGTGCTATTGAAGCCGATACAGGTCTTAACATATTTAATGGCTCCGCCTTACAAGTATGGGAAGATTTACATATGAGTAGCGTAGCACCATCCTTAGAGTTAACATTGACGCAACTCGTAAGCTTACAAAAATCTACTAATTTGCCATTAGAGGTTATGGTTCATGGTTATACGGAAATGATGATTTCTGAATACTGTGCCATCGCTAGCTTTGTAGGGACTGGTAAAAAAGAAAACTGTCCAATGCCGTGCGTAACAGAAGATTACGCATTAAAGGACCGTAAAGGGGAAGTATTCCCACTTCGCACAGATCCATATTGCCGCATGCATATTATGAACAGTCATGAAATGGATATGCGTTCCTACGTACCAGAGTTACATCGAAAAGGATTACATATTTTACGCATCGATGGACGCCATATGGATCCAAAGAGATTGCGTAGTATTGTAGCAGATTATGTAGCCATTCAAAATGGAACACAAGAGGCTCCTCCTAAGAGTGTAGGCAAAGATGATACGCCGATTACAAGGGGCCACTATTTTAGAGGTATTTTATAAAAGAGGTAGTACATTGTTTAACGAAGATGTATTAGACTTTCACCATATAAAAGAACAATTACAACAGCATTGTAGCTCTACCATAGCTAAAGAATTGGCTATGAATATTGAGCCAATGATTGATGCGAAACAGATTCAAGAGAACCTTGATGAAACGGCAGAGGCAATGCGGTCGTTGCAAACTGAGGTAGAACAACCGTTAGGTGGGACGCGAGATATTCGTGAGTCCTGTAAAAAGAGTCGCAAAGACTTTGTTCTTACTCGTGAAGCACTTTGGGATATTTACTTAACCATTGGTGCCTATAAGCGCATGACAAAGTTCTTTAGAACGAAATATATGGAATATCCATTGCTATCCTTATGGGTACAGGATATGCCAAATACAGATCGCATTGAAAACCGTTTTAAACGTGTCTTTGATGATAAAGGGGAATTGCTAGATACAGCATCTCCTAAGTTGGCGAGCCTTAGAAATACGATTATCAAAACTCGGGAAAAGATTAAAAATGATATTCAAGCTATCTTACACGACAAGGATAATCAGAAGTATTTCCAAGAAACGATTATTACACAGCGTAACAATCGCTATGTAATCCCTGTAAAACAGGAATATCGCCAATATTTTGATGGTCTTATTCACGACCGTTCTGCAACGGGTCAAACACTCTATATTGAACCGATGCGCTTGGTGAATCTAAATAATGAATTACAAGAGGCTTTGATTGGTGAAGAGCAAGAGGTATTGCGTATTTACCGTGAATTGTCTGCCCTTGTAAAACAACATAGTAATGATTTGATGGATGCTTGTGAAAAGGTATCCCATATCGAATTTGTATATGGTAAGGCGAGCCTGGCTATTTCCTATAAGGGGGTACCAGCCATCTTGAGTACTGACAGAACAGTTAATCTCATGAGAGCTCGTCATCCATTAATTCCACCGAATGTGGTAGTGCCTACCAACATTTTATTAGGCACACCATATCGTATTCTATTAATTACTGGTTCTAATACAGGTGGTAAAACAGTTTCCCTTAAAACATTAGGGTTATTGAGTTTAATGAACCAATGTGGTCTATTTATCCCTGCTGATCACGGCTCAATGCTACCAGTATTCCATAATATCTTTGCCGACATTGGGGATGAACAAAGTATTGAGGCTAGCCTTAGTACGTTCTCTGCTCATATGACGCAAGTAATTTCCATCATTAAACATTGTGGTCCTAATGATTTGGTATTACTAGATGAGCTTGGTTCTGGTACTGATCCAGAGGAAGGTAGTGCTTTAGCCGTATCGATCCTTGAATTCTTCCGTAAAAAGGGCGCTCTTATGATGGTAAGTACTCATTATAATGAGCTTAAAAATTATGCGTATCATACGGAAGGTATTGAAAATGGCCATGTAGAGTTTGATGATCGCACCTTAAAACCAACATATCGACTTCATATCGGTGTAGCAGGTAGTAGCCATGCATTGAGCATTGCGGCCCGTCTAGGCTTGCCAAAAGATATCGTAACCCGTGCGGCAGAATATAAATCTCAATTTGGTAACCATGAAATGGAAGAAGTTCTTTCGGATTTGAATGAGCAACTTCGTAAGGCATCTGAACGCGAAAGAGCCTTAAAGAAAGAGCTCGATGAAACACGTCGCATGCGTGGTCAATTAGAGAAGGAAAAGAAACAGTTTAACGAAAAACGTAAACAAATCTTAGCTAAAGCTCAAGCTGATGCTGAAGCTATGAAGCGCAGTTTACGTGTTGAAGGGGAAGCGATTATCAAGCAACTGAAGTCGCAATTCTCTGAAACAAATAAGGATAAGCGTCAATCTGCTATTAATGCAGCACGTAAGGGTATCTCTAATGTACATATACCAGAATCTCCAGTAGATGATGATCGTAAATCTTTGACTGCAGATGCTATTAAGGTAGGCCAAGCAGTATATGTTACATCTTTACGCTCATTAGGTACCGTATTAGCTATCAATGGCAATCGTGTGAATGTAGATATTAATGGACTAACAGCTACTGTAAAGGTTAGCGAATTACAATCTACTACACGTGAAGAAGGAAATAAGCTTGCACGGGAACAAAAGGCAGCTATGCCTAAGACTAGAAAACGTATGGGTGGCTCTGCCGTACAACGCCAAAAAGAGGTACGTACTGAAATCAATATTCTTGGACAAACGGTAGATGAAGCGACAGTTTCTGTTGGTAGATTTATTGACCAAGCTTTACTTGGTGGTGTTAATCAAGTGCGCATTATTCACGGTAAGGGGACTGGCGCATTACGAGAAGGTGTACATCAATATTTACGCACCTTACCTCATGTAGCACACTTTGAAACAGCTGGTTATGATGAAGGCGGTGCAGGGGCTACAAACGTAGTTCTTAAATAAAAATATATACATGTTCTAATGAATCATTGTGCATCTGTATGTTGCGGATGATTATATAGTTATAGGGCAATAATGAAAAGGTAGTAAGTTCATAGAACTTACTACCTTTTTTGTAAAAGAAAGGAGCGGAACAGATGTTCCGCTCCTTTAGAGTATTAGATTAACGATCTTTTTTACTAGACTTTTTGCTTTTAGATGAATTAGATTTTTGTTCAGTCGCATCATCTTTTGAGCCACTGTCATCTTTTACAGCTTCATCTTTTGATTTGTCTTTATCGTCTTTTTTATCTGCTTTCTCGTCTTTTTTATCATCTTTTTTAGGCTGTGCTTTTGCAGGGTTATAATAACCTTCAGAGACAGCTGATTGAGCACTAGCAGGAACGGAGAAGTCAGAAGCAGGAGTATTGGCTAGAGCATTTGCCATAAATTGACCCCACATAATAGCAGGTGTGTCACCACCGGTGATGCCTCGTAATGTTTCCGAGCCATAGTCATCACCAATCCAAACGGCAGCTACTAAATCAGGCGTGTAACCAACGAACCAAGCATCCTTGGAATCATCTGTTGTACCAGTTTTACCTGCTGCAGGACGACCGATTGCGGCATTACCACCAGTACCGCCATTTATAACGGATTCTAGCATATTTGTAATGATTGCTGCATCTTTTTCGTCTACAACGCGTTTTTCTTGGATGGAGTGTTCCTCCACAACTTGACCGTTGCGATCTACAATTTTAAGGATTGCCGTAGGTTGAACTTTGATACCGCCATTAGCGAGAACGCCGTAAGCTTGTACCATTTCAAGAGGGGTAACACCATGTGTTAAACCACCAAGTGCTGTAGACAAGTTGTAATCTTGATCAGTTAGAGTAGAGATACCCATTTCTTTAGCAAGTTTAATAATCTTAGACATGCCTACTTCATCTGCAATTTTTACGGCAGCTACGTTACGAGAATGTTGTAATGCATAGCGATATGTAATATTACCTACGAAGTCATTTTCATAGTTTTTAGGGCTCCAGTTACCAAATGTAACAGGGCTATCATCTACGATAGAACCAGGAGTTTTACCAGATTGAATAGCTGCTAAATATACAAATGGCTTCATAGCGGAACCTGGTTGACGTTCTGCTTGTGTAGCACGGTTAAATGCATCATCACCGCGACCACCTACCATGGCTACGATGTAACCATTGTGAGGGTTCATTGCTACGATAGCACCTTGTGGTTGGTGTAAACCGTTTTTATCAGTATAGTAATTAGGCAAGTTTTGCATGGCTGCTACTGCCGCATTTTGTGCATCCATATCGAGGGTTGTATAGATTTTCAAACCATCTTTATAGATGGCATCATCGCCATATTTTTCAGAAACTTGAGCAATTACGTAGTTGATGAAGTATGACGCATTAGACTTTTCGTGAGTTTGTTCCTGTTTAGCAACTAAGCCTAAATCTGCTTGGCGCGCTTCATCAGCTTGCTCTTGTGTAATGTAACCGTATTTTACCATTTGGCCTAACACGACTGCTTGACGCTTTTTACTAGCTTCCAAATCATTGAATGGGGAGTAGTAGTTAGGACTTTGAGGTAAACCAGCGATTAGAGCTGCTTGAGCCAGTGTTAATTGACTGGCATCTTTACCGAAGTATACGTGAGATGCAGATTGTACACCGTAAGCACCTTGACCAAAGTAAATTTGGTTCATGTACATTTCAAGGATTTCATCTTTTGTGTAATGCTGTTCAATTTTGAGTGCTAATAAGGCTTCAGAAATTTTACGTTTAAATGTTCTATCTTGTGATAGGAACGCATTACGAGCTAACTGTTGAGTGATTGTGGAACCACCTTCAGATACGCCACTATGTACGATGTTTACCCATACGGCACGCAAGATACCGATTGGATCGATACCATGATGTGTGTAGAAACGAGAGTCCTCTGTAGCTACAAAGGCATTCTGTAAATCCTTTGGCACATCCTTCAATGGGATTGGCAAACGGTTTTCTGAGGAATGAACCGTTGTAATGAGATTGCCGTGCACATCGTAAATCTGTGACGATGCGGAAGGGCGTACATTAGATACGTCTGGTAGATTTGATAATGTGGCACTTATGAAACCACAGCCACCACCGGCTACGATGAGTACAAAGAGAAGAGCACAAATCCAAAATAGACGCTTTGGACTCGTTTTCTTCGGTGTAGAGCCATTGCCGTTTGACCGGCGATTGGATCTCGTATTTGAGTTACTACTCATAGAGTCACCTCTTTTTTCTTTTAGTAAATATAACGTAAATTCTATTACGCAGTTATAAATATTATATCATAAATGGCTTAAAACCAATACTATATATATAATTGTGAAAGTTTTTAGATAATGGTATACTAAAACAATAGTATTTCTAGGAGGATTATCATGATTAGTGCTCAAGAACAAGTGCGCCAAATTAAACACGGCGTAGCAGATTTAATTAACGAACAAGATCTTGTAAAAAAAATAGAGAAATCCATTAAGGAAAATAAACCATTAGTTGTAAAACTAGGTTTGGATCCTACAGCTCCAGATATTCATTTGGGTCATACAGTACCACTTCGTAAACTACGCTTATTCCAAGAATTTGGTCATCAAGTAGTTATCGTTATCGGTGGTTTTACTGCTCGTATTGGCGACCCATCAGGTAAAAGCGTAACACGCCCACCACTTACAAAAGAACAAGTGCTTGAAAATGCACAAACCTATAAAACTCAAATCTTCAAGGTATTAGATCCTGAAAAAACAATCGTCCGCGACAACAGCGAATGGTTAGAAGAGATGAACTTTGCTGACGTTCTTCGCTTAGCTGGGTCCTATACTGTTGCTCGTATGATGGAACGTGATGACTTCAACAAACGTTTTAAAGAAGGTCGTCCTATTGGCGTTCACGAGTTCATGTATCCTTTGATGCAAGGCCATGATTCCGTAGCATTACAGGCTGATGTAGAATTTGGCGGTACAGACCAAACTTTCAACTTGTTAATGGGCCGTCACTTACAAGAGGTAGAAGGTCAAGAACCACAAGTAGTTATTACAATGCCATTATTGGAAGGCCTTGATGGCGTTCAAAAAATGAGTAAATCTTTGGGGAACTATATCGGTATCGATGAAGAGCCAAAAGAAATGTACGGTAAAGCAATGTCTATTCCAGATGAATTGATGATGCGTTACTTCATGCTCGTTACAGATATGTCTATCGAAGAGCAAGATGATATGGCAAAACGTCTTGAAGCTGGGGAGTTACATCCACGTGATGCTAAAATGTTATTGGCTCGTACTATCGTACGCTTATACCATGGCGAAGAAGCTGCTCTCGAAGCGGAAGAAGAATTTAAACGCGTGTTCCAACAACGGGCGTTGCCTACAGATATTCCTGAATACGCTATGGATGCGCCAACTGACCCAATTTTTGTACCACAATTCTGCACAGATGCTGGTTTAACTGCTTCTAATGGTGAAGCACGTCGTTCTATTAAAGCGGGTGCTTTCAAAGTAAACGGTGAAAAATACAGCGAAGAAAATCTCACTCTTGAAGATGGCATGATCATTCAAGTAGGTAAACGTAAATTCGTAAAAATTAAATTTAACTAATATAAAACTGTGATGGGGTGCAGAACCTCATCACAGTTTTTTGTCTATTTTGTTGTTAAGATTTTTCTTTATTGTATCTCTATTGTAGGTCTATTGTATCTCTATTGTATTTACTAATACTAACCCCAAAATTGATGTACAAGTTAATGTATAATGAAAGTATATAAATTATATATTTAGAACATCTTATATTAATATATATCGTATACATTTACTGATAACATGTAAGAGGACATATTTATGGATAAGAAATTAACCATATTTTTAAAACAAAGAAAACATACTGTTCTCACTGATATCGATGTTATTACTGCGGCAGTAGCGGTTCCATTATTAGAAGTAGATGGGGAAGATCACGTAGTCTTTACAGTGCGCAGCAATAAGCTACGCCGTCAGCCCGGAGAAATTAGCTTTCCTGGTGGTCATTGTGAGCCTAATGATAAAAGCGGTGCTCATGCTGCTATGCGTGAATGCTCTGAAGAATTAGGTATAGATTTAGACCAAATAGAACTACTTGGCAATTTAGACTGTTTGGTATCTGCTATCGGGGTAAAACTATATGCCGTTGCAGTGCGATTACATACAAGTGATTTAAAACCTAATCCTGATGAAGTGGGAGAAGTGTTTACCGTGCCTTTGCAATATTTGCTAGATATGGAACCTACTGTAGGTCATCTAGATATAGCCACAAGACCATTAAAGGACTTTCCATTCCATCTATTAGAAGGCTATAACATCGATTGGAAAATTAGACAAAACTACTCCGTCTATTTCTATCCCTATGAGCAATACACCATATGGGGACTTACAGGACGAGTGTTGAAAAACTTTTTGGATATATACAAGGAAGTTAAATGAAACCTGAATTTGTTCCATGGCTATGGATTATTTATGTAGCTTATGTATTATATAAGAGATATAAAGAAAATAGTTATATAGAAAAATCTATAACTTTAATGGCTGTTATAAGTTTAATTATTGTTAGTGGAGGTTTTTCATTATTAATCTATTATGATATTTCACCTGAGTTCCAACTTATTTTAAATATATTGATTATAATAGTATTATTTATAATGAAAACATTATTTGGAGTGTAACAGATGGTAATAATACAGTGGCTTGGGTATACGATGCCCCCTATATGTATTGTCATTTCGATATTATTAATGATATATGGAAAGACTAAGCATATTAAATATTTAGATCCAGAGGTACCATTAGGACGCTTATTCTATTTTTTTGGCAATGCTTTTTCGTTTATGTGTTGTATTTTATTAATTAGTTTTGGTAGTGACGTAATACAATCAAAAGATATTGTTGAAGGGATTAATTATTTAATCTTAGGTTATTCCTTTGGTATTTATGGATTTACATTCTTTTTTATGACTGGCATGAGACGAGCTTATGATATAGGATTTCCATTTTGGGTATATCCAATTTTCATAGCATTAATACTTTTAAGTCTTTTTATCAATGATACTATTTTTGAATTCTTGATGCTTGGAATGTACCTATTTTTATTACAGCCAGGCAGAAATAACAATTAAGTAATAACTACGTTCTAAAAAGATGATTGTCTAATATTAGGCAATCATCTTTTTTAGTTGTACGCCGAATAGGCATGACTAAACCCCCAGTTAAACTGGGGGTCAATAAAAAATTCTTAGAGAAAAGGAAAGAACCTCCTAGTGATAAAATGAAGTTGGTCTGGCAACCACAACATTTTAACATAGGAGGTTCAATGTCAATGAATGACGTAAAAAGCTTATCACATAGTAAATGGAGATGTAAATATCATATTGTTTTTGCTCCAAAGTATAGAAGACAAATAATTTATGATCGGATAAAAGCTGATGTAGGTAAAATTTTAAGAGATTTATGTAAGAGAAAAAATGTAGAGATTATAGAAGCGGAATGCTGTCCGGATCATATTCATATGCTAGTAACGATACCACCACATTTAAGCGTATCAAGTTTTATGGGCTATTTAAAAAGTAAAAGTAGCCTCATGATATTCGATAAACACGCAAAGTTAAAATATAAGTATGGAAATAGACATTTCTGGTGTAGAGGATATTATGTGGATACGGTAGGACGATATGAAGGAGCGATAAAAGAGTATATTCGCAATCAACTACAAGAGGATATAGCGCAAGATACATTAAACTTTAAAGAATATACCGACCCATTTAGTGGTGAGCCAGTAAAATAGGCAAAAAGAAGTGGCAGCCAGTGGTAATAGAGTGGTTGTCAGATCGTTCATTGCCCTCTTTAGAGGGCCACTACTAGAGAAAGACCCTTATAGGGTCAGAACAAACCACCCGTTCTATGGGTGGTTATGATTTCTATTCAGTTTAATTAGTATTTTAATGCTTATAAAAATTGACAGATTACAAATTAAGGTATACTATTTATGTGTAAAAGGTTTAATGTGTTGCACTAATTGACTAGGAGGTTCTCACATGAATCGCGAAACAGCATACGTACTTTGGTTTGATGAATTAAAACGTGAAGATGTTAATTTAGTAGGTGGCAAGTCTTCTTCTTTAGGGGAATTGACGTCCTCCACTAATGTACCTGTACCTTATGGCTTTGCTACAACAGCTCATGGTTATCGTGAGTTTATGAAAGCAACAGGTTTAGAAGATAAAATCCGCGCTGAACTTGATGCGTTAGATGATGTAGAAAATTCTGCATTATTGCGTGAAGTATGTGCTAAAATTCGCCGCATGATTTGCGAAGAAGAAATGCCTAAAGAGTTGGCAGATGCTATCCGTAATGCTTATGAAGAACTTGGTAAAAAAGTAAACGAAGAAAATCCGTTCGTAGCGGTTCGTTCTAGTGCAACAGCAGAAGATTTGCCAGATGCAAGCTTCGCAGGCCAACAAGATACATATTTAAATGTACGTGGTGCTGACGTTATCATCGAAAAAGTAAAAGAATGTTATGCATCTACTTTCACAGACCGTGCAACATACTACCGTGTAAAACAAGGTTTTGATCATATGACAGTAGCTTTGAGTGCTGCTGTTCAAATGATGGTATTCTCTAAAGCAGCTGGTGTAATGTTTACTGTTGACCTCGTAACAGGCAACGATAACAACATCCTTATCGAAGGTTCTTGGGGCCTTGGTGAGTACGTTGTACAAGGTACAGTTACACCAGATAATTTCCATGTAGATAAAGCGAAAATGGAAATTACTGATCGCATGATCAATGACAAACATATTCGTTTAGTTCGTAAAGCTGATGGCGACTGCGTTGAAGAAATTGTTCCACCAGATGAAGCTAAAAAACAAGTTATTACAGATGCTCAAGTACTAGAGCTTGCTAAATATGCAATAGCAATCGAAAAACATTATGGTTGCTACATGGATATGGAATGGGGCGTAGATGAGCGAGATGATAAGATTTGGATCTTGCAAGCTCGTCCAGAAACAGTATGGTCTCGTAAAGAAAAACCAGAAACAACTGAAAAAACAAACTCTTTAGATACAGGCGATCGTGAAGTTGTAGTAAAAGGTTTGCCAGCCTCTCCTGGTAATGCAGCAGGTAAAGCTCACGTTATCATCAATCCTGAGGATATTGATGAATTCAAAGAAGGCGAAATCCTTGTCACTGCTATGACTGCTCCTGACTGGGTACCAGCTATGAAAAAGGCAAAAGCTATTGTTACTGATGCTGGTGGTATGACTTGTCATGCGTCCATCGTTAGCCGTGAGCTTGGTATTCCTTGTATCGTAGGTACTAAGAGCCGTAGCCATGAAGCAACAACATCTATTAAAGATGGTCAAATGATTACTGTTGATGCTACAAATGGTATCGTATACGATGGCGTATTAGAAGATATCGTTAAAAAGCCAGAAGCACAAGCTGCTACAGGCGTTGTAGCTGAATCTGTACCTGTAACAGGCACTAAAATTTACATGAACTTAGGCGATCCTGATTTGGCTGAAAAACATGGTGTGTTGCCATGTGATGGAATTGGTCTAATGCGTGAAGAGTTCATTTGGACTACTTTTATTCACGAACATCCATTACACCTTATCGAAACAGGCCGCAGTGATTTTGCAGTTAATACATTGGCTGAAGGTATGCGTAAAGTGTGTCAAGCATTAGCTCCTCGCCAAGTAGTAGTTCGTTTGAGCGACTTCAAATCTAGTGAGTATCGCGATCTTAAAGGTGGCGACAAATACGAACCTCATGAATCCAGTGCATTGCTTGGCTGGCGTGGTGCTTCTCGTTACTATGATCCAAAATATACACCTGCTTTCAAATTAGAATTAGAAGCAATTAAAAAAGTACGTAATGAATTTGGTTTTAAAAACTTGCAAGTTATGATTCCATTCTGCCGTACTGTAGAGGAAGCTGAATTAGTAACTAATTTAATGGCTCAAGAAGGTCTTGCTCGTAGTAAAGACTTCAAAGTATGGCTCATGGCTGAGATTCCATCCAACATCATCTTAGCTGATCAATTCAATAAATACGTAGATGGTTATTCCATCGGTTCTAACGACTTGACTATGCTCGTTCTCGGTTGTGACCGTGATAACGAAACAGTTCAACATATCTATGATGAACGTAATCTAGCAGTTCGCAGAGCAATTCGTCATCTCATTGAAGTGGCGCATAAAGATGGCAAAACTGTATCCATCTGTGGCCAAGCACCAAGCGTATACCCTGAACTTTGCGAATTCCTCGTGAAGAGCGGTATCGACTCCATTTCTGTTAACCCAGATGCGGTTGTGAACACTAAGAAAATGGTGGCTCAAATCGAACAAAGAATTATGCTCGATGCTATGACTGGTCGTGGTCGTCAAGAATCTGACGAACTAAATTGGTAATAATATAGTTATGGTAAAGAGGAGGCCCGTAGGTCTCCTCTTTTTCTGAATGGTAACTTAGGATATAATACAAACAGAGATGAAAGGGGGTTACCGTGTGAAACTGTCGAAACGACAAGAACAAATTGCTCAAATCGTTCGTGAAGAAGGACCTGTAACAGGCAGTGCTATTGCTGAGCATTTAGAGGTTACACGATCTGCATTGCGTTCAGATTTATCTGTATTAACTATGTTAGGTGTGCTAGATGCGCGTCCCAATGTAGGTTATTACTATGTAGGGCTTTCAAAGGAAACACAAACGGCTGAGCGATTAAAGTCATTTCTGGTAAGTGATGTATTATCTCAAGCAGTCGTGGTTAGTGGGGAAACTAGTTTATATGACACGATTGTTACTATATTTACAGAGGATGTAGGTACGATTTTAGTGTGTGATGATTCGTACCTAGTAGGTGTGGTATCTCGAAAAGATTTACTACGCGCCTCTATGGGTCAAACAGATTCGCACGCCATGCCTATATCTATGATCATGACCCCTGTTAGTAAGGTTATAACTGTGGAGCCTACCGATACCTTAGTAGAGGCGGCACAGAAGATGATAGATTATGAAGTAGATTGTTTGCCTGTTGTCGTTCGCGAGGACGTAGGGAACAAGAAACGATTAAAGGTTGTGGGCCGCGTGTCAAAAACGACGGTAGCAAAAGTATTTTTAGAATGTAGCATACATTGAGGTTGATAGAATGGCAGAAAAAATTATTTATGCAATATCGGATTCCCTAGGGGAAACCGCTGAGGCTGTAGCGCGAGCTACAGCCAGTCAATATGATAAGGAACAAATTGAAATTGTGCGCATTCCCTATATCGATAGTGAAAGCCAAATCGATGAAATCGTAGACGATGCAAAACGTGGACATCATGTTATTTGTCATACTATCGTGTCTGAGTCTTTGCGTAAATATCTTCACGAGAAGGTAGCTGAATACAAAATCCCTGCTGTAGATATTATGGGGCCTGTTCTCGATGCAGTTGGTACTGTAGCAACGACTAAGCCTCGTATGACAGCAGGTATGGTTCATAAGCTTGACCAAGAATATTTTAAAAAGGTTGAAGCCATTGAATTTGCCGTAAAATATGACGATGGTAAAAATCCATCTGGTTTTGAAAAGGCTGATGTAGTTATTATTGGTGTATCCAGAACTAGTAAGACTCCATTATCTATGTTCTTGGCGTACAAAAAGATTAAAGCGGCGAACTTGCCATTAGTACCTGAGGTACCATTACCAGAGGAACTATTTAAGATTCCAGCGAAGAAAATCGTGGGCCTTATTATTGACCCATTTAAATTAAATAATATTCGTAGTGAACGTTTACGCGCTATCGGTCTTGAAGATGAAGCAAACTACGCATCTATTGAGCGTATTCAGGCCGAACTAGAATATGCGAAAGCTATTATGCGCCGTTTGCACTGCCAAGTATTAGATGTTTCTAATAAATCCATTGAAGAAACCGCTTCTCTTGTGATGCAGTTAATCGATAAAAACCGCGCATCGGAGGGTAAATGAATATACGGGAACAAATAGAGGAACGGGAGGCTTTACTCCTGTCCCCTTATGCAGCTAAAAGCCGCGATGCAATTCGTGATGAAGAGGAAGCTCCCGATCCACTTAGAACAGCGTTCCAACGTGATCGGGACCGCATTATTCACAGTAAATGTTTTAGACGGTTAAAGCATAAGACACAAGTATATATTGCACCAGGCGACCATTATCGGACGCGTATGACTCATACCCTTGAGGTAGGTCAAATTGGGCGTACTGTGGCTCGTGCATTGCGTTTAAACGAAGATCTTGTAGAGGCTATTGCTATGGGCCACGATGTGGGCCACACTCCATTTGGTCACGTCGGTGAATATGCATTGCGCGACATGGTGGGGCACTTCAATCATAATGAGCAAAGCTTGCGTATGGTTGAGGTCTTAGAAAAGCATTGCGACCACCAAGGTCTTAATTTAACGACTGCTGTACGCGATGGCATTTTAGGCCATACAGGGGCTCATATCCCTGACACTTTGGAAGGTCAAATCATTCGTATCGTAGACCGCATTGCTTATTTGTGCCACGATTTTGACGATGCACAACGGGCAGGTATGTTGACCGCTGAGGAGTTGCCCTTTGAAGTGCGCGAGCATTTTGGTATGACTCCATCTAGTATGATTACTGCCATGGTTGAAGATATGGTACGGGAGTCCTTAGATAAACCAGTAATTTCTATGTCCAGTGATGTGGAAATGACTATGAATCTATTCCGCCAATTTATGTTTAAAAACGTTTACTTGGCGCCAGCATTAATTCCTGATCGAAATAAAGCATCTCATGTGGTGAAAAATTTATTTACTCATTTTATGGAGCACCCAGATGATATGGAAGGGTGTGAAAGTGGTAAGGAATTTTATTCTACACTTGATGTAGTAGACTATGTGGCTGGCTTAACAGACCAATATGCTATTAAGCTCTTTAAACAATACTACATTCCAAATATTACCTTATAAATAACAAAAAAAGCAGTTAGTTCAAATTGAACTAACTGCTTTTTTGGGGCTCTAGAACCCCAAAGAGTACATGTACTTTTTATTTTACGCGCGTGTAATTTTATTAGAACGAAGGCAGCGAGTGCATACGTTTACTTTTTTAGTAGCACCGTCTACAACCGCCCGTACTCTTTGAATGTTCGGTTTCCAAGTTTTTCTTGTGCGAATGTGAGAATGACTCACGTTCATACCGCTAGATGTGGATTTGCCACATACTTCGCAAAGGTTTGCCATAGTTTCCACCTCCAAGCTTAATCTATAACATAACAAAAGTATATTATCATAAAGAGTAGCTTAAAGCAAGTATTTTTATCGTACATATTGCTCTTTTTATGAAATATACTACAATATAAGGTATACTATATATCATATTCTATGATATGAGAGGGCTTTTACACAAGGATATACAGAAATTGGATATATCTCATGTGTTTATCGTATATTTAAAGGAGTTTCTATGGATGAACGGTTGACGACCATAAAGGGGATTGGTCCTGGTCGAGAGAAACAATTACATAAGTTGGGAATTACCAATATAACATCCTTGTTAACGTATTTCCCAAGAACCTATGAAGACCGCCGTACGATTTATAGAATTGGTGATTTAAAATCTGGCATGACTGGTGGCGTGGTAGGTAATGTTATAGCAGTTCAAGAGAAACGTCCTCGCCCTCGATTGTCTATTTTAGAAGTAGTCATTGCAGATGGTACTGGTCCTTTAAAGATTGTCCTATTTAACCAAGGCTATAAGAAGAACTTTTACAAAAAAGGTCAGCGTCTATATGCATATGGTAAAGCGGAATTTCAATATGGCTCTATGCAAATGAATACGCCACAAATAGAAAACTTGGGAGATGGTGGGGAGCCAGATCGAGGTATCGTTCCTATTTATGCTTTGGCTGATGGAGTATCTCAATTTGTTGTGCGTTCATCGGTACGAAATTGGTTTGCCGCTAATCATGAGTTACCTGAGATTTTACCTAAAGAGGTTCTCGAGGCTCACCATTATATGAGTCGATATGATGCATTTAAGATGATGCATTTTCCCGACTCTTCTGAGCGTTACGAAGAGGCTCGTCATCAACTCGCCTATGAAGAGCTATTTGTGATGCAATCGGGCTTAGCCTTGTTGCGTAATAAAGAGCAGTGCCATAGAGGTCCGAAAATGGGGCCTAATGGAGAGTTAATGGCGCAATGTATTGAAAATCTACCATTCTCTTTGACCGGTGATCAACAGCGTGCATTAGAGGACATTCGTATCGATATGGAAGATGAACGTCCTATGCAACGTTTGTTACAAGGTGATGTAGGGTCCGGTAAAACCGTTGTAGCTACGTTGAGTTTGTTGAAAGCCATTGAAAATGGGTACCAAGGGGCGTTAATGGCTCCAACGGAGATTTTGGCTGCACAACATTACGAAGGTATAACAGAAGTGTGTGGTAATTTGGGGATTACCATAGAGCTATTAACGGGATCTACTACCAAAAAAGAAAAAGAACGCATCTATGAAGGGTTAGCTGATGGATCGATTCATATGATTATTGGCACCCATGCTCTTATTCAAGAAGGTGTTAACTTCCACAACCTAGGACTTGTTATTATAGATGAACAACATCGTTTTGGTGTAGAACAACGGGCTAGACTGCAACAGAAGGGTACATATCCGCACGTACTTATTATGACAGCCACACCGATTCCACGGACTATGACATTATCTGTATATGGAGATTTAGCAGTTTCTTTAATTAAAGAGATGCCGCCAGGCCGTAAGCCTGTAAAAACGTATGTTGTAGATAGTTCTTATAAAGATCGATTACGGGCATTCTTTGGTAAGGAGATGGCGGAAGGGCGCCAAGTCTACGTAGTGTGTCCACTCGTCGAAGAGTCTGAAAAATTAGACTTACAAGCGGCTGAAGAACTGTATTTAGAACTAAAAGAATACTTTTACAAAGCCTATGAAGTGGGACTCGTTCATGGGCGCATGAAACCTAGTGACAAAGACGAAGTAATGAATGCATTCCACAAGGGAGACATTTCATTACTCGTTTCCACCACGGTTATCGAGGTTGGTGTCAATGTACCTAATGCGACTATCATGTGTATTGAAGGGGCTGAACGATTTGGTCTATCTCAATTGCATCAGTTGCGTGGCCGTGTAGGTCGTGGTTCTCATCAGTCCTATTGTATTTTAGTAAGTGATTCAAAAAATGATGTAAGCCAAGAGCGTTTGAAGCTAATGGAACAAACGCAAGATGGTTTTGAACTAGCAGAGCAAGATCTATTGTTGCGCGGATCAGGTCAATTATTCGGATTAGCTCAATCGGGCTTACCTGATTTGCGGGTGGCTAACATTATCAAAGATATTGAAATTCTAGTGGAGGCTCGCAAGGATGTACTAGACTTTGCAAGTCAATTCGGAATGGAAACATTAGAATCTGTAATGAAAGAAGAATTAGAAAAAAGATTTGGTGAAAAATTCCTAAGAATATTGTATAATTAAGAGGTAGGAATTATAAGTACATAAGTATCGATAATATTAGATTTTATCTGGCTTTTTCCCTTGTGTATATGTTCCTCATACCGTATAATAGAACAAACAATTTATTTCATTTTTTCATCTATGGAGGTCAATATGCCAATTATCCACGTAGAGCTCGTTGAAGGGCGCACAAAAGAACAAAAGAAACAATTAGGTGAAGCTATCACTAAAGCTGCGGTTGATATCGTAAATGTTCCTGCTGATGCAGTAAAAGTTATCTTCGTAGATATGAAAAAAGATGATTATATGGAAGGCGGCATTTTGCGGTCTGAACGCTAAGCTACGACTGACCGCCTAGTCCATAGGGACTAGGCGGGTCGTAGTTTTGTTTTATTATACGGAAAGGAAATAAATAATGAGAGACGATAAATTTGGTATGCGTGGACTCACTTTTGATGATGTATTACTAGTACCAGCGGCTTCTGATGTGCTGCCCAATCAAGTGGAGTTAAAAACTCAACTAACTCGCGACATAACGTTAAATATTCCTATGATTAGTTCTGGGATGGATACGGTTACTGAATCTCGTATGGCTATTGCTATGGCTCGTGAAGGTGGCCTTGGCGTTATCCATAAGAATATGTCTATTGAAGAACAGGCCCATGAAGTTGACAAGGTAAAGCGCTCTGAACATGGTGTTATCGTTGATCCTATTTTCTTAAGCCCTCAAAATTTACTATCTGATGTAGCAGAAATTATGGAAAAATATAAAATTTCTGGTGTACCTATCACAGAACATGGTAAACTAGTAGGGATCATAACAAATCGCGATATGCGTTTTGAAACTGATTTAACTCGCCAAATTGGAGACTGCATGACAAAGGACACCCTTGTCACTGCACCGGAAGGTACGTCTCTAGAAGAGGCGAAAGCTATTTTAAGTGAACATCGTATTGAAAAATTACCTCTCGTAGATGGCGGTGGTAACTTAAAAGGTTTAATTACTATAAAAGATATTGAAAAAGCGACAAAATATCCAAATGCAGCTAAAGATGCTAGTGGTCGATTATTAGTCGGTGCCGCAGTAGGTGTATCTCAAGATATGTATGATCGTCTTGATGCCCTTGTATCTGCTAAAGCAGACGTAATTATCGTCGATACTGCTCATGGTCATTCTGCAGGTGTACTACGTACATTGAAGGACATAAAACAAGCTTATCCTCATATTCCAGTAATTGCTGGTAATGTGGCTACTGCAGCAGGTACTGAGGCCCTTATTGAAGCGGGTGCTGATGCTGTTAAGGTTGGTATTGGACCTGGCTCTATTTGTACAACTCGCGTTATTGCTGGTATTGGGGTGCCTCAAATTACAGCGGTCTATGAGGCTGCTCAAGTAGGTCGTCGCTATGGAATTCCTATCATCGCTGATGGGGGCATAAAATATTCTGGCGATATTGCTAAAGCTATTGCAGCTGGTGCTAATGTAGTTATGATGGGCAATATTTTAGCTGGTACTGATGAAAGCCCGGGGGAACAAGTAATTTATCAAGGTCGTTCCTATAAAGTATACCGTGGCATGGGTAGCTTAGGGGCTATGAAACTTGGTAGTAAAGATCGATATTTCCAAACAGAAGCTAAGAAATTAGTTCCTGAAGGTATAGAAGGTCGCGTACCGTATAAAGGTATGTTGGCCGATACAATTTTCCAAATGGTTGGTGGTTTGCGTGCAAGTATGGGGTATTGCGGATGTCATAACATCCAAGAAATGATTGAAAATACTCAATTCATTCAAATTACAGCGGCTGGTTTGAAAGAAAGTCATCCGCATGATGTAAGCATTACCGTTGAGGCACCAAATTATAGTGGTTGATAATGGAGTATTACATTGAATAAACGTATTTCTGTTTTATCTGTGCCTATCGATTGTGTAACAATGGATGAGGCAGTCCAACGAATTTTACAAATGACTGAACAGCCGGGGCTACACTTAGTAGCCACGGCTAATGCAGAAATGGTTATGTTGGCTAATGAAAATCCTACATTGCACACCATATTGAATGATGCTAGTCTCGTCGTGCCTGACGGGGCTGGCATTTTGTGGGCTGCAGAACGTCAAGGTGAACATGTGCCTGAACGTGTAACAGGTGTAGACGTAACTAAGGAGTTGTTCAAAGTTGCGGCTACCCATCAAATTCCTGTATACTGCTTAGGGGCAGCACCTGGTGTTGCTCAGCGTGCAGTTGATAATTTAGCGGCTCAAGTGGGTGAGTTAAATATAGCAGGAATTCATGATGGATTCTTCGATAGCGCAGAGGAACAAGAAATCATTAATACTATTGGTGAATCTAAGGCGAAATTAGTATTTGTTGCCTTAGGTGTACCAAAGCAAGAGCAATGGATCGCAGAAAAGTTAAGTCACCTTGATGGCGTAGTAGCTATCGGTATTGGTGGTTCCTTTGATGTCTTGGCAGGTAATATTCCTCGGGCTCCAGAATGGATGCAACGGAATCGACTTGAATGGTTGTATCGATTATATTTAGAACCTCAACGGATTGGCCGCATGTTGGCTATTCCAAAGTTTATGTGGACCGTTATTAGAAATAAATAGGGAGTGTTGAATCGTGCCTACAGGACCAATTATTAAGGAAGGGTTTCCACTGATAGGGGCTATGCTCGTTATCACAGTGGTATTAGGATTTTTAGGACATTATGTAATTGCGATTATTTCATTTATTTTGGCATTATTTTTCGTCAATTTCTTTAGAAATCCTAAACGTGTAATCCCTCAAGATCCAGAATTGATTTTGTCCCCTGCAGATGGGAAAATCATGGATATTTCTGATGTATATGAAGATATTTACTTACATAAAGAATGTAAAAAGGTGACTATCTTCCTATCTGTTTTTGACGTACATGCTAATCGTGCGCCTATAGATGGTAAAATTACGTACCGTCACTATACGATGGGCAGTTTCTTGCCTGCCTTCAAAGATGATGTAGGCTTTGAAAATGAACGTCATACGATTTGCATTGAGAATGATCGTACCTCCGTTTTAGTAACACAAATCGCAGGCCTTTTGGCAAGACGTATCGTATCTTGGACAGACCTAGATAGCGTGCTTGAACGCGGTCAATTGTACGGAATGATTAAGTTCGGCTCCTGTACTGAGCTCTATATGGATAAGAATGTAGAGTTATTCGTGGAAAAAGGTCAACATATTACTGGTGGTGACACTGTTATCGGGAGGTTACGTCATGAATAAATCTATAATTCCAAATTTATTTACTAGTGCTAATTTAGCCTTTGGTGTGCTAGGTATCACCTTATCTGCTACAGGCAATACTTTCTATGCTGCTATTTGCGTATTATTATCTCTCGTAGCGGATGGATTAGATGGTCGTGTTGCAAGAGCGCTAGGTGTAGCAGGTCCTATGGGGCGTGAACTAGACTCTTTGTCTGATGTAGTGGGCTTTGGTGTAGCGCCGGCTTACATGCTTTATATGAAAGAACTTTATGGTTTAGGCTGGGTAGCTTATGTACCACTATTAGTTTTTGCTGTCCTTGGTGCATTCCGCCTTGCTCGTTTTAACATTAAAACCGATGAAGTACATGGTTACTTTGAAGGATTACCAATTCCAGCGGCAGGCTGTTTGGCGGCAACGTACGTATTGTGTGGCGTACCTGTGCCTCAATTTGTGTTGGTAGTTTGCATGATTGGTGTAGGCATCCTTATGGTTAGTGAAGTAAAATATCCTGACTTTAAAGGTAAGAGCGAAATTTATATTAATAAGCTTTCTTATGTGCTTACAGCAATTTTCGTGATAGCATGTCTCGTGTATGATTGGCATACTTGGGCTGTTATGATTTTTGCAGGCTATGTAATGTTTGGGCTCATCAACGGGGCTTTAAATATAGTACGTAAATAGGTGTGTGGAGGAAAATAGTATGAATTACCTACTGGATCTAGTACTGATCCCTATGCAGGTAATAATCGTAATCTATACGGTTTATTATTTTATACTCGCCGTTGTTGGTATGTGGCGGTCGCGAGTACATAAGAACTATACCCCTAAAAACTCCTTTGCCATCGTTGTATGTGCTCATAATGAGGAAGCTGTAGTTGGTGAGTTAATAAAAAACTTACGTGGCTTAGATTATCCTGATGAGCTGTACGATATCTTTGTGGTAGCAGATAACTGTACAGATAAGACAGCTGAAGTAGCAAGTGCTGCTGGTGCTAATGTGCATGTGCGCGAAAACAAACAAGAAGTAGGTAAAGGTTATGCTATGGGGTGGATGTTTGATCGAGTAGAGAAAATGGAAAGGAAATACGATGCCTTTCTTATCTTTGATGCCGATAATTTAGTACATCCCCAATTTATGTTAGAAATGAATGATCACCTTGAAAAAGGCGAGTCAGTAATTCAAGGTTACCTCAACTCTAAAAACCCAACGGATTCTTGGGTAGCAGGGACGTTCTCCATCGCGTTCTGGATGGTAAACCATATGTGGCACTTAGCAAAATATCGCATTGGTTTGTCTACAGCTTTGGGTGGCACAGGTATGTGTATCCGTACATCCATCATTCGCGAGTACGGTTGGGATTGTAATAGCTTGACTGAGGATATGGAATTCTCTATGAAGTTATTAACTCATGGTATCCGTACGTGTTGGGGCCATGATGCCATCGTATACGATGAAAAGGTAACGACCATGAAGGCCTCCTGTAAACAGCGTTTGCGTTGGGCTCAAGGTCAATTTGACTGTGCAGGTCGATATATTCCTAAATTGTTTGCTACAGGCATTAAAACAGGGAATATTATGATTTTGGATGGTATTTTCCAAGTAAGTCAACCGTATTTCTTATTGTTGACTACTGTATACTTGGTGTTGTCTTACATCAATGCGTATACACCGATTTATACAAATATTTTGTATCAAATCCTGCCAATGTCTGTTTGGACTATTATCGGTGTTGGCCAATATTTATTCCCATTAATCGTATTATTGAAAATTAAGGTACCACCAAAGATTTGGTTCTACTATTTACTATATCCATTATTTGTATATTCTTGGATTCCAGTAAATATTTTAGGTTGGTTCCGTCGTCATAACAAAGTATGGTCTCACACAGTTCATACGAGAGCCGTTGGCTTAGGTGACGTAAAATTAACGCGTATGGGTAATATGAATAAGAATCAAAAATAGAATCTGTAGGAGTGACTATGCATATTTTAATGTGTAATGATGATGGTATTTTGGCAGATGGTTTACGCCATCTTGCATCGTACTTAAGTCAATATTATCGAATTACCGTTGTAGCACCTGCGAATGAACAAAGTGCTAAATCCCATGCATTGACGACTGAGGTTCCATTAAAACTAGATGCGTACAATGGCGAGGATGAAAATCCTCGCCTTTATGCTCTAACGGGAACACCGTCTGATTGTATGAAGTTTGGCCTTAGTTATTTATTGACCGATGATATGCCTGACCTTGTAATCTCTGGTATTAATCATGGTTTTAACTTAGGCTCTGATGTATTGTATTCTGGTACTGTATCAGCTGCTATGGAAAGTTGTTTTTACGGTATTCCTGGATTAGCTTTGTCTGTTGAACGCTATTCTACTGAACGAGGCGATGAAATACATCCCTTTATTCATGAATTGATCGATAAAATTTATGTTAAGGGCCAGTTTAGTGGTTTACTTAATGTGAACTTCCCGTTGCGAGGCATTTGTGACTGGGATCATTTTAAAATGGTGAGCCAAGGCTTGCAAACTTATAGTAATATTATCGATGCTCGTATCAACTCGAGAGGGCAGGACTACTATTGGCTAGCAGGTGAATTAGATTATGGTGCTGAAAGTGTGCCTACTGATGTAGAATATGCTCGTAAGGGATATATTACAGGGGTAGCACTTACGTGGAAACAGCAATGTGATTCCGATATGGAAGCTGTTAAAAATATTTTAGGGAAAATATAAAAAACAGGTTGACATTGTGTAGGGATGTCTGTATAATAACAAATGTTCCGAGACGCCGGAGTGGCGGAATGGCAGACGCACTTGACTCAAAATCAAGCGGGTAACACCGTGTGGGTTCAAGTCCCACCTCCGGCACCAACTTTAGGCGGTAAGACTTTTGTCTTACCGCCTATTTTTTATATTTATTGAATTTATATACTTAATATACATTTTCCTTTTTTGAGGTGACATTATGGATCAAGGTGTAATTGACTATATTGCTAATGTCTTTGATATTCCAAAGCTAACACAACATGTAAGTGCTGTTCAAATGCCATTGCCTTTATCTCGTTTAGCAGAAATCCCATTAGATGCGGGCGTAAATCAATGCCAAGGATTTTGTTATAACTCTAAAAAAGATGTTTTTGTTTTAGCTTGTATTAACTCTGAAAATACAAAGCAAATTATTTACGAAATTAATCCTACAACCTTTAAGATAGTTGCAAAATATGAATATAGTCATAAAAAGCTGTTAGGCCACATGAATACCTTAACTTATAATCCTAACAATAATCGCTACTATACGACAAATGCCGTTGTAGATGGTTATATTGTTACGCCTATAGAGGCGGATAGTATGATTGTAGAAGCACCTATTAGATTAAAAGAAAAGGTATTTAACTTTGCCTTTGATAAAGACCGTAATGAATACGTATCTATTGTGCCGTTAACAAATTCTCATCGTACAATTAATTATTATGACTCTAATTTTAATAAGATTAAGACTTATAAGATTGACGCAGAGCATACAGATTTAAACAATAATGGTGCTTATGCTGGCAATGGTAATGCTATTTTTACAACCTTAACAACCTTTGTTTTTGTCGATGAAGAAGGGGTTGTGAAAAATATTAGTCCTTATACATCTGGTATGGAGGTTGAGGATATGGATTATCGGAATGGTCAAATGTATATGGCTGTAAATCGTAAGGGGAAAGTTGAAATTTACGGCTTGCCTAGTTTACCATTCTCTGTAAATGCCTAGATATTATTTATGTTTTAATCCCTTTTAAGAGTGTATAATAATAGTGTTAGGGTATTTTAGGAGCTATTATGAAATTAGGGAACGATATTATAGAAATTGAACGTATCCGCCAAGCTATAGAGCGGTCTAGTTCATTTGTGGAACGTGTGTATACGCCTCATGAGATAGATTATTGTGAAAGTCGTAATAAAGGGCGTTATGAATCCTTCGCAGGAATTTATGCCGCAAAAGAGGCGTTTATTAAAGCGCTAGGAACGGGGATGCGGCACGGATCTTGGCAAGATATAGAAATATATCACGATGAATTAGGGGCGCCTTTGATCCGTTTACAAGATACTTTCAAAAATATCTATGAAACCTTAGGTTATACTAATATTCACGTATCAATTAGTCATTGCAAGGAATACGCAATGAGTACGGTTATACTTGAAGGAGCATAAGATGAATATTTTAACAACTGAAGATGCTCGATTTATAGATCGAGAGGTTCCTAAGCAATTAGGTGTCTCTTTAGAAATTCTTATGGAAAATGCAGGACGAGGCATTGTTGATGCTTTATGGGGACAATATGATTTGTTTTCCTTAGATAACGCCCGTTCTATCAATAGTTTTGTTCTATTTATCTGCGGTACAGGGAATAATGGGGCAGATGGTCTTGTAGCGGCTCGCCATTTAATGGAACAAGGCGTACCTGTACAAATTGTACTAGTAGGAGATACTAGCAAATGTAGTGATCTTTTTGCATTGCAATTAGAACGTTGTGAGGCCATGGGTTGTATCATCGATATGTATGATGAATTTAATGATTGGTCTAATGTAGCTGTTGCTGTGGAAGGTATTATGGGAACAGGCTTAACTGGAAAGTTGAGAGATTTAACTGTGGATGTACTCCATGATATTGATACTATGCGCAGTCAATATAATTTTGATTTGTGGGCCATTGATGTACCTGCTGGCTTAGATGCTACAACAGGTCAAATAGCTGAAGGTACATTGGCCTATGATTACACAGTTACCTTTGGTGCCATTAAACAAGGATTATTACTATATCCTGGCAAGGCTGTAGGGGGTATAGCTGTTGTTGCTCCGTTAGGAGCACCTTGGCAGCAAGTGCTAGGAGATTGTGATATAACTGTAACAATTGATTCTGATTTGGCGGAAAAGCTTATTAACTATCGGATTCCTATGGCACACAAAGGTGTTAATGGTAATGCCTTGATTATTGGTGGGTCTAATGATATGATAGGGGCTCCTATTTTAGCTGCAGAGGCTGCAGTTCATAGTGGTGCTGGTAAGGTTACTTTAGGTGTACCAGAAGTGATTAAACCAGTCGTACAAGGTCGCATTATACCGGAAGTAATGGTTACCTCTACAGAGGCTCATAAAGCTATGTTAGAAGGGCGCCAAGTGGTTGCTATGGGACCAGGCCTAGGACGCACTAGTGATATTCCTGATTTTGTAGATTCTATTTTAGATAGCTACGAAGGTCCATTGGTTCTTGATGCAGATGCTCTTTATGCATTGGGTCATGTAGGTTCTGTTGATAAAGATGCCTTGCGCGATGGTGAGATTGAGTCTATATACGCGGTGGAACGAGAGCTACCTTACTGTGTTATGACACCTCACTTAGGTGAGTTTAGTAGGCTCATTGACTTGCCTATCAAATGGATTGAGCGTCATTACATTACGTTAGCAAGGGAATTTGCTAAGGAACACCAAGTTGTTTTAGTGTTAAAAGGGATTCCTTCTGTTGTAGCATTGCCAGATGGAACTGTATATGTTAATACGATTGGTAACGCTGGTATGGGTACTGGCGGTATGGGGGATGTACTAACCGGTGTAATCGCTGGATTCATTAGCCAAGGTTATTCTTTACAAGATAGTGCAGTTCTCGGCGTATATGTGCATAGTCGTAGTGCTGATATTTTGAACGACACTAAGGCTTGGGGGTATACACCTAGTGATGTAAGCACTTCACTAGGATGTGTAATTAGTGAACTGTTGGGAGAATAAGAATGACAAATAAAATGCAACGCTTTATAGCTTTTTTGCTAGTATTATGTATTCCTATCTTTGCCATTGTAGGTTGTACAAATAAAGATGTAGCTAATGCTGCTAATCAAGCGACCTCTAGTGCTAAAGGGGCTTACTCTATTGATACTAAGACAACTACACCTGAAGGTAAGCTAGATGTATATATGCTAGATATTGGCCAAGGAGATGCTATATTGCTTAAGGTGGGCGATGAATATAGCATGATCGATACTGGCGATATTGAACATCGAGAGAATATTGTAGCTCAACTTAAAGCCATGGGTGTTACAAAGTTAAAAAATATTATAATTACGCATCCTCATGCAGATCACATGGGTGGTTTCTATGCCATTGCCAAAGCAATGCCTATTGAAAATGTATATGATGATGGTATTTCTGTTGATAACAATATGTTCAAAACCTATGAAAAGTGGATTGAAAAAAATAAAATTAAACGTTCTACTTTGAGAAGTGGTGATGTAGTTGATTTTGGTCATGGTGCCGTATTTGTTGTTTATGCTCCTTGGACAGAGGTCTTAACTGATAAAAAAGGCGAACCAGATCTCAACAATAACTCTATTGTAGGTAAGTTAATCTTTGGTAAATTCTCAATGCTCTTTACGGGAGATGCAGAATTACAAGAAGAGAAAAAACTGGTAAAAGAGCAGAACTCTAAACTGTTTGCTCGCGTTCTTAAGGTAGGTCATCACGGTTCTCGTACAAGTAGCTCTGAAGATTTTTTGAAATCTATTAGACCAGAAAGTGCATTAATTTCAAATGGCATGTATAATAAGTATGGTCATCCTCACGATGTAACATTACGTCGTTTACAGGAAAACAATATTGCCATTTACCGTACGGATACGATGGGACGTATTCACATTAGTACGGATGGGAATGAATGGCAGATTACAACTGAACGATAGTGTCGATTGTATAGCATAAAAAATAATTTTAAGCAACTGTTTATTGTGTCTTTGATATAAAGACTTTATATAGTAATATGTATAATCGGCATACTTATCTTCATGTTTGTATGAAATAATCTATCTATAATCTAACATTAGTTTATGGATAGATTGGAACGATGAGATTTTGATAGACAAAGATATCATCGACTCATCTCTATGGTTTGGACACTATGTATGTCAGTTAGATTGGAGTGAATGTATTGCGTAAACTATTTTTTATGTGCCTTGCAGTCTTGATGGCGATACCTTTATTATTGACTCAAGCGAAGGCCGCTAATCTTGAAGATGCACGATGGGTGACTAGAACAGATGCACCTGTACCATATGTTCGTATGGTTATGGATTTGTCAGCGCCGGTGAAAGCGTCCGCATCGATTAGCAAAGATGGGAAAACGACGACTGTTACCTTGAAAAACACGAAGCTAAAGACTGCTAAAGAGAACATTACAATGGACTCAAGCATAGCTAGTTCTGCTAAACTCTCAGAAGACGGCAGAGATGTTAAGGTTACAATCAAGACACCTTCATCTATCGATACGAGTGATGTAAAGGTATTTTCCCTGAAAAAAGATACGGTTAATAAGAAACCATATCGCATCGTTGTAGATGTTCAGAAAAAAGGTGTAACACCTAAACCTGCTTACTATGGTAAACGCCCATCTCCTTCTGCACATCCTGCGAAAAATGTACCGGCTGGATCCGGTAAATACTCAAGTAGCGGTGGTTTATCTGGTAAAACAATCACTATCGATCCTGGTCATGGTGGTAGCGACTCCGGTGCCATAGGACCACATGGCTTACAAGAGAAAAATGTAACATTACCAATTTCTAAGTATTTGAAATCCGCTTTGGAAAGCCGTGGTGCTAAAGTAGTTATGACACGTACTACAGACGTAGACGTATATGGCCCTAATGCAAGTGGTGTTGAAGAATTAGGTGCTCGCGTTAATATTGCGAACCGAAACAATTCTGATGTTCTTGTAAGTGTTCATATCAATGCTTTCACTAACCCAAGCGTGGGTGGTATTGCAACATACTACTACAGTAAATCAGGTAATGATGCTAGATTGGCACAAAAGGTTCAAACTCAAATTGCTAATACACCTGGTTTCAATGGTGACCGTGGCATTCAAGAGGGGAACTTATACGTGTTGAGACATTCTAATATGCCTGCAATTCTCGTAGAGCTTGGCTTTATCTCCAATCCTAACGAGGAGCGAGCATTACAGTCTGCTCAAACACAAGAAGACTTTGCTAATCGCATTGCAAATGGTATTGCTAATTACTTTGGAGGTTAATCGATGAAATTACGTAAACAAGTTCTTTCGATCCTCTGTGTAGGCATGCTAGCATTTGCAGCAGGTTGTACACCTGAACAAGCTCCTACAACAGGTAAAAGCGAGCCTGTGCAAGAGGCGAAAGTCAATAAGGATGCAGAAACTACAAAAGTATCTCAAGAAAAGGTTAAGATGGTATTCTTTGTACCAACAGAGGATGGTTCTGGGGTAAAACAACAGACCGTTGAGATGGAGGCGAATAAAGTAACGCCGAAAGCAGCTCTTCTAGCGATGTTAAAAGCTGACAGAGCTCAAAAATATCCAATATTCACTAAGGATATTGAGATTACATCTGTTACTGTAAAGGACGGTATTGCTTCTGTTGAAGTAAACAATGCCTTCGTAAAAGGTAATGGTGGGGACTTAACTGTTAAATTACAAATGGCTGCCATTGTCAATACATTGACATCCTTTGATAACATTAATGGTGTTCTCTTCGTCAGCGATGGTAAAAAGGTTTCTACAGTAGGCTCCTTTGATACTAAAGATCCAGTTAAACGGATGACGAACTTAATTAAAAAATAATTCCCTTAGGAACATTGATAGCAGATAGTTGATATATCAACTATCTGCTATTTTTGTTGTCTTTTATATATGTTACAATACAATGAGTATAATAATCAGAAACTAGGTGATCAGATGCAATTAAAAGATGTAGGGGAATTTAATTTCATTCGCCAAATTCAAGATAATACAATATATGACTCTAGTACCGTAGTGTATGGTATTGGTGACGATTGTGCAGTATATAGTGCCGCACCAGATATGGATCAACTCATTAGTACGGATACGATGGTAGAAGGGGTTCATTTTAGCTTTCACTATATGATGCCTTATGATGTAGGACATCGGCTTATGACGGCAAATTTAAGCGATATAGCGGCTATGGGTGGGACCCCAAAACAAATCGTCTTATCTGTTGCAGCTCCACAACAGATAGATACAGAAATTTTAGATGAAATATATAGAGGTATTAAAGCTCAATGCCAACGATATAAGCTAAATATATTAGGTGGTGACACAGTGCGCACGGAAGGACCTATGGTGTGGACCGTAACGATTATTGGTGAGGTACCTAAAGGAACTGCGGTTATGCGCAGTGGTGCTCAAGTAGGCGATGTTGTCGGCATTACTAATTATGTAGGCTATGCTGCTACTGGGTTAGGTGCACTTTCATACAATCTAGAAGGCTATGATATGACCAAGATAGGTCATCAACGTCCAGATCCTCAAATTGAATTAGGGGAACAATTGAGACAGTTAGGTGTTCATAGTATGAATGATATTAGCGATGGTCTTGGTAGTGAATTAAATGAAATTGCATCTGCTAGCAATATTTCTATCCTTGTAGAGGAATCAGCTATTCCACTGCATGAAGAAACCTACGCATTAGCAAAGCATTTACAAACTAAGCCAGTAGATTATGCTCTATATGGTGGAGAAGACTTTCAACTAGTATTTACGGCCCCTAAGTCATTAGTTCCAAAATTAGAAAATCTAGCAGGTATTACATTGATTGGAGAGGTTGTAACTGGACCTCCAAAGGTTGAGATGGTAACACATGATAGAACGATTAAGACCATAGAAGCGAAAGGATATAATCATTTTCATGAATCATAAGGCACAGGTCCAATTAGAGACACATACAGTAGAAGATACACAACAATTTGGACAGATACTCGGTAAATGGGTACAACAGAATGGAGATCCTTTATGTATTGCCTTAATTGGTGATTTAGGGACGGGTAAAACTCATTTATCCCAGGGCATAGCTAAAGGCTTTGGCGTAACAGAGGAGATTACGAGTCCTACCTTTGCCATTATGAATACCTATGATGTGAATCGAACGCATTTATATCATTTTGATGTGTATCGCTTGGATGATATTAGTGAACTGGAAAATATTGGGTTTTACGAATATACAGAAGATTGTGTATCCATTGTGGAATGGGCGGATAAATTCCCTGATGAATTGCCTGATGAAACAATGTGGATTTATTTAAAGCCCATTGGTGATACAAGCCGATCTATTATTTTAGGTAGTGATTACCTTACAGCGGAAGATTTAGTAGAAATAGGAGGCCCATATGTGGTTGGGAATTGAGACGAGCTCACTCGTATCGAGTGTGGCCTTGATGGACGAACATAACCTTATAGGGGAATTGACCATACAAGCTGGATTGACTCATTCCGAGCAATTAGTACCTCATATCGATATGTTGTTACGTGCCTCTCAAGTTGATAGAAATGAATTAAAAGGAATCGTAGTTAGTATTGGGCCTGGTTCCTTTACGGGCTTACGCATTGGCATGGGGACAGCAAAGGCAATGGCTTACGCCCTACAAATTCCTTTATATGGTGTCATGACTATGGATAGCTTAGCCCGGAATGTATCCTATACAGATCGTACAATTTGTACCGTTATTGATGCACAGAAGAAACATGTCTATGCGGGTATTTATCAATACGTAGGTCACGAACTAGTGTGCAAGGAAGAGCCATTTGTTATAGCTGCAAGTGATTTGTTAGACCGCTTTAGAGCAAATGATGATAAAGTATTATTCCTTGGGGATGGCATTAAACGTATTGAAAAACTGTTAGAGGAAAAGGATACTAATTTAACGATTCTAGATATATCACAACGTATTCCGAAGGCTAGTTCGTTACTGCTAGCTGGTCGTAAGTTAATAGATACAAATGAAGTATCTGATCCTATGGATATGGTACCGTATTATATTCGCCGCTCAGAAGCGGAAGTATTATGGGAAGAACGCCATAAGGATAATCCTGCCATGTTGAGCCAAAATCCTACCGTAGTAGTGACAGAGGCAGCAGGTGCAGAATGATGGAGATACGTTTAGCCACTATTGAGGATGCTCACGCTATTTATGAGATCGAACAGCAGTCCTTTTCTGTTCCTTGGAGGTTAGAATCTGTTCTCGCTGAGCTGGAAGGTGCAGAAAATAAACTATATATGGTAATTTGTGAGGAGAACCACATTGTAGGATATGCAGGTGCTTGGCTTGTATACGATGAAGGTCAAATTACGAATATTGCCGTTTTGCCTTCTGCCCGTGGTAAAGGATACGGATCAAAACTTACAAAGCAATTAATTAATGAATGTTTTTCGCGAGGCATGCACGAAATCTTTTTAGAGGTGCGCATATCTAATTTAGCCGCATTGGCTATGTATAGAAATTTAGGTTTTTCTGTAAAAGGAATTCGTAAAGATTATTATTCAGAGCCTACGGAAGATGCGTACATTATGTCTCTCGTTTCAGAGGAAATAGAATGAGTATATACACATTAGCCTTGGAAAGTAGCTGTGATGAAACATCAGCCTCTGTCTTAAAGGATGGACGAACTGTTTTATCTAATGTTATTTCTAGCCAAGTGCCGATTCATAGAAAATTTGGTGGCGTTGTGCCTGAAATCGCATCGCGTCACCATATAGAACAAGTTATACCTGTTATAGATCAAGCGCTACGAGATGCGAATGTGACCTTACAAGATATCGACCACATTGGCGTTACCTATGGTCCCGGCCTTGTTGGTGCACTGTTGGTAGGTGTAGCAGCAGCAAAGGGTTTATCCTTTGCTACAGGCATCCCTTTGGTGCCAGTTCACCATATGGAAGGTCATATTTTTGCTAATTTCTTAGCTAATCCAGAATTAGAGCCTCCATTTTTGAGCCTCGTCGTATCTGGTGGTCATACAATGCTAGTTCATGTAAAAGGGTACGAAGAATTTGATATTCTTGGCCAAACACGAGATGATGCAGCTGGTGAAGCTTTTGATAAAATTGCTCGTGTCATGGGCTTCCCATACCCAGGTGGTCCTCATATTGATGCTCTTGCTGCGGAAGGTGATGCTGATGCTATCGAGTTTCCAAAGGCTTTGAGCGAACCTGGTAATTTTGAATTCAGTTTTAGTGGCTTGAAATCAGCAGTATTAAACTATTTAAATAGCAAACAACAAAAGAATGAGCCCATCAATCAAGCCGATGTGGCAGCGTCCTTCCAAAAGGCTATCGTTGATGTGCTTGTAGAAAAAACAAAAGATGCAGCTCACACATTAGGTGAAACACGTATTACTATTGCTGGTGGTGTATCTGCTAACAAGGGGTTACAACAAGCATTAGAAGCTATGTGCCAAGAAGAAGGATTTACTTATTACAAGCCTCATAAAATTTTGTCTACGGACAATGCGGCCATGATTGGTTGTCGAGCTTATTATATGGCGCAAGCTGGTAAATTTGGCGATTTAACATTGAATGCAAAACCAAGCGTAGAAATTGGTCATGTATCTTGGAAAGAGGATTAATTGTGGATATTGGTCAAGATATTTTAAATACAACACCATTAGGACCATTACAAACCTCATTACTTGAGCATATTAGTAAACTTATATCCTTTGGCGAGTCTTTGACCCGTCAAAGGATACAGATTTTTACGCCCCTACTGAAGAAATCACATGGTGATGTACAACAGCGTGCTGATATGTTATGTATAGAACGCAGTGAAGCTGGAATCGTTACACGTTACGTAAAAGGTAATCATACTTGGCATGTGATGATGGAAAATGGGCAGCCACTCATTGGGGGCGATCATGAGTTTAGGCAGCATGTTTTTCCTGTAGTAGACAATGGAGGACGTATTATTGGTGGTATTTCCTTTACACTGTCCCCATCTATCAAGGTAGAGCAATATGAACAAGAATATACTTTATCTGATACGATGCAACGTCTCATGCTGACTGCTACGGATGAACAAATCCAATCTTACGAACCTATCTCTTATTTTGATGGTTTAATTATCTTTGATGATTCTCATAAAATTCTATACGGCAATGATGCTGCATTACAATTGGTAGATTTATTAGGCTTTGATCGACGTTTAGTAGGTTCATCTATTTATAGCAGTACTTTAAAAATATCGGCTATCCAACAAGTCTTGGCAGATAGAACTATATATACTAGTGAAGAAATATATCAAGATATGGTGATTCGTCAGCATATGATTCCTATTGCTATGGGCCGTAATGAAACGAGATGTTTTTTAGTGTTACATGATTGTACTCGTGAAAGTAAGCAACAACAAGAATTGTTGGTGAAAAACTCAATTATCAAAGAGGTCCATCACCGCGTAAAAAACAACTTACAAACTGTAGCGGGTCTATTGCGTATGGAGGCGAGACGTTCAAGCTTACCAGAGGTAAAACAGGCTCTTCAAGAGGGTATTAATCGCATTGAAAGTATGGCACTAGTTCACGATATAGTGTCTCATTATGATGAGGATTATATTGGTATACGATCCATTTATGATGAGCTATGTAGATTATTACGTATGAGTATGGTCAGACAAGATCAAGAGGTTACCTTTACTTATAGTGGGGAAGATATCTTGATTTCTTCTCATATGGCAAGTTATGTATCTCTTATCATTAATGAATTAATTACTAATAGCTTAGAACATGGTCTAGAAGGGGAGCATGGAGAAATTCATCTTCATGTTAATGACATAGGGGAAAACATTAAATTAGCTTTCACAGATAATGGCAAAGGATTGCCTAGTGATTTTTCTATTTCCTCTAATAAACGATTAGGGCTTACAATTATAAATAATTTAGTTACTCATGAATTAAAGGGAAGTTTATCCATAGAAAATACTGGTCATGGTGTATTGGCCACAATACATATGAAGAAGGAGGCGTAAATGCGTGTTTTAATCGTCGATGATGAATCCCTTATACGCATGGATTTGCGAGATATTATTGAGTCTTGCGGTCATGAGGTCGTAGCAGAGGGAACCAATGGCGTTGAAGCTATACAACTCTGTAAACAGCATAAACCAGATATCATTTTAATGGATGTTAAAATGCCAGAATTAGATGGTATTGAAGCTGCTCGGCAGATTGGCTTTCACCATGAAGCACCTGTTGTGTTGTTAACCAGTTATAGTCAACAAGATTTAATCGATAAAGCTAGAGACTCCGGTGTATATGGATACCTAATTAAACCTGTACGAGAAGAGCAATTGGTACCTACTTTAGAAATGGCATTAGGACGTTATAAAAGTGATGCTCAGCTACGTGAGAAGATGGCTGAATTAGAACAGTCCTTAGAAGATCGTAAAATCATTCAAAAGGGAACGGGCCTATTAATGGAGTTATATTCCATATCTGAAGAGGAAGCCTATAATCGCATTCGCGCCCTAAGTATGAAGAAACGAGATAGTATTGTTAATATCTGCAAAGCCTTGATTCATCAAGTTTCAAAATAGTAGAAAAGACTAGTATAAGGATTAAAACTTATACTAGTTTTTTTGCTTCTAATTCACATAAAAACTAAAAAGTCAAAAAATCAAAATTTTTACTTGCAATTATTTTGACATAGGTTATAATAATACATGTGATTAGCACTCGATGAGTTAGAGTGCTAATAAAGTATAAATAATATCTAGTAAATAAGGAGTGACATCATATGTTAAAACCATTAGCTGACCGCGTTCTTATCCGTTTAGAAGCAAAAGAAGAAAAAACAAAAAGTGGTATCTTCCTTCCTGATACAGCAAAAGAAAAACCTCAAGAAGGTGTAGTCGTAGCTGTAGGTGCTGGTAAAGTATATGACAATGGTCAACGTGTAGCTCCAGAAGTTAAAGTTGGCGACACTGTTATGTTCGCAAAATATGCTGGTAGCGAATTAGAAATCGATGGCGCTACTCACTTGATTATCAGCGAGCGCGATATTTTAGCAGTACTATAATAACTAATTTGTAGTCTACTAAGACTATAAATACTGATGATACATTCTATATTGCTTAAGGGCACATATATTTCGTTACATTCGATAGTGTTACTATCTAGGAGGTAATACATATGGCAAAAGAAATCTTGTTTAATGAAGAAGCTCGTCGCGCTTTAGGCCGTGGCGTTGATCAATTGGCAAATGCTGTAAAAGTTACATTAGGTCCAAAAGGTCGTAATGTTGTGTTAGATAAAAAATTCGGTTCCCCAACAATTACAAATGATGGTGTAACTATTGCTCGTGATATCGAACTTCCAGATCCATTTGAAAACATGGGTGCACAATTAGTAAAAGAAGTTGCTACTAAAACTAATGACGTAGCAGGTGACGGTACTACTACTGCAACTGTATTGGCTCAAGCTATGATTCAAGAAGGTATGCGCAACGTAGCAGCTGGTGCAAATCCAATGATCTTGAAAAAAGGTATTGAAACAGCAGTAAAAACTTTGGTTGAAGAAATCAAAAAACGCTCTATCAAAGTTTCTGGTAAAGCTGAAATCGCTCAAGTTGCTAGCGTATCCGCTGCTGACGAAGAAATCGGTGGCTTAATTGCTGAAGCTATGGAAAAAGTTGGTAATGATGGCGTTATTACTGTAGAAGAATCTAAAGGCTTGCAAACTGCATTAAATGTAGTAGAAGGTATGCAATTCGACCGTGGCTACATTTCTCCTTACATGGTAACTGATCCTGATCGTATGGAAGCTGTTATGGATAATCCATTCATCTTGATTACAGACCGTAAGATCAGCGCAATTGCTGATATGTTGCCAACACTTGAAAAAGTGGTAAAAGTAGGTAAAGAACTTCTTATCATCGCTGAAGATGTAGAAGGCGAAGCATTGGCTACTTTAGTAGTTAACCGCTTGCGTGGTACATTCAAAGCTGTAGCTGTTAAAGCTCCTGGTTTCGGTGACCGTCGTAAAGCTATGCTTGAAGACATCGCAATCTTGACTGGTGGTACTGTAATCACTGAAGATATGGGCCGTAAGCTTGATTCCGTGGAACTTGAAGATCTTGGTACAGCTCGTCAAGTACGTATTACTAAAGATGAAACTACAATCATCGACGGTGTAGGCGATAAAGAAGTAATTGCTAAACGCGTAAATCAAATCCGTGCACAAGTTGAAGAAACAACTTCTGAATTCGACCGCGAAAAATTACAAGAACGTCTTGCTAAATTGTCCGGTGGTGTTGCAGTTATCGAAGTAGGTGCTGCTACAGAAGTCGAAATGAAAGATAAAAAACTTCGCATCGAAGACGCATTGAATGCAACTCGTGCTGCCGTTGAAGAAGGTATTGTAGCTGGTGGTGGTACTACATTCATCGATATCATCCCTGCATTAAATACATTGGAAGCTACTGGTGATGTTCAAACTGGTATCAATCTTGTAAAACGCGCTGTAGAAGAACCACTTCGTCAAATCGCTTACAATGCTGGTCTTGAAGGTTCTGTTGTAGTAGAAAAAGTTAAAAATACTGACTCTGGTATCGGTTTCAATGCTTTGACTGAAGAATATATCGACATGGTTAAAGCTGGTATTGTAGACCCTGCTAAAGTTACTCGTTCTGCTCTTCAAAACGCTGCATCTATCGCATCTCTTGTGTTGACTACTGAAACAATCGTAGCTGACAAAGTAGAAGAAAATGCTGCAGTTCCAGCAATGCCTCCAATGGGTGGCATGGGCGGTATGATGTAATCAACTGCTTAAGGCATAATAAATAGATCTATAATAATCCTAATGAACTAGAAACAACATGGTTTCTATTCATTAGGATTATTTTTATATTTACCATACAAGTATCGAGAAAATTGATTTTGTATACAAACTATGATATAATTCTATAGAATTTAAATTTAGTTTTATTTGATATAATAAATTATTATATGCAGTTCTACGGTTCTATATGATGTAGTTCGACTTGGCTTATATAGCTAATTTAAATAATAATTTAGATAATAATTTAGATAATAGTCTCATCCCTTGATGAGTCTTTTATTTATGTAGAGAGGTTGTTATGAACAAAAAAACTATTCCCTTTACGGCTGAACAATTAGAAAATATTATTGCTCAATATCCGACTCCATTTCATATTTATGATGAAGAAGGCATAATTGAGAATATGAAATCTTTCATTAACGCATTTTCTTGGAATAAGGGCTTTAAGCAATATTTTGCTGTAAAAGCAACTCCAAATCCATATATCATGCGTGTACTACAAAAATTAGGGGTAGGTGCAGACTGCTCTTCCTTGGCAGAGTTGTTGTTAAGTGAAAAAGTAGGAATCACAGGCCACGATATTATGTTCACATCTAATGACACACCGTATGTGGAATATAAAAAAGCACTTGAAATGGGTGCCATCATCAATCTTGATGACATTACTCATATTGAATACTTAGAAAAGAATCACGGCTCCTTGCCTGATACATTCTGCGTACGCTATAATCCAGGCTCCTTAAAGGAAGGTGGTAATACAATTATTGGTCTTCCTGAAGAAGCTAAATATGGTATGACCCGTGACCAAATTTTTGAAGCTTACAAACAATTACAAGCAAAAGGTGTAAAACACTTTGGTATCCATACAATGGTTGTATCTAACGAACTTGATATTGATGGTTTAGTAGGTACTGCAGAACTTTGCTTTAATCTTGCTGTAGATATTAAAAATGAACTAGGTATCAATGTTGAGTTTATTGATCTAGGTGGTGGTGTAGGTGTTGCTTATAAACCAGAACAAACGCCTGTAGACTTCAAGGCTCTTAGCAAGGGTGTAGAAGAAGCTTATAATAGAATTCTCGTAGCTAATAGTCTTGGTGATGTTGCTTTAGCTTATGAATGTGGTCGTATGGTAACAGGTCCGTTTGGTTACCTAGTTTCTACAGCTATTCATAAAAAGGATATTTACCGTCAATATATCGGTTTGGACTCTTGTATGGCAAACCTCATGCGTCCAGCTTTATATGGTTCTTATCATCACATTACAGTAATGGGCAAAGAAAATGCACCTAAGGATCATGTATATGATGTAACGGGTTCCTTATGTGAAAACAACGATAAATTTGCTATTCAACGTGAGTTGCCAAAAATTGATATTGGCGATCGCATCATCATTCATGATGCTGGTGCACATGGTCACTCTATGGGCTTTAATTATAATGGTAAATTGCGTTCTGCAGAGTTATTGTTACATAAAGATGGCTCTGTTACACAAATTCGTCGTGCTGAAACATATGATGATTTGTTTGGCACTCTCGATTTCTCTAATCTATAATTTAATATTGAGAATCGAATAGGATGAGAATGAATATTAAGTAAAACCTATCAATATATGTAATACTTGATATTCTTTTAATTCCTGTATATTTTAGTAGGAATATCTTGCTATCATTTAGATAAGAATGTATAATAATTGTAGATTGTTATGCACATACTTGCTAAGTTGGCGAGAATTACGGCGGTATTCACGTTAGTGCTTACCGCCTTTTTATATGTGTCAGTATATACGTTTTACATATAACGCATGTATGTTCCTATGGTACATACAATTAAAAAGGAGTGAACATTTTGGCTGAATTACTTCAGATAAAAGATTTAAAGGTATCCGTTGAAGATAAACAAATCTTGAAAGGTATCGACTTAACAATTAAAAAAGGTGAAATTCACGTAGTAATGGGTACTAATGGTGCTGGTAAATCTACACTTGCCAATGCAATCATGGGTAACTCTACATATACAGTAGATAGCGGTTCTATCATTTTTGATGGTAAAGATATTACGGAAGATGCAGTAAATGATCGTGCGAAAGCAGGTATCTTTATGTCCTTCCAACATCCAATCTCCATCCCTGGCATTACTGTAGAAAACTTCATTCGTACAGCTAAATCCACAATTACAGGTGAAAACGTTCGCGCTTTATCTTTCAAAAAAGAATTGAAAGAAAAGATGGATGAATTGTCCTTCGACACATCTTATGCACAACGTTATGTTAATGAAGGTTTCTCTGGTGGTGAACGCAAGAAAAATGAAATTCTTCAAATGTCCATTTTGAATCCTAAATTGGCTATTCTTGACGAAACTGACTCCGGTCTTGATGTAGATGCGGTTCGTATTGTGTCCGAAGGCGTACAACGCTTCCACAACGAAGAAAACGCTGTTTTAATCATCACTCACCACAACCAAATCTTACAAAAATTGAACCCTGACTATGTTCATGTATTGATCAACGGTAAAATCGTTAAAACTGGTGATGCTTCTCTTGTACGTGAAATCGAAGAAAAAGGTTACGACGCATACAAAGCATTAGCATAGGAGGCACAATGGAAGAAAGAAAGAAAACCCAAGTCGCGGATATGGACCGTGGTGTCTACGACATTAAGAATGACTTTGAATATTCTTATATCGCTGATGCTGGTTTAACTGAAGACATTATCCGTGAGATTTGGTCTAATAAAAATGAACCAGAATGGATGCTAGAGTTTCGTTTGAAATCTTTAGAAATCTATAATCGTATGGGCATTCCTAACTGGATCCCTGATATTTCTGGCTTAGATATGGCTAATATCCATACGTATGTTAAGCCAAAAGTAGATATGAAAGAAAACTGGGACGAAGTTCCAGAAGAAATTAAAAGCACTTTTGACCGTTTAGGTATTCCTGAAGCGGAAAAAACATCTCTAGCTGGTGTTGGTGCTCAGTATGACTCTGAAGTTGTTTATCACAGTATTCAAGAAGATCTTGTAAAACAAGGGGTTATCTATACTGATATTGAAACAGCTCTTCACGAGCATGAAGAAATCGTTAAAAAATACTGGATGACATTGATTCCTCCAACTGACCATAAATGGGCGGCTCTTCATGGTGCTGTTTGGTCTGGTGGTTCCTTCGTATATGTTCCAGCAGGCGTACAAGTAGATATTCCATTGCAATCCTACTTCCGCTTAAACGCACCAGGTGCTGGTCAGTTCGAACATACGATGATCATCGTAGAAGAAGGTGCTAAATTGCACTTTATCGAAGGTTGCTCTGCTCCTAAATATGACGTATCTAACCTTCATGCAGGTGCCGTTGAATTGTTCGTAAAAGATAATGCTACATTGCGTTATTCTACAATTGAAAACTGGTCTAAAAATATGTACAACCTTAATACAAAACGTTGTGTTGTAGGTAAAGGTGGTACTATTGAGTGGGTATCTGGTTCCTTCGGTTCTAAAGTATCTTGCTTGTATCCAATGAGTATCCTTAACGGTGAAGGTGCACATGCTGAATTTACAGGTGTAACATTTGCTGGTGAAGGTCAATTCCTTGATACAGGTTGTAAAGTGGTTCACAACGCACCATATACAACAAGTAATGTAAACTCTAAATCTATTTCGAAATCCGGTGGCGCAGCTATCTATCGTGGCCTTTTGAAAATTGGTCCTAATGCTGAGCATTCAAAAGCAACAGTTTCTTGTGAATCCTTGATGCTTGATGCTGAGTCTCAATCCGATACAATTCCAGCAATTATTGTTGAAAACGATAATGTGGACTTAGGTCATGAAGCAAAAATCGGTCGTATTTCTGACGAAGCGATTTTCTATCTCATGACTCGTGGTATTAGTGAAGAAGAAGCTCGTGCAATGCTTGTTCGTGGCTTCGTAGAGCCAATCTCTAAAGAATTGCCACTTGAATATGCAGTAGAAATGAACAACCTAATCAATCTTGAATTAGAAGGTTCTATCGGTTAAGGAGGAATTATGAGCGAATTACTATTTAATGAACTCCCTAGACCGACGTTCAGATGGTTACGTGTTAACCATACTGTAGGCTCTCTAGTTGGAGAAGATACAGCAGTACAATCTATCGCTGTGGAAGCGAATGAAAATATACTTTCACCATTGCCTGTAGGCACAGCATTATTAGAAGGCAAATATGAAGGCGCTAATAAAGAAGCTGTTAAAGGTTTGGTGGAAAAAGCAGAAGGTTACGCTATTAACGTTCCTGCAAATGCAAAAGAAGTTGTAGGTATCCGCATAGATGCTACAGCTCGCGTAGCAAATCGATTCCAATTTATCGTTGGTGAAGGTGCTGAACTAGAAGTTCAATTTTTTGTGACTGGTTCTGGTGATGCAGTAACTAATGTAAGCTACCTTAACGAATATGATGTAAAGGCAACTGGTAAAGTTGTAGTGAAAAAGGTAAATCTTTTACCTGAACATGTACAACATATCGAGCATCGATACACTAAATTAGAAGATAATGCTGATGTTGAATATATCAATATCGAAATTGGCGGTAGCGAAAATATCTTGAACTACTATCATGATTTAGTAGGTAAAGAATCTCGCATTATTCACGACATTGCTTATCTTGGTAGTAAAGAGCAAAAGTTTGATATTTCTATGGTTATGAGCCATGGCGGTAAAAAATCTGTCAGCGATATTCATAACTTAGGTGCTCTTAGTGGTAATGCTAAAAAATCCTTCCGTGGTACCCTTGATTTCCTACATGGTGCAACTGCATCTGAAGGTGCGGAAGAAGATACTTGCTTGTTGTTAGACCCTACTGTAAAATCTATTTCTTTGCCACTCTTGTTGTGTAAAGAGGACAATGTAGTAGGTAACCATGCGGCAAGTGCAGGCCAAATTGATCATAATAAATTGTTCTACCTCATGAGCCGTGGCTTCAGTGAAGTAGAAGCTAAACATATCATCGTTGAATCTATGATTCGTCCTATTATTGATCGCATTGGTGATGAAACGATTGAAGAAGCAGCATTAGCAGCTGTACGTAATAAGATTTAAAGAGGCGTTTTATGAGACCTATTGCAGAAGCATATAAAGATTTTCCTATATTACATAAAGAGCATAATGGGCACCGCGTTATCTATTTAGATAGCGGTGCAACTGCACAAATCCCTCAAGTTGTAGTGGATCGTGTAGTGGAGCATATGACTCAGCACAATGGTAATCCACATCGTGGTTCCCATGTTTTGGCTATTGAAGCCTCTGAAGCATATGAAAACGCTCGTGATCGTGTTGTGGAATTTATCAATGCCCGTGAGCGAGAAGAGGTTGTATTTACACGTAATACAACAGAATCTATGAATTTAATTGCCCATAGCTATGGTCTTAATAACCTTAAAGCTGGCGATAAAATCATTATTACTGTAGCTGAACATCACGCAAACCTTGTTACATGGCAATATGTGGCTGAAAAGACAGGAGCTACATTGGAATATATGTACCTTGATGAAAGCGGTCACTTAAAAGACGGTGAAATCAATAAAATTGATGAAACTACTAAGATTGTTGCTTTTGCGCACATTAGTAATGTTTTGGGTATGGAGTTCCCTGTAAAAGAATTGACAGAAAAAGCACATTCTGTTGGTGCTGTTGTCGTTCTTGATGGTGCTCAATCTACGCCTCATAAAAAAATTGACGTTCAAGAACTTGATTGTGATTTCTTTGTATTCTCTGGCCATAAAATGTGTGCATCCCAAGGTATTGGTGTGCTCTATGGTAAAAGAGAATTATTAGAAGCAATGCCTCCATTCTTATTGGGCGGTGATATGATTGAATATGTAAAAGAGCAATCTGCTACGTTCAATGAGTTGCCATATAAGTTCGAAGCTGGTACACCTAATGCTGACGGTGCTGTTTCCTTACATGCTGCTATCGATTATTTAGAATCCTTTGGTATGGATGCTATTGAAGCGTATGAAGAAGAATTGGTTGCTTATATTTTGCCTAAATTGTTAGAGCTACCTCATGTTCATGTAATCGGTTCTACAAATCCGAAAGAGAAACATGGTGTAATTGCTTTCACTATAGATGATGTACATCCTCACGATGTAGCAACTATCTTAGATGCAAAAGGTATTTGTGTGCGCTCTGGTCACCATTGTGCACAACCATTAGGTGCATTCTACAATGTATCTGCATCTACTCGTTTAAGTATGTACTTGTACACTCGTAAGGAAGACCTTGATGCCTTCCTCGAAGTATTGAAGACTGTTCGTTCAGTCATGGGCTTTAAAGATTAGGAGATTACCATCAATGGAAATGGATCAACTATATACGGAACTTATTTTGGAACATAACCAAGATAAACGTAATAAACATGAGTTAACTGAATTCACAACTTCTGAACATGGTCATAACCCTAGCTGTGGTGATGATCTAACATTACAACTCAACGTAGAAGATGGCATTATCAAAGATGCTGCTTACACAGGCTCTGGATGTGCTATTAGCCAAGCTTCTGCATCTATGATGATTGATATCATTAAAGGTAAATCCGTAGAGGAAGCTCTACGCTTGGTTGAAGTTTTCTTAGGTATGATTAAAAAAGAAATTACTGATGAAAACGAGTTAGAACAATTAGAAGATGCTATGGCATTACAAAATATTTCTAACATGCCAGCACGTGTTAAATGTGCAGTTCTTGCATGGCATACATTAAAAGAGGCTTTAAAGAAGTAATATGAAAAAGACAATATTATTTGACTTAGATGGTACTTTGACAGACTCTCAAGAAGGCATTTTAAAAAGTATTAAGTTTGCCTTAGAACATTTTGGCTATGACGTACCTGATGAAGAAACATTGCAATTGTTCTTAGGTCCACCACTGGTAGATGCTTTCCAAGAATATTGTGGTATGACTTTTGAGCAAGCTGAAGAAACATACTTTAAGTTTCGTGAACGGTATGGAACGATTGGTAAGTTTGAAAATACAGTATATCCAAATATTGTAGACTTATTGGCTAAATGTAAAACTGAGCAATATACGATTGCTTTGGCTACGGCAAAGCCAGAACATTATGCTAAGGATATTTTAGATCATTTTGAATTGACACCTTACTTTGATGTAATCGTTGGTGCTAATTATGAAAGTGGATTGTTACACAAGAAGGAGATTCTTGAAAAAGCTCTTGAACTTTGTGGTAATCCATTAACTGATGAAAATGGTAATCGTATGGCATTCATGGTTGGGGATCGTAAGTATGATGTCGAAGCAGCTAATGAACTTGGTTGTATCTCCATCGGTGTTACTTATGGTTATGGTACAGAAGCTGAACTAAAAGAAGCTGATGCTGAATACCTCTGTGATGACGTTGATGAAATTGCAGATGTTCTTGATCTTGAAGCATTAATGGTTCGTAGATAAGTAGATAATAATAGATAAAGAAGCTAGAGGATTACCTCTAGCTTTCTTTGTAAATATTATTTATTAATTTTCTAGTTTGTCATATTGTTTTCTCATAATTTAATATGTAAGAATAACTGCATTCACGATTATAATAAAAGGACTGACCATGAGGTCAGTCCTTTTGTGCTATTTTTTTAAGCCACTTTTTTTAGCTAATGTTTTAATAACCTTAGCACTTTGTTTTTTCAATTTGCCACCTGTTTGTTTGAGTTGAATTCTTGTGCGAGATACGCGACCAAGAGTTGTGATTTTAGTTTTACGACGAGGCTTCATGTCTCGTTCGTTACCAAAGTCACCGCGTTGTACACTCGTTGCTTTTACCTTTTCTGCTCTGAAAGATTTACGCAATGCTTTCATAATTAATGTAAGCGGTAAAGATTGCTCAAAGGAGTACAAATCAACTGCTACATAACCTAATGCAGGATATGTGTGCAATGTAAAGTGAAAGCCTGGTGCAACAGAAAGGAGGGCGATTTCCTCATCCATAACCTGACAACTGATTTCATCAACATCAAGTTCAGCTAAATCAAATGCAGTAGCTACACTTTCTTGTACAGCCGTAGCGGATGAAATTGCATCTTCATCACAGGAATATAAATCAATTAATAGTTCTTGTCCTAATGCTTCTGCCATAATAACACCTTCTTTCGGAATATAATATCTCATTTATTATACATAGAATTAATGATTAAGTCCAATCATCGGAGAATGAATTAAAAAGTAAAAGAAAAGTCAAAATTTTTTAGCGTAAATTGACTTATTAATTTTGTAAAGAAAATGCGCCTAATATCACGATAATACTTATTTTGATACGTAAAAGGAGTTAAAAAAGTCAAATATGAATACTATTAAATTTGACTTTTATATTGACTAAGGTCAAATAGTCAAATATAATAGAATTATATCAAAGAACAAATAGTCAAAAGCTATAGTAAATAAAATTTTAAAGGGGTGTCTTTTATGAGTATGATAGCTGATAAAATAGAAAAATTTATATTAGACCGTATGCGTGAAGAACAAGAAAAGCTAATTTTAAAACGTAACGAATTAGCTGATGAACTAAATTGTGCACCATCCCAAATTAGTTACGTATTGAGTACACGTTTTTCTAATGAGCGCGGTTTCGATGTTGAATCTAGACGTGGTTTAGGTGGTTATATTCGCATCAAAAAATTAAATCCAGAAAGCTCTGATTCTTTACCTGCCGTAACGACATATCGTATTTACGAAGGTCAAAATACAGTGGAACGATTAATTGATATTCGAGATGTAGATCAATCTTTGTTCCAATTGCTTCAATCTGAAAAGATTACTCGTCGTGAAGCTCAATTAATGCATAACTCTTTTGCTACTTTGATTGAGAATGTAGATATTGAAGAGCGCAATGAGGCTATTCGTCAGCTTTACGCAACAATGGTGGATACACTGCGGAAGGAGTGATGATCGATGCTATGTGATCATTGCCATAAGAATGAAGCTACCATTCATATGACTAATATCGTCAATAATCAAAAGACGGAACAACATCTTTGCGGTACTTGCGCTACCGAGTTACAGCAAGAGGGCAAATTATCCCCCTATAGTTCTTTTATGAATGATATGTGGGATAATAGCTTTTTTACCAATGATTTTTTTAAAAATATGGTTTACCCAGATAACTTATTAAAATCTCATCAATCTAAAAGATGTCCTCAGTGTGGTATTACTTATGACGAATTTAATCGTGTAGGTAAATTTGGCTGTGGGCAATGTTATGAGATTTTTAATAGTGAAATAGATCCCTTATTACAACGTATTCAAGGTAGTTCTGAATATGAAGGAACTGTACCTAGTCGTGGAACTAATGTGTTTAAAGCTAAATATGAAGTGAAGCGATTGCGTCATCAATTAGATACAGCAGTTCAATCTGAAAACTTTGAAGAGGCTGCTATCTTAAGAGATAAAATTAAAGAACTAGAAGCCATTATCGATGGCGATAAAGAGTAGGAGGTTCTTATGTTAGATACTATATTGGACTCTCCTTTAAGTCAGTGGTTGCGACATGATACAGATGCGACAGATCACATTGTAATCTCTAGTCGTATTCGTTTGGCACGGAACTTTGATGGTCTATTATTTACAAATCGTAATGATATATCTGCTTTAGAAAAAGTTAATGCCATTTCTAGAGGATTGTTACAACCTTTGAAAGAGGCAGACGGACATCAATATTCCAATATTAGTCTAGAGCAGTTAAGTCAAAGTGAGCGGGCTGTATTAGTAGAGAAACACTTAATGAGCCCTGCTCTTGAAGAAAAATTACCATATCGTAACTTGGTTGTATCTAATGATGCATCTATTGTAATTATGGTGAATGAAGAGGATCATTTACGGATTCAATCAATGGCTTCTGGACTTCAATTGAAACAGGCCTATAACCATGCAGTGCAAATTGATAAGGCTATTGAAGCAAAGCATCCGTATGCTTTTGATGAACGCTTTGGGTATTTGACGGCATGCCCTACAAATGTAGGAACCGGATTAAGAGCGTCTGTAATGCTACATTTGCCAGCCTTAACGATGTCTGGTCGAATTACACGACTCATTCGCAGTATTATTCAATTAGGATACTCTGTACGAGGTTTGTACGGTGAAGGCTCCGAGGCTTTAGGCGCTATATACCAAATTTCAAATCAACGTACTATGGGCATAAGTGAAGAAGCAACGATTGAGCAATTAACCAAGATTGTAGAAGGCATAATTGCAGAAGAGCGTAAAGCTCGTCAGTCTTTATTGCATAATGATAAAGAAGGTTTAGAAGATGTTCTGTGGAGATCCTATGGCGTTCTACAATATGCACGCCGTGTTAATGGTAAAGAAGCATTAACAAAACTTAGCGATATTCAATTAGGCGTAGATTTAGATATCTTACCACCTTGGGGGAATGATACCTTCAATGAGTTGGTGGCCATAACTCGACCTAATTTCCTTACTAAATATTTAGGTAACGAAGATTTAACAGAAGCCGATCGCGATAGCTATCGAGCTAAAGTAATACGTCAAAAACTTTTAAAATAATATTAAATTTACAAATTATCAATTGATATTCCAATGGTGTTTCCCACCATTGTTTACATATATTTGAAGAGATACAATTACAATTTACATAGATAGATGAGGTGATATTATGATGCAACGGTTCACAGACGATGCACAGCGAGTCCTTTCTTTAGCACAAGAGGCTGCTTTAGAGCTAGGGCACGACTATGTGGGAACTGAACATGTACTCATCGGCCTTACAAAGGTTAAAAATAGTGTAGCAGCTAAGGCGTTAGAAGAGCTTGGCATAGTTACAGAAGATATTTTTGAAGCTGTAGAGGACCATGTAGGTCGGGGTAATAAAAAAGCGACCTCTATATATATGACCCCTCGCGTTAAATATATACTTGAACTTGCAGTTCAAATGGCAAACCGTATGAACCATAATTATGTAGGTACTGAGCATATTCTACTAGGCTTACTAAGTGATGGTAGCGGTGTGGCAGCTGCCATATTACAATCCATGGATGTTAGAACTAATGATGTAGTAGATGCTATTCGTAGTATTCTAGGTTCTAATTCCAAGGGCCATAATGATGGTCAAGAAGGCTCTCATGGAGATGGCGAATTAGGTGATTTATCTGATTTTGCTACAGATCTTAATGAGTATGCTAAACAAGGTAAAATTGACCCTGTTATCGGTCGAGATACTGAGATTCAACGGGTTATTCAAATTTTAAGCCGTAGGACCAAAAATAATCCTGTTCTCATCGGTGAGCCAGGGGTAGGTAAGACTGCCATTGCCGAAGGTTTAGCGCAGCGCATTGTTACCGGTAATGTACCTGAGATTTTACGGAATAAGAGAATTATTTCCCTTAGCATTGGCGCTATGCTTGCTGGTGCTAAATACCGTGGTGAATTTGAAGAACGGTTGAAAAAAGCTATCGATGAAGTACAACAACATGACGACATGATTATCTTTATCGATGAGATTCATACTTTAGTTGGTGCCGGTGCCACTGAAGGTGCTATGGATGCGGCCAATATTTTAAAGCCTGCTTTAGCACGTGGGGAGTTCCAAGTTATTGGTGCTACAACCCTTGATGAATATAAAAAACATATTGAAAAGGATGCTGCTTTAGAGCGTCGTTTCCAACCTGTTCAAGTAGGAGAACCTAACGAAGAGGATGCCCTTGAAATTCTAAAGGGCTTACGCGATCGCTATGAAGCGTTCCATAAGGCTAAAATAACCGATGAAGCGTTAAAAGCAGCTGTGTCCTTATCAAGTAGATATATTACAGACCGATTCTTGCCTGATAAAGCTATTGATGTAGTGGATGAAGCTGCATCTAAGGTGCGTATGGAAGTATTTTCTGCAGCACCTGATGTTAAGGCTCTAGAAGAACGTCTAAAGGTAGTCAAAAACGAGAAAGAAGCGGCCGTTACGTCACAAGACTTTGAAAAGGCTGCTAAATTACGTGATGAAGAGAAAACTCTAGTAAAAGATATTGATGATAAAAAATCTGTAGCAAAAGAAGAAAGTGATCAAAAGTTAGTAGTTACGGAAGACGATATAGCAGCAGTAGTGGCACAATGGACAGGGATTCCAGTGGCTAAAATAGCAGAAGAAGAATCTGAAACGTTGCTCCATTTGGAAGAAGAACTCCATAAACGTGTAGTAGGTCAAGATGATGCTGTTACTGCTGTAGCTAAAGCTGTGCGCCGTGCAAGGGCTGGATTAAAGGATCCGAAACGTCCTATTGGTTCATTTTTATTCCTAGGGCCAACAGGGGTAGGTAAAACTGAGCTAGCAAGAGCACTTGCATCCTCCTTGTTCGGCGATGAATCTGCTATGATTCGACTTGATATGTCTGAATATATGGAAAAGCATACTGTATCACGCTTAGTTGGTGCCCCTCCAGGCTATGTGGGCTATGAAGAAGGTGGTCAACTAACAGATGCGGTACGTCGTAAACCATATAGTGTTATTCTTCTCGATGAAGTAGAGAAAGCACATGCAGATTTCTTTAATATCTTGTTACAAGTTCTTGATGATGGTCGCCTTACTGATAGCCAAGGTAGAACTGTAGATTTTAGAAATACAGTTATCATCATGACGAGTAACTTAGGTGCTAAAGCTTTACATAAGAACTCTCCAGAGCTTGGATTCTTAGCTCCTAAAAAATCTGAATCTTCTGCAAATCAATCTAATAGTATAGATTTTAAAGAAGCTAAGAAATCTGTGATGGATGCAGTAAAACGTCATTTCAGACCTGAATTTTTAAATCGTATTGATGAAATGATTGTTTTCGAACCATTAACTGAAGAGGACTTACAACAAATTGTCTCTATCTTGATGAGTGATGTTATAAAACGACTTAAAGAGCGTGAGCTTCAATTAGAAATCACATCTGAGGCGATGCAATTACTCGTTAAGGAAGGTTCTGATTTTACAATGGGGGCTCGACCACTAAAACGAGCTATTCAACGATTGATTGAAGATCCTGTATCAGACCTTATTTTGAAAGGAGATGCTACAGAAGGAAAAACTATAAAAGCAGATGTGAAGGATAACGAGATCGTTGTCAGCGTATAAAAAAATACAAAATATACAGTTAATGACTACCTTTCATATAAAAAATATGGGTTAAATGGTATACTATAAAATAATGATAGTTAACCATGTAGTAAAATTATGCATAAAAGGTCATGAATGGTTATCATTCATGACCTTTCTTTTCTTATTAAAACATTTTGAGGCATTATGGCAAAAGCAAAATCAGTATTCTTCTGTCAAAATTGTGGGGCTGAATCTTCTAAGTGGATGGGCCGTTGTCCACAATGTGGCGAATGGAATACATTAGTTGAAGAAATTATTAAAGAAACTAAACATAGCCGTACTCCTTCCCGTGGTGTAGGGAATCAAACCACTAAGCCTACAGCTTTACCAGATATTGAAATTTCATCTATTGCACGTGTGTCTACAACCTTTGGTGAAATTGATCGCGTATTAGGCGGTGGCATAGTACCTGGTGCATTAATGCTCTTAGGTGGCGATCCAGGTATTGGTAAATCTACACTATTATTGCAAGTCTCCCAAAAGGTAGCAGATACTGTTGGTACAGTTCTCTATGCATCAGGGGAAGAGTCTCAGTTACAACTCAAGCTTCGGGCAGAACGACTACATATCAATAGTGAACGTTTACAAGTTATTGCAGATACAGACTTAGATCATATACTTGAGCAAGCTGATGCAATGACGCCGTCTTTACTTGTCATTGACTCTATTCAAACCATGTATACTGGCGATATTGATGCTGCTCCAGGCAGTGTAAGTCAAGTTCGAGAATGTACATCTCGACTCCTTCGATTTTGTAAAGAACGCAATATTCCTACGGTTATTATTGGTCATGTCACAAAAGAAGGTAATATCGCTGGCCCACGTATGTTAGAGCATATGGTAGACGTAGTGCTTTACTTTGAAGGGGAACGATCCTATCAGTTTCGCATATTGCGATCCATCAAAAATCGTTTCGGCTCTACATCTGAAACTGGTATTTTCGCCATGGTTGAAGAAGGCTTACAAGAATTATCCAACCCTTCAGCTTCATTATTGGCAGAACGGTCTGATGAGGAAAGCGGCAGCGCTGTCATGATTTACCTCGAAGGGGTTCGTCCCATCTTAGTAGAGGTGCAAAGTTTGGTGGTTACCACGGCCTTTGGTATGCCTAGAAGAACGGCAATAGGCTATGATCTAAACCGTTTGATTGTACTTTTAGCGGTATTAGAAAAACGTTGTGGCTTTACATTGGGTAATAAGGACGTGTATGTTAACGTTATTGGTGGACTTAAAGTAAACGAGCCAGCATGTGACTTGTCTATGGCTGTAGCAATAGTATCTAATTTAAAAAATCGTATCGTTCCTACGGACATGGTTATCTTAGGAGAGGTCGGTTTAACTGGAAACGTTCGAAGCATTCCACGCATCGAGCAGCGTATCAATGAAGCTAAAAAACTAGGCTTTAAAAAGTTTATTATTCCTGAAGGCAATTATAAGCAAATCAAGGATAATGATAGTTCTATCAAGATTAGAGGCGTCAAATCTATTCAAGAGGCGATGCAACTCGTGTTTTCTTAATTAGGAGGTGATTTGATGATTTATCGGATCTTGCGCTATGTAATAGCCATTCTTGTAGGTACAGCTGCCTATGTAGGGATGGATACTTTGGCGCCTATTATCGACCCGTATTTGGTATCTCAATTTGAGTCTTTCGGGGATATGTCATTAACAGTTGCACGTATTGCAGTATTAATTATTGGTACATTATTAGGTATTATTATTGGCTATTTGATTTCATCATTTATTTTGAAACAAGGGTTAGTAATTGCTAAACGTTTAGAGCGCGTTCTCACTCATATTCCAAATCAAGAATTGATTGCAGGCACCATCGGTTTATTATTCGGTCTTATTATTGCAAATTTAATTGGTGTTGCATTCAATCAAGTGCCTATTATAGGACCTTATATTCCTATAATTCTTAGCGCTATTTTTGGTTATAGTGGGCTTAAGCTCATGGCCCGTAAAGGTCCTGAAATGTACAATAACTACGTACAACAATGGGGTGGAGACGGCACTAAAAAAACAAGTCGCTTTAAAATGTTCTCCACCCATAAATCAGATAAAGCTTCTAGTACGCCTAAATTATTAGACACATCTGTTATCATTGATGGTCGTATTAAAGAACTCTGCAATACAGGCTTTATTGAAGGACCTCTAATGGTTCCACTCTTTGTATTAAACGAGTTACAAATTATTTCGGACTCTGCAGATGCTACAAAACGCAACCGCGGTCGTCGAGGCCTCGATATTTTGAAAGATATGCAAGATGCTAATAAGGTTGCTATTGAAGTTGTAGAAGACGATTATGATGATCTTAAAGAAGTCGATTCTAAGTTGATGCGCCTTGCCTTAGATAAACATTGGAAGTTGATGACCAATGATTTTAACTTGAATAAGGTAGCTCGCGTACAAGGTATTGAAGTGCTTAACCTCAATGAATTAGCAAATGTGTTAAAACCAGCTCTTATTGCAGGTGAGTGGATTCGCGTACAAGTCATGAAGGAAGGTAAGGAAGTACACCAAGGTGTAGCGTATCTTGATGATGGTACGATGATTGTCGTAGAAGACGGTAGACCTTATGTAGGGCAAAATGTTGAAGTTATGGTTACATCTATACTACAAACGAGTGCAGGTCGCATGATCTTTGCTCGTGTAGATGGGGGACAAAATGGACAAGGTAATTAGCTGTATCGTTCTCGCTGCAGGGGCGGGACGCCGTATGGCATATAAAGAAAATAAAATATTTATACCCCTTGGCCGTTATTCTATTATTCAACGTACTTTGCAGAATGTTGCTAACTTATCTGGCTTAAACGAAATTATTCTCGTTGTAGCTGATGGTGAACAAGACTATATGGCTGAACACATTAAGGTCTTGGACCTTACAGTACCTGTGCACATCGTTCTTGGTGGTGCTGAGCGTCAAGACTCCGTTGCTTGCGGCCTTAAGGCGGTTGATGAATCTAGTAACATCGTCCTTGTTCATGATGGAGCACGTCCATTAGCCTCTACAGAAATGTTTGGTGCTGTCGCTGAGGCAGCTAACACATATGGTGCTGCTACAGTTGGTGTGCCTGCTACAGATACGATTAAACGTGTTGATACAGAACATACTGTTATTGAAACATTAAAACGCAGTGAGCTATACCAAATTCAAACACCGCAAGGCTTTCAAAAAGATTTGTTTAAAGAGGCCCATCAAAGGGCTCATGATTTAAACCATTTAGGGACTGATGATGTATCTCTTGTGGAATTTTTAGGAAAGTCCGTACATATAGTAGAAGGTGATTACTGTAATATCAAGGTGACAACGCCAAATGATATTGCCGTAGCAAAACGATATTTAGGAATTGAGGATAAGCATATGCGCGTTGGATTTGGTTATGATATTCATCAATTAAAAGCAGGCCGTCCATGCATCTTAGGGGGCGTTCAAATTGAATCTGAGCTTGGCCCAGATGGTCATTCCGATGCGGACGTTCTCATTCACGCCTTAATGGATGCTATGTTAGGTGCTGCCGGTTTAAGAGATATTGGTTATTACTTCCCCCCTGAAGATGACCAATATAAAGGGATTTCTAGTATGCTTTTACTAGAAAAGGTAAATTCCTTATTGAAAGAACGTGGGTTACAAGCCTATAATATTGATATTATGGTTATTTCTGAGACTCCTAAATTGAAACCTCACATTGATACGATGAAGGCTAATTTACAGTCTGTATTGGAAATACCATTAGATCGCATTAGTATTAAAGCGACAACGAATGAAATGCTTGGTGCTATTGGGCGCCGTGAAGGCATTGCTGCACAAGCTGTCGTTTCTGTATATGAAGGAGAGGTATAATCATGAGTTCCATGAAAGTTCGTTTTGCTCCAAGCCCTACGGGGCCATTCCATATTGGTGGCGCTCGTTCTGCTTTATTTAACTGGCTATTAGCACGTAAAGAAAAAGGCACATTTGTATTGCGCATTGAAGATACAGATTTATCTCGTTCTACCCGTGAAAGTGAAGAAAATATCAAGGCTTCTTTACAATGGCTTGGTATGAACTGGGATGAAGGTGTAGACGTAGGTGGTGAAAATGGCCCGTATCGTCAAACAGAACGTCTTGAACTATATAAAGAGGTAACACAACGTCTATTAGATGAAGGTCATGCTTACGAATGTTACTGCTCTGCTGAAGAGTTAGACGCTGTACGCCAAGATCAAATGGATCGCGGCGAAACACCTAAATATAATGGTCATTGTGATCACTTAGATGAAGAGACAAAGGCTAAATATATTGCAGAAGGTCGTAAACCGACAATTCGTTTACGCGTGCCTTTGAATAAAACATATACTTTCGACGATATGGTACGTGGTCGCGTATCCTTTGAATCCAACGGTGTAGGTGACTTCGTTATCGTTAAATCCGATGGTATTCCTGTATATAACTTTGCGGTAGTAATGGACGATCACATGATGGGCATTACTCATGTTATTCGCGCTGAGGAACATTTATCTAATACACCACGTCAAATGGCTATTTACGAAGCTCTTGGTTGGGATATTCCTAAATTTGGTCATATTTCTTTGATTCTCGGTAAAGATTACAAGAAAATGTCTAAACGTCACGGCGCTACATCTGTTGAACAATACAAACAATTGGGTTACTTGCCGGAAGCACTTGTAAACTTCTTAGCACTTCTTGGTTGGGCGCCTGAAGGGGAAGAAGAGTTTTTCACACCAGATGAATTGATTCAAGCCTTCTCTATGGATCGCGTAGCTAAGAACCCAGCAGTATTTGATATTGATAAATTAAACCATATCAACTTCCACTATATGAAAAATTTGAGCGACGAAGATTTATTCCATCTTTGCTTGCCACATTTGAAAGAGGTTGGTTTGGCTCCAGATAGCTTAAATCAAGCTGATATCGATTGGTTGACATTGTTATGCGCTACATTCCGCGACCATATTAGCTATGGTGCTCAAATTAAAGATTACGTAGGCATGTTCATGGGTGAAACTGTATTCCTTGAAGAAGGTCACGAAGAGGAATTGCGTGCTGTATTGAATGAAGAAACAGCTCCTACAGTTCTCAGCGCTTTCCGCAATGCATTAGCTGAACTTGATGAAATTACACCTGAAGTTGTAAAAGCAACTATTAAGGCGGTAATGAAAGAAACTGCTTTGAAAGGTAAATTTGTATTCATGCCAATCCGCGTTGCATTAACAGGTCAAATGCATGGTCCTGATTTGAACAATATCGTTACCTTGCTTGGTAAAGAAAAATGCTTACATAATTTAGACAATGTAGGTGCTTTAACTAAATAATCTTTATAGAGATCATAGGTGCTTTAGCAAAATAATCTTTATAGAGAATCGCAGAGAGCTCTCATAACTGTAGTTATGAGAGCTTTTTTATGTATATTGAGATTATTCTATAGAAATGTTATAATAGTCGGCGTATTTTATTTTATATATTATGAAAGTGAGTGTTTTTATGAGTGTTATTCGTTCTATTAACCACTTATTCAATAGTTACTTATCTTGGATTGTACTATTGATGGCTGTATTAGCCTATTTATTACCGACAGTTTTCTCTTGGATGACGCCTTACATTGCGTACATGTTACAATTCGTCATGTTTGCAATGGGTTTAACTTTGACCGCACAAGTATTCCTTGATGTATTCAAACAACCAATGAAGGTCATCCTCGTATCTGTTATTCAGTTCTTATGGATGCCTTTGGCAGGCTTCTTGGTTGCCATACTATTTAATTTCCCACCAGAAATTGGTATTGGTTTCATCTTGTTAGGTGCTTGTCCAGGTGGTACAGCGTCTAATGTAATGACATTCCTTGCCAACGGTAATGTGCCATTATCCGTATCTGCAACGACTGTATCTACGTTGTTAGCGCCAATTTTAACACCTTTATTTGTTGTTTTGTATGCAGGGGCCACTTCCTCTATTGATATTCAATTCATGCCGATGTTTATGTCTATCGTAAAAATCGTATTAGTACCAATCGTTCTAGGTATCGTATTGAATTACTTCATTGGATCTAAAATTGAACCTGTTAAAGATGTATGTCCAACAATTGCAGCTATTGCAGTATTGCTCATTTTAGCTGCTGTTACAGCAGTAAACCAAAAACAAATTGCTGAAACAGGTTTCATCATTTTCGTTGCTTGTTTAGTGCAAAATGTGAGTGGTTATATTGTAACGTACTTTATATGTAAAGCATTAAGCATTGATATTTCTTCTCGTCGTGCAATGCAAATCGAAGTAGCGATGCAAAACTCTGCATTGTCCGTTTCTCTTGCACTTAAACATTTTACACCACAAGCTGCGGTAGCAGGTGCAGTGTTCTCTATTATTCATAACTTTACAGGCTCTATCTTTGCTGGTATTTGCCGTAAACATGACGATCAAGAGAAGTTGGAGAACGCTTAGTCTTAATTGATTTAGATTATAGCAATTACTATTAACGTGTTTTATATAAACGTTATTGTTAATAGTGATAATAGCAGTCAAATATTTTGATTATACTAATCCTCATCATTTAAAAATTAATTAGCTGAAAATCTATGTATAATAAGCTAATAACTAATTTTAAATGATGAGGATTTTTCTTATGAATATTGACTTTCTATAGCATTATTTGGTAAAATAACTCTAAATCTAAATATAGATAAAATTAAAAGCTAGGACTGAAAGAAGTACTCTACAACTAACTTTTTAGCGAGAACCGATGGTGGGAGGGTTCATGGATAGGTAGACGAAATGCATTCACGAGCTGACACTCCGATTATAGGTAGGTTTGTCCGGTGACGCGCCGTTATGCGATGAGTGGGTGCCACTGCTGGTACCTAACAGAGTGGAACCGCGGACCATCGTCTCTGTATGAGATGAGAGGTCTTTTTTATTTACAAAAATGGAGGCATCGGTAACGATGAGAGAAATTACAGTTTATAATACTATGACACGCCAAAAAGAGGTATTCAATCCTGTTACACCAGGTGAGGCAAAAATGTATGTATGTGGTGTTACACCATATAATCATCCTCATATCGGCAACGCACGTCCTTTCGTAACATGGGATGTAATTCGTCGATACATGAAACATGTTGGTTATAAAGTAACTTATGTACAAAACTTTACTGACGTAGATGACAAAATCATCAATACATCTAATGGTGAAGGCGTATCTTGGGATACTATTGCAAATCGTTATATCGATAGTTATTTTGAAGTAATGGATGCATTAGGCGTACAACGTGCTGACATTTATCCTCGTGTTTCTACACATATTGAAGATATCATTGCTATGATTAATACATTGATTGAAAAAGGCTATGCTTACGAACTCGATGGCGATGTGTACTATAGTGTTGATAAATTTGAACATTATGGCGAATTGTCTGGTCGTACATTAGACGATATGGAAGCAGGCGCTCGAATTGAAGTAGACGGTCGCAAGAAAAATCCTATGGACTTTGCATTGTGGAAAGCGGCAAAACCAGGTGAGCCATATTGGGAAAGCCCATGGGGCAATGGTCGCCCAGGTTGGCATATCGAATGTTCTGCTATGAGCCAAAAATACTTAGGTACAGAATTTGATTTCCATGGTGGTGGTAGTGATTTGATCTTCCCACACCATGAAAATGAAATCGCTCAATCCGAAGGTTGTTCTGGCCAACATCCAGCAGTTCGTTACTGGTTGCACAATGGCTTTATTACTATCAACTCTGAAAAAATGTCTAAATCTTTGAATAACTTCTTCTTGGTAAAAGATATTTTAGAACAATATAGCCCTGACGCTTTGCGTTACTTCTTGTTGAGTACGCATTATCGCAGCCCATTGGACTTCTCTGATGAGCGCTTAGAAGAAGCAAATAAATCTTTAGAACGTTTAAGTACAGCTATTGAAAACCTTCTTTACCTTGAAAAATGTGAACCAGGTTCATGTGATGAAGCTCAGCGTTTATTAGAAAAAGCAAAAGAATACGAAGAAGAATTTGAGGCTGCTATGAGCGACGACTTTAACACTGCTTTAGCAACATCTAGCATGTTTGGTCTCGCAAAGGAAATCAATATCTATTACCAAGCTGTAACAAGCAGAGAAGGCGTTGTTTGCCAAGAAGCGATTGCCGAAGTTAAACGCATCTTCAAATTCATGACAGATGTGATTGGCGTTCTTGAAAAAGCATGGGAAGGCAACACTGGTGCTAACGCTGCTGAATACGAAGAATTAATGCAAGTTATCTTGTCTGTACGTCAAGCGTGCCGTGAACAAAAACAATGGGCATTAGCTGATTGCATCCGCGATCGCTTGGCTGAAATCGGTATTACTATTGAGGATTCCCCTCAAGGTGCACGGTGGAAAAAACGTGAAGTTTAAACAATTTCAATTCTTAAAGAATGAAGCGATAAAAAAACTGACGGCTCTTAAACAAGAGCCGCTTCGTTTGCGTAATAGAACTATTGAGGAGTGCCTTAGTGCTGACGCAGTCATGCTTGCCTATATTGGTGATGCAGTGTACTCCATGTATGTACGTGAGCGAGTAGTACAAATGAATATTACGAAGGTACAAGTGTTACACACTATTGTTACTGAATTTATTTGTGCTAAGTCACAAGCGAAAGTGTTGTTTGAGATAGAAGATACTTTCACAGAACAAGAACAAGCTATTGCTAGACGAGCTAGAAATAGTAATGTCAATGTACCAAAGAGCAGTTCTGTTCAAGAATATCGCAGTAGTACGGCCTTTGAAGCTGTACTAGGTTTTCTTTATGAAACGCGTCAAGATGAGCGCTTACAACATATTATGGGGCAAGCCTTTTCTATAACTCTTCGAGGTATGTAGTATGGACAATTATATTGTAGGCCGCAATGCGGTTAAAGAAGCCCTTAAAAGTGGTCGTTCAATTCAACGTATTATGGTCAGCGAAGATAAGGTGAAAACTGGTTTAGCTGATATTGTTGGTCTTGCTAAATCCCAAGGTATTGAAGTTAGACCAACACCTATTAAACAGATGAATAAGTACGACTTAGATGTGCCACATCAGGGGGTTATTGCCCTAGTATCGGCGGTACAATTTAAGGAATTGGGCGAAGTATTACAAGAAACTACACATGAAGTACCGTTGCTCATCTTAACAGATGGTGTAGAGGATCCTCATAATATGGGGGCTATCATTCGTACTGCAGAATGTGTAGGGGCTACGGCTGTACTCATTCCTAAGCGTCATAATGCGCCTATTAATGCGACAGTTGCTAAAACTTCTGCTGGGGCTATTGAACAAATTCCCCTAGTACAAGTCGGCAACGTGGCTCAAACTATTAAGCAACTACAAAAACAAGGTTTTTGGGTTATGGGGGCCCATATGGAAGGTGATCGTACCTTGTATGAGGCGGATATGACGATTCCTACGGTTATCGTCATTGGTAACGAAGGAAAGGGGATTAGTCGCGTTGTAAAAGAGGCTTGTGACTTCCTTGTAACGATCCCTATGTATGGGAATTTAAACTCCTTAAATGCATCTGTTGCAGCTGCTGTTCTCATGTATGAGGCGGTACGTCAACGCCAAGCGAAATAACTATGTTAAAAGATATCTTAATTGTAGATGGCTATAATGTGATCTTCGCCTGGACTCATCTAAAGAAATTAGCACATGAATCATTAGAGCATGCTCGAATGGAACTGAGAGATAAGCTATTAAATTACGGAAAATTTAAGGGATATGAAGTAATCCTTGTATTTGACGGTAAATATACGAAATCTGGTGGTTCCGTTGAAGTTATTACTGATGGTTTCATAGAAGTCTATACTGATGATGGAGAAACGGCAGACTCCTTTATAGAACGAGAGGTATTTTTGCGTAAAGGCAAATATACCAATGTATATGTTGTGACTTCTGATGGGGCAGAACAGAATCAAATTCTTGGGTCTGGCGGGTTGCGAATCCCTGCACGAGAACTACAGAATATGATTCGTCTTGCTAAGGAAGAGGAACGACAGCAATATGCTCATGAACATAGACGAGATCAAATTAGCTTACGACGTAATGAAGTAGGGGGCTTATTATCTCCTGAAGTGGCTGAAAAGCTAGAGAAATTGCGACGTGGCCATTGATAGTTGAAAATCAAATACACTTCCAGTATAATAAATATATTGGTTTTTCACGCTCAATTGTAAGGAGGAGCTTATGGAACTAATTCATACACGCAAGTCCGATTACAATTTCAAGGAAATGACCGATGAGCAAGTTGTGGTCATAGCTCAAGAAGAGCAAAATGTGTTTGCAATCGATTATATTGTAAATAAATATAAGAACTTTGTTCGAGCTAAGGCCCGTTCCTATTTTTTAGTAGGTGCGGATCGAGAGGACATTATCCAAGAAGGTATGATTGGACTCTACAAGGCGACGCGCGATTTTAAACATGATAAATTAGCGTCTTTCAGAGCCTTTGCAGAATTGTGTATAACTAGACAAATCATAACGGCCATTAAATCGGCTACAAGACAAAAACATGCGCCTTTAAATTCCTATATATCTCTTAATAAACCGGTATATACAGAGGAATCAGAGCGTACATTGATCGAAATGCTATCATCCGCAAAGGTTACAAACCCTGAGGATCTCATTATCAGCCAAGAGGAATTGGATGATATTGAGCGCAATATCGGTCATATTTTAAGTGATCTCGAGTGGGAGGTCTTGGAAGGATATCTAGACGGACGTTCTTATCAAGAAATGGCTGAGGTCACAGATCGCAGTGTTAAATCTATTGACAATGCACTGCAAAGGGTTAAACGTAAATTAGAGAAGTATTTAGAACATCGTGTATTGGGTTCGCCTAGAGCCTCACAGGAAGGATGACAGTCGTGACAAATTTTTTAATGATCCTAGAAGTAATCGTATCTATTTTATTAATCGTTGTAGTTGTGGCACAAAATAGCAAAAGCTCTGGCATGGGTGGTGCTGTTTCTGGTGCGGCAGACTCCTCTTTTGGTGGCAAGGCCCGTGGTGTAGACGGTTTCTTATCTAGATGTACAATTATTTTAGGGATTATCTTTGCTGTGTTGAGCTTAGTATTAGGGGCAATGATTAATCAATTCTAATGATGAAAGCCTGCATTGCAGGCTTTTTCTTTTTATATCCTAAGGGGGTGAAAATTTGAAGAAAAAAGTATTGGACTTTTATAAATCTATCCAACCACATGCATATCATATTGAAGATGCAGCAATGGATAACCATATTCGAGGTGGTAAGGACCTAGAAATGTTTATTCGTTCTGCTAAAATGCTTGCTCGGGAAGGCGTATTAACTTGTACGCGACCTGATGTATATCAATATGAAGAGCAACAGCATGAAGAATATGAAGGCATTTACAAAGGATATCGTAAATCTTACGGCTTTGTTATCATGCTCGATGATGAAGATATTTATGTGGCTGAACAAAATAAAGGCACTGCCATGCATAATGACAAGGTGCGTGTTCGCGTAGTGCCATCTGACTATACAAAACATAAACGAGAAGGCATTATTGTTGATGTTATTGAGCGTGCTAATGAAACTGTAGTTGGCACCTATGATAGACAACAACACTTTGGCTTTGTTATACCTGATGATGAACGTATCGGTACAGATATCTTTGTAGAGTTAAAAAATACCTTAGATGCTCGTAGTGGCGCTAAAGTATTAGTTAACATCACAAAATGGCCTGAAGGCGATAAAAAGCCAGAAGGTGTTATAACAGAAATTCTAGGCTATAAAGGCGATGTAGGCCTTGATATTAACTGCATTATGGCGAATCATAAGATTCCTTTTGCTTTCCCTGATGAGGTTATTAAGGCTAGTAAGAAAATCGATACTATTATCCATGAAGACCCAAAACGTTGGGACCTTCGAGATTTACAAATGGTTACTATCGATGGTGAGGATGCAAAAGATCTCGATGATGCTGTGAGTGGTCGTAAATTACCAAATGGTAATTATGAATTAGGCGTACATATTGCAGACGTAAGCCATTATGTAACGTCTGGCCAAGCTATCGATAATGAGGCCTATAAGCGAGGAACATCTGTTTATTTAGTAGACCGTGTAGTACCGATGTTACCTGAGGTATTATCAAATGGTATTTGTAGCTTAAATGCCCATGAAGATCGCTATGCGATGACCTGTATGATGGAAATTGATGATGCTGGTACGGTAGTTAATTATCGTATTAGACCATCTATTATCCATGTTGGACGACGTTGTAGCTATAAAGAAGTATATAAAGCACTGGAAGAAAATATCATTCCCGATGATTTACAAGACTTTATGCCTATGCTACGGGATTTGGCAGAGATTTCGAAGGTTTTAAATCGTATGCGACGTCGTAGAGGTGCTTTAGACTTTGATTTTCCTGAATATAAGGTTTTACTTGACCAGGATGGTACGCCGTTGCGTATCGTTAAACGGGATCGCACAATGGCAGAGCGTCTTATCGAAGAATGTATGCTTATCGCCAATGAAACGGTTGCGACTCACTTGAAGAATACAAATCGTACTTCCGTATATCGTATTCATGAAAGTCCAAGTGAAGAAAAGTTAGATTTATTCCAAAAGGTATTAAATTACTTAGGTCAAAATCTCGTTCTTAGTGCAGATGGCGTAACACCGCGAGATTTCCAAAAAATCTTAGATGCAGTGAAGGGACAGGATATTGAGCAAGTAGCTCAAATTATGACCTTACGATCTATGCAACAAGCAAAATACAGCATAGAAAATGCAGGTCACTTTGGTTTGGCATCTTCATGTTATACGCATTTTACATCTCCAATACGACGTTACCCGGATTTGATGGTTCATCGTCTGTTAAAAGCAGATATGCATTGGAAAAATGGGTACTCCAAGCGTGATGTAGAGGAAGCCTTTTTAGCTGATGCGGTGGAACACTCTTCCATTCAAGAGCAAGTGGCTACTGAGGCTGAACGAGAAACGACAGATCTTAAAAAGACACAATATATGGTGCCATTCGTTGGTGAAGTCTTTGAAGGTCGTATTGCAAGTATTACATCCTTTGGTATGTTTGTTGAGTTAGCAAACGGTATTGATGGTCTCGTTCATATTAGCATGATGAACGATGATTACTATTTCTTTGACGAAGAACATTTTGTTCTCGTTGGCAAACGTACTGGTAAAACATATCACCTAGGTGATAAGGTTACTGTTACCCTTGTAAAAGCCGATGTAGAAAAGAAACAAATTGATTTTGTTCTAGGTGAAGTAGATAACTTGATTGCTATTCAAGAGCAATTGCGCAATGGTTCTGATTATGCATCTAGTCGAGATGGATTTGGTAGTCCTAAAGATCGTAAATCTTCTAGTAAGAAAGGCAGAAAGTCTTCTAGAAGAGATGATTCAAAATCAAGTCGTTCTAGATATGATGCTTTCAGTAAAAAATCTGGAAAAGGTAAGTCAAGCCGTAAGAAGTCGAATAAATCCACAAAACGTAGTCAATCCAAGAAATCTAAAAGTAAACGTAAACGATAGAGGTAAATATGGCAAAGAAATCAAGTCCATCCCTTATTGCTGACAATCGTAAAGCGCGTCATGATTTTCATATTCATGAAACCTATGAAGCAGGTATTGCTTTAACAGGTACTGAAATTAAATCTATCCGTCAAGGCAAGCTTAATCTAAAAGATAGTTTTTGTCGTATAGATAAAGGGGAAATTTTGTTGTATGGCGTTCATATTAGTCCTTATGAACAAGGCAACCGTTTTAACCATGAGCCAGAGCGTACACGTAAGTTGTTGATGCATAAATCTGAAATCAATAAATTACACGCTCAAGTTAAGGAAAAGGGGTTCTCCTTAGTGCCACTTAACTTCCATTTTAGCCATGGCTATGTGAAGGTTACAGTAGGCCTTGTAACTGGTAAGAAGTTATACGATAAACGTCAAGATATGGCAGAACGCGATGCTAAGCGTGACATTGCTAAACGAATTAAAGAGCAGCAAAAATATTAAACTAAAAGGAATCGAGTCATTAGTACTCGATTCTTTTTTTGTTGGAACATACTTTGTACTTTTAAGGTGCTACATGTTTAGATGTGTATTGTTGTTTATTTGTTAACTTAATCACAATTTTAAGTTGATAAAAATACATGTAGAATTTATAATGTAAACAAGAAGAGGTGTTTGTAGTTAACATTATCTAAGTAGAGGAGAAAACTATGAATCAGAACATTCGGTACATTACAGAAATTGCCATCTTAACAGCGATGATTACAGTACTAGGAGCTATCAAAATACCTAATATTATTCCTGGCATAGAGTTTCAATTATCTGCGCCATTAGCGGTAGCTATATGTGCCGTGTTTGGTTTCAAAAAATATATTATCAGTGGTTGTTTATCTAGTTTGATTGGTTTAGCTTTAGGTACTCAATCTATTTTAAATGTTATGATTGCCATGCAATTCCGCCTCATTGTAGGTCTTATCCTATGGATGTGCCAAAACCATATGATTGGCATTATGATTTCCGGTCCAATTGCATCTGCTTTGGCACGTTTGTCTTTGTCCTTATATATTGGCAAGGCTGCTTTACCAATGATTGCCTTAGCCGTTCCAGGTATGATTTTTACTGTTATTATGGCACCTGTATTTGTGAAAGTATTCCGTAAAATTCACAGCCAAGTACCACAAAATGATCTTCTTAAAGGCAAGGTGTCATAATGAGTGAACTATATAGTGTACGCATGCGTGCAGCTCAAGGTGGTCCCCATGAAAAAGGGGGCCACCATATTTCTGGGGCAGAGCGTATTGTGAAATTAGAAGAAGTAGGGGTTATAGCTCAATCCTTAGCTGACCGCGCCTTGCATCACAGTAAAGGAACAGCTGATTTTATAAATATTATAGTAGATCTAATCCCATCTAATGAGATAATATATATCGATTGTTTAGAAGTAGAAGAACATAGGGCCAAAACGATTGCAGAGGCTCATCAATTAGCTATCGAGTTTTTACAAGGTCCTGAGATTACGGAGGTAGCTATTCAAAATGCTATTACTCTCTTAAAAGAATTAGATTCTTCTATACGTGGTGCTATGTTAGTAGATGCTACAACTGGGAAACGAATTGATGTAGGTAATCGAGGTGTTCGCGTTAGTCATATGGACTCCTTTGATTCTGAAGCATTAGGGGACAATGATCATATGCGTGAGGCTTTAGTATTAGCATCTAAGGTGCAATCCGGTAAGGGGATCGTAGGTGAATTATGTTGGTCTGATGATCCAGATTATACGGTAGGATATGTTGCATGTAACGGAATATACCATCGCATTCCTAACATGAAAGAATTGGGCTCGGCTATAGGAGGCCGTGTATTTTTTGTGCGGTCAGACATAGATAGAGACAGTATAATTGAGTACTTGGAGAAGACTCCAGTACTTGTTCAACGGAGACATAATGTATAAGTTTTTTAAAGAACAACTAAATCATAAAATTGACAATCATAATTTGCGGACCTTAAAAGAATACTGCCCTATAGATGCAGTGCGCGTGAAGCGAGATGATAAAGAATACTTGATGATGGCTTCTAATAATTATTTAGGCCTTACCTTTGATCCTCGTGTCATAGAAGGGGCTGTAAAAGGGGCACAACAATATGGTACTGGTTCAGGTGGGTCTCGACTTGTGTCTGGAACATTTCCATTATTTACAGAGCTTGAAAATGCATTGGCAACATTTAAGAATACAGAAAAAGCATTAGTATTTAATACAGGTTATATGGCTAATGTAGGAACAATTTCGGCTATTGCAGATAAGAACACTATTATCTTTAGCGATGCTTTAAATCATGCTAGTATCATTGATGGCTGTCGTTTAAGTAATGCATCCATAAAGGCGTATGGTCATTGCGATGTAGAGAAATTAAAGTATCTACTAAAACAAGCAGATCGTAGTGCACGAAAACTCATCATTACTGATGGTGTCTTTAGCATGGATGGTGATATTGCACCATTAGATAAGCTATATGAACTGAGTCGTGAATATAATGCATTGCTCATGGTGGATGATGCACATGCTACAGGGACTATCGGCAATGGCCATGGTACAGCTGCCTATTTCGGTCTTGAAAAAGAGATAGATATACAACTTGGCACATTGAGCAAATCCCTTGGATCAGTAGGGGGCTATGTGGCTGCTAATAGTACAATTGTTGATTATCTTGTTAATACGAGCCGTAGTTTTATATTCTCTACCGCATTGTCTCCAGCAGATATTGGGGCTGCTCTCGTTGCACTACAAATTATTGATTCTGATACATCTGTTTTGGAACATTTGCAACACAATGTAGGCTATATGTCAGACCGATTAAATTCTCTGGGCATAGATGCTACAGATGATACGCCAATTTTTCCAATTCTTATTGGCAAGAATGAAGATGCCTTAGCTGTATCTAATTATCTATATGAGGCTGGAATCATTGGCACAGCCATTCGTCCGCCTACAGTCCCTGTTGGTGAAAGTCGGATTCGCTTGACTGTTACAGCAGCACACAGTAAAGCTCAAATTGACTATGTGTGTGATATGTTGTATAAAGCTATAAAAGAATTGTCATAAATTGCTGCAAAAAGCAAAGATATACAAGGGGTGGTAAGGCTTATTATAATTGACAGTAATACTAAATAGGCTTATAATTATTAGACCAACGCACGGGGATGTAAAGGTTTCGACAGGGGTGCGTGTGGTATAGATAGCGAGTCGGCGTTCCATGAGGCCGTTAAACGGTGGGAAAACATTTAAACGCAGAAGAAAATTTTGCATTAGCTGCATAAGCTACGTCCCTCATACTTGTGCCTACCAAGTGTGAATGGACGTCAAACCGTAGGCTGGCTTAATTCAGTTGTTCATATGAATTAGGCGAGACAATATGAACTGGGGTTGTGTAGCTTGTCTGTGAGCGATAGCAACCTAAGATCTAAATCATAGACTGTGCTCGGAGAAGTCTATATGGCAACACTTCTGGACAGGGGTTCGACTCCCCTCATCTCCACCAATATTCAAGCTAAAGCTAGAAGATACGTAAATACTGTTCGAATGCAGTAGTTACCTAATCTTCTAGTTTTTTTATTTGTTCCTATACAATCGTTAAATATCGTATTTATTTCATTAAAATTTCCCCTTTTTTCCCCACGATTTCCCCATAGAACACTACACAATAAAATATGAAAATTGCTCTCCATAAATCATGAAAAAGTGTTCACAAAAAAATATAAAAGTCAATGGTTTTTTATCTTTTTTGTTGTATACAATGAATAGTGATTTGATTAGATTTTATCTGTGTTTTACAAAGGTGGAAAGGGTGCTTAAAAATTGACTTTGTCTATAGAATCCTGTAAAATATATAGAGATATTTATGAAATTATGTAACATAAATGATTAGTTTCGTGTAAAGGAGTACAGGTAATGAAGTATCGTTATTCCCGCATGTTGGCGGCTCTTGTAGTGTCTGCTGTCATGGTGGCCGGTTGCGGTAACAACCAACAGCAAGCCGGTGAGGTTAATGTCAATACATATAAAATCACAGCAAGTGATACTCAAGTAGATCAAACATTTGCAGGCACAGTAGTAGCAGAGAATTCTGTGGCGGTACATGCTCGTGTATCTGGTTACATTGTTGAGAAGTTTGTTAAAGGCGGGGAACAAGTAGTAGCAGGTCAGCCACTATATCGTATTGATTCTCGTCAATACGAAGCTAGTGTTGCCAATGCAGAGGCACAAGCAGCTCAAGCCAATGCAAATATGAAAAATGCTGAACTTGATTTGCAACGTTATGAAACATTAGCTCAACAAGATGCTATTGCACAACAACGTGTAGACACACAACGCAGTACTTATGAACAAGCTAAAGCAGCTTATGAAGCATATCAAGCATCTCTTAAGATTGCTCAAGATAACTATGGTGATACTATGGTATATGCACCATACTCTGGTACATTGCGCATGGATGATGTAGATATGGGGACATTTGTTCAAGCTGGTTCCACTACATTAGTGACTATTGATTCTATTGATCCAATCTTTGTTGAGTTTAGCATGACTGAGCAAGAATATCTTGACTTCATGAAAAATCCAAATGGGGATGATTCCAATGGTCCAAATATTCAATTACAACTTGCTGATGGAGATACGTATAATGAGTTAGGCTCTATTGTACAAGCGGCGAAGAGCTTAGACCCATCTACAGGTAAACTTGTTTTGAAAGCTTCTTTCCCAAATCCTAATCATTTATTGTTGCCAAATATGTATGCAACAGTTATTTCTCCAGGTGAAAAGCTTAAAAAAGCTATTCTCGTACCAAGTCGTGCGATTCTTCAAATTATGGATAAAAACTTTATCTATGTTGTGAATGCTGCTGGTGTAGTTGAACAAAAAACAGTTGAAGTTGGCGCTACAAAAGGTAATGAAGTTATCATTAAAGCTGGTCTTGCTCCTGGTGATGTAATCATTGTTGATGGCTTAACTAAGGTTAAGAATGGTATGAAAGTAAATGCTAAAGAGCTTACAAAAGATCAGTTAAAAGCTACAAAATAGAAGGGGGCTAGATCGTGTCGAAATTCTTTATTAATCGACCTATCTTTGCCATTGTAATAGCCATTGTTATTACCTTGGTGGGTCTCATTTCTATGATGAACCTTCCGGTAGCTCGATATCCACAAATTTCTCCTCCTACAGTGCGTGTTAACACGGCCTATACTGGTGCAACAGCACAAGTTGTTAATGATACAGTGGCTAGTGTTATTGAAACACAGATTGTAGGCGTACAAGATATGGACTATATGACGTCTAATAGCTCCAGTTCTGGTAGTTATTCCTTGACTGTTCAGTTCAATCAAGGTACAGATGCTGATATGGATACGGTTAATACACAAAACCGTGTTCAAGCAGCACTTTCACAATTGCCTGCAGAGGTACAAGCAGTAGGTGTTACTACTACTAAATCGTCTGGCGATATGGCTATGATATTTTCCTTGAGCTCTCCTAATGGTACATATGATTCTACATTCTTGAAGAATTATGGTTCCAACTATATGATGGATGCCATTAAATCCATTAAGGGTGTAGGTTCTGTGCAGGAGTTCGGTTCCGACTATTCCATGCGTATCTGGCTAGATCCTGCGAAAATGCAAAAGCTTGGTGTTACTATTTCTGAAGTAACAGCAGCTATTAAGGGCCAAAACTTACAAGCTGCAGCAGGTACAGTTGGTCAAAATCCTACAAACGGTCAACAAGCGTTCCAATATCCTATCAAAATTGATGGACGTCTTGTAACGCCTGAACAATTTGGTAACATTGCGATTAAAAACTCCAATGGTACGGTTCTGCATTTAAAAGATGTATCTCGCATTCAAATTGGGGCTAAGGATTATAATTTTATTGCGAAATCTGCTCATAAAGAGGTAGCAGGCTTTGCTATTTCCTTACAAAATGATGCGAACGCATTAGAAACAATTGCGAATGTTAAGAAGGTATTAGATGAGCAATCTAAATCCTTCCCTCCAGATATGCAATACAACGTAGTTGTAGATAATACTAAATTCGTAAGTGCATCTATTAAAGAGGTTGAACATACTTTTGTAGAAGCATTACTATTGGTTTTAGTAGTAGTATATGTATTCTTACAATCTTGGCGCTCCACAATCATTCCTATGATTGCCGTACCAGTATCTTTGCTCGGTACATTTGGTGCATTCATATTGTTAGATTTTTCTATTAATACATTAACACTCTTTGCCATGGTATTGGCCATCGGTCTCGTAGTAGACGATGCCATCGTAGTAGTTGAGGCTGTTGAATATGAATTGAAGTATAATGGCTTACCTCCAAAAGAGGCAGCTATTAAAGCGATGGAAAATGTACAAGGTCCTGTAATCGGTATCGCCTTTGTGTTGTCCGCCGTATTTATTCCAGTTGCCTTCATGGGTGGCATGACAGGTATTCTTTATAAACAGTTTGCCTTGACCATTGCGGTTTCCGTTGTTATTTCTGCCATTATAGCCCTCGTTTTAACACCGGCCTTGTGTGCTACTATGTTAAAACCTCATACTCCTAAGGAGCATGAAGATTGGTTGCATCGTCAATTAAACAAGTTTAATGAAGGTCTTGAACGTTTCAGCAATTGGTATGGTATCCAATTAGCCCGTTTAAGTCATCGTTTGAGCTTAACCGTTATTGCATTGTTGATCTTTGCGGGTGGTACAGGCTTAGTATTCCACTTCTTACCTACGTCTTTCGTACCAGCAGAGGATAGCGGTTATTTTATGATTGCCGTTAATGAACCGCCAGGTGCTACATCTGAGCGTACTATGGCAACACTTGAAAAAATTGCATCTTTCTTAGAAGGCAAAAATGATCCAGAAAAACCTAAGGAAGAACAATTGTTCCAAGAAGTATTTACAGTAGCTGGTTTTGACCTTTTAGGTGGCGGTCAAAAGTCTAGTGCGGGTGTAATCTTTGCAACCATGTCTGATTGGAAGTATCGTACTACACAAGCTACATCTATTAATGCTATGGTTGGCCAAACATTTGGCTTTGCCGCTCAAGGCGTACCAGAAGCTACAGTAATTGCTTTGAATCCACCATCTATCCCAGGTCTTGGTAATACTGGTGGCTTTAGCATGTACATCATCAACAAAGCTGGTGACAGCCCACAAGTTATGTCTGAGCGTGCTAATGAATTCTTAGCAGAAGCTCGTAAGAGTCCAGCAATTCAATCTATTTACACTACCTTTGATACATCTACACCATCCCTACAATTTGATGTAAACCGTGAAAAAGCGGCTCAAGATGGTGTGGCATTAGCTGATATCTTTACTACATTACAAGGTTTCTACGGTAGTATTCAAGTCAATGACTTTACTATGTACGGTAAAAACTATAAAGTAGTAGTTCAAGCAGAAGATGCGTATCGTCAAAATGCAGATCGCCTTAATATGCTTGCTGTTCGTAATAGTAAAGGTCAAATGGTACCTGTTTCTAACTACATTACGAAGGAACAAACTGGTATGCCATCTAGTATTACACGTTTTGATAATGCGATGGCCGTACAAATCGGTGGTTCTCAAGCGAGAGGCTACTCCTCTGGTGATGCTATTGCTGCATTGAAAGAGGCGGCAGCTAAAACATTACCTGCTGGATATACTTATGACTGGGCTGGTCAATCTCGTGAAGAGTTAAAAGCTGGTTCTCAAACTATGATGATTTTAGGTTTAGGTCTAGTATTTGTATTCTTGATCTTGGCGGCCTTGTATGAATCTTGGAAGGTTCCATTTGCCGTATTGTTCTCCGTACCATCTGGTATGATTGGTGCCGCTTTAGTACCATTCTTGTTGAACTTTACTGGTAGATATGCCTTAGCTAACGATATTTATATGCAAATCGGTCTTTTGACATTGGTTGGTTTAGCAGCAAAAAATGCAATTTTGATCATCGAATATGCGAAGATTCGTGTTGATGAGCGCGGTATGAACGTAGTTGATGCTGCGATCGAGGCTGCAAAAATTCGTTTGCGTCCAATCTTGATGACATCCTTTGCTTTTATTCTTGGTGTATTCCCATTAGCTATCTCTAGTGGTGCTGGCTCTGGCGCTCGTACATCTATGGGTATTACAGTAGTAGCAGGGATGACAACAGCAACATTATTTGGTATCTTTATCATTCCAATGTTGTTTATCATCGTTGAAACATTTGGTCCTGGTTTGTTAACAAATCGTAAAAAAGACCATGAATAATTCTCTATATTAGCTATTAATATAGGCAGATAAAAAACACGTCATTACTTAGTAGTGGCGTGTTTTTTTGTATATTTTATGGTATAATAATAGAGTTAAAAATCGGATTGACCTAGGTCAATATAAAATGTGAAACTAAAAATAAAAGAGGTATATTATGAGTGACGTAAAAACATATGTAGCAGGTCATAAAAGCCCTGATACAGATTCTATTTGTTCTGCTATTTCCTTTGCAAATTTATTAACACAAATGGGTACACCAGCAACTCCAGTATGTGCCGGTGAAGCAAACAAAGAAACAACATACATTTTGAACCATTTTGGTTTTGAACATCCACAAATCGTTAAGAACTGGGAAGAGTTTGCGCCAGAAGGTGGCAACTTATACCTAACTGACCACAATGAATCTAAGCAAATCATCGATGGTTATAAATCTATGAATATGTGCGGCGTAGTTGATCATCATCGCATTGGTGATTTTGAAACTGATGGTCCTGTATTCATGCGCTTAGAACCAGTAGGTTGCTCCAATACAATTATCACTAAATTGTATATGGAAAATAATCAAGAAATTCCTAAAGCTATTGCAGGCTTGATGTTATCCGCTATCATTTCTGATACTGTATTATTCCGTTCTCCTACATGCACAGAAACAGATAAAGAAATGGCTCACAAATTGGCTGAAATCGCCGGTGTAGATATCGAGTCCTATGGCCTTGATATGTTAAAAGCTGGTGCAGATATTTCTGATTTGACTAATGATGATATCGTTCGTACAGATATGAAAGAATTCTCCGAAGCTGGTAAAACGATTTCTATCGGTCAAATTTCCGTTATGGATACAACAGACGTATTGGCTAAACAAGGTGAATTAGTACAAGCTTTAGAAGCTCTTCGCAGTGCTAATAACTACGATGCATCTTACATCATGATTACAAATATTCTTGATGAAAGTACTACATTGTTATTCAGCGGTGATGTAGAAGCTGTAGTTACAAAAGCATTTGAAAAAGAAGTTAAAGACAATGGTGTATTCTTACCAAACACTATGTCTCGTAAAAAACAAATCGTACCACCAATCCTTGGTGCTATGAAATAGTATACAAAGGAAAAGAACGTTGCTTGCAACGTTCTTCTTCTCTATGTATAGAGTTTACATGACTTTAGTTATATATGTAGCCATAACAAATGTTATTATTTATATATAGCTTTAGCTCATTAAGTTCTATTTGAGTTATTTTTATAACCATTATGTAAGGGCGTTAGGGGTGTTCCGATGAATTCATTATTAACAGGTTTAAATAAAGAGCAACAACAAGCCGTACAACATACGGAAGGCCCTTTGTTGATTTTAGCTGGTGCCGGATCTGGTAAAACAAAGGTTTTAACAGTTCGTATTGCACATTTGTTGGCACAAGGTGTGAATCCTTATGAAATTTTAGCCATTACCTTTACCAATAAAGCGGCTAAAGAGATGAAAAGTCGTGTAGAAGGTTTAGTAGGGGATGTAGCTAATTGTATTTGGCTCAGTACGTTCCATAGTTTCTGTGCTAAGTTTTTACGTTTTGAGTTAGATAATTTCTTGGGGTATAACAGTAACTTTACCATTTATGACACATCTGACTCGCAAGCTGTTATTAAGGCTGCTTTGAAAGCATTAAATTTGGACGATAAATACTATCCCGTTGGTGCTATGATTGCAGCTATTTCAGATGCAAAGAATAAATTACTCTTTGCTTCAGATTTTAGAAAACAAGCGAGAGACTTTTACCAGCAAAAGGTTGCCGACGTTTACGAGTATTACGAACGTGAATTGCGTAAGAATAATGCGTTAGATTTTGATGATCTATTATTGGTAGCCGTAAAATTATTACAATCTAATGAGGCTGTCCTAGATAAATATAGTAAACGTTTCCGTTATGTTATGATCGACGAGTATCAAGATACGAATCATGCACAATATTTATTGGCTAAATTATTGGCTTCACATTGGAAGAACATCGCCGTAGTAGGTGATGCTGACCAAAGTATTTATGCTTGGCGTGGTGCAGATATTCAAAATATCTTGGACTTTGAAAAGGACTATCCGAACTGTACATCTATTAAATTAGAACAGAACTACCGTTCTACAAAAATTATCCTTGATGCAGCTAATGCAGTAATCGAAAATAACGAAGGACGACCTAAGAAAAATCTGTGGACAGACAAGACGGAAGGCGCTAAAATCCAGCATTTTACAGCTCAATCTGAACATGAAGAAGCGGCTTTCATCGGCGATACAATAGCTAAAAAGCACGATATTCACGGTGTTCCTTATGGGGATATGGCCATTTTATATCGTACAAATGCTCAGTCTCGTGTACTTGAAGAGGCACTTATTAAACGTGCTTTGCCATACATAATGGTAGGGGGCACAAAGTTCTACGATCGTAAAGAAATTAAGGACGTATTAGCGTACTTGCGCGTGTTATATAATCCTTTTGATGATTTGAGTCTATTACGTATTATCAATGTCCCTAAACGAAGTATCGGTGCTACTACTGTGGCCAAACTACAGGACTATGCCCGCGCTAATGGAACGTCTTTATTTATGACCTTAACGCAGCTACACTTGGTAGATTCTATTAAGGGGAAGACAAAAGAAAAGTTAGAAGAGTTTGGCATTCTTATTTTCACACTTGTAGCTGAAATGGAAGATAGAACAGTACTAGATATTCTAGAGTCCATTTTAGATAGAACCGGTTATTTAGCTCAGTTGGAAGAAAGTACAGATCCACAAGATCAAGCGCGCGCGGAGAATATCGGTGAGCTTTTATCTGTAGCTAAAGACTTCCAAGATACAAATCCATCTGGTACTGTAGAGGATTTCTTAGAACAAGTGGCCCTTGTTAATGATGTTGATTCCTTCGAGCAAGAAGAGTCTAAGGTAACATTGATGACATTGCATGCTGCTAAAGGTTTAGAATTCCCTATTGTATTCTTAGGAGGCTTGGAGGAAGGCTTATTCCCTCATAGTCGAACCTTAATGAACCCTGAGGAGGTTGAAGAGGAGCGTCGTCTAGCTTACGTAGGTATTACACGGGCAGAGAAGGAATTATATATTTCTAATGCTACGACGCGGACCGTATTTGGTCGTACAAGTAGTTATTTACCATCTCGCTTTATCGATGAAATTCCTGAAGAGTTAGTAGATGGTTTGCGTGCTAAGCGTAAAGTACCTGATGATATTAAGCGTCATGTGCCGCAACATATGAGTGTCACAAGTCGACCAGTTACGAAGCCAATTGTTCGCAATGAAGTGATTGCTGACTGGAAGATTGGCGATACAGCCATTCATAGTAAGTGGGGCAATGGCAAGGTTATCAACGTTGCTGGTGAGGGGGCTGGCATGAAGCTGACTATTGAATTCCCAACCCAAGGTGTACGTGTGGTTATGGCTAAATTTGCACCTGTCAAAAAGGGATAAAACTTGTGTATAGCAGTTAACCTCTCTACCTTGCTTGTAAGAAACGTATAGAGTGTTACTGCACAGTAAAAGGGATGTAATATGAATCCGAAAGATAGAATTAAAGAGTTACAACAAGAGCTTACTCATGCACAGTATTTATACTATGTAAAAGATGCTCCTACGATGAGTGACTTTGAATATGATAAAAAATATCGTGAGCTTGTAGATTTAGAAACAGCTCATCCAGAATATATTGTGCCGTCTTCTCCAACACAACGTGTAGGTATTAAGGTGGAAGGCTCCTTTGAAAAGGTTGTTCATGGACGTCCTATGTTGAGTCTTTCCAATGTATTCAATGCTGATGAAGTTCGAGCATTTGCTAGTCGCGTAGAAAAGGAATTAGGACATAAGCCATCTGCGTATGTAGTAGAGTTAAAAATTGATGGATTGGCTGTCAATTTGCACTATGAAAATGGCATGTTTGTACGTGCCGTAACGCGAGGTGACGGTCGCGTTGGGGAAGATGTAACCGCTAATGTACGTACTATTAAATCTATTCCTTTATACCTAGAGAATGCACCAGAGTTTATCGAGGTTCGCGGTGAAGCGTATATGCCTCATAGCGAATTTAAACGCATAAATGAAGAACGTGATGAAGAGGGGTTACCAACCTTTGTGAATCCTCGTAATGCTGCGGCAGGCTCCTTGCGCCAACAAGATCCTGCCATTACAGCAAGTCGTAACCTAGCCTTCTTTGCCTATGCTATTGGCTCTGAGGAAGGTGCTAGTATTCATAGTCAAGAGGAATTACTTAAAAGCTTAGAAAACTTTAAGTTCTCTGTAAATCCTCACTATCGCGTGTGTCAAACTATTGATGAAGTTATTGAAACTATTAATTATTGGGATGAAAAACGCCATGACTTGCCATATGATACTGACGGTATGGTTATTAAAGTAAATAGCTTTGATGATCAAGAGGCACTTGGCAGTACTGCAAAAGATCCTAAGTGGGCTACTGCCTATAAATATCCTCCAGAAGAGGTAGAAACCATTCTAAGAGATATTACGATTAATGTAGGTCGTACAGGCGTTCTCACTCCTACTGGTGAGCTTGAATCTGTATTCGTGTCTGGTACCAATGTGAGTCGTGTAACATTACACAATCAAGACTTTATCAATGAAAAGGACATCCGCATTGGTGACCATGTCATCATTCACAAGGCAGCAGAAATCATTCCAGAAGTTATTCGCGTAGTTCCTGAAAAACGTACTGGTTCTGAAGTGCCTTTCACAATTCCTAACACATGTCCAGTATGCGAATCTCCTACAGTTCGTCGCGAAGGAGAAGCGGCTGTACGTTGCACGAATAAACACTGTCCTGCTATTGAGAAAGAGCAAATCATTCACTTTGCCTCTCGAGATGCTATGAATATCGACGGTTTAGGCCCTAGCATTGTAGAAAACTTAATCAATAATAAGTTGATTGCTAATGTGGTGGATTTATATCATTTAACGATAGATCAACTAGTTACGATGGACCGAATGGGCAAGAAATCGGCAGAAAACTTAGTAAAAGCTATCGGAGATTCTAAATCCCGTGGTTTGGACCGCGTATTATATGGTCTTGGTATTCGTCTAATTGGTTCTAAAGCAGCTGCAACAATTGCTAATGTTGTGAAATCTATGGAACGGTTCATGACTATTACTAAGGAAGAACTTGTTGCGGTGGAAGAGATTGGTCCCACAATGGCAGATAGTATCGTAGAATATCGTCAAGATCCCGCTCATGTTGCTATTATTGAAGGGTTAACACAAGCCGGCCTTAAGATGACTGTAGATGTTGTAGAAGCTGCAGGCAATCAAATGGACGGGGAAATCGTTGTTCTCACAGGTAAGCTTGAGATTATGGGCCGCAGTGAAGCCGGTAAAATTCTTGAAGCTCATGGGGCAAAGGTTACAGGCTCTGTGTCAAAGAAAACTACACTTGTTGTAGCCGGTGAAGATAGCGGTAGTAAGCTTACTAAAGCCAATGAATTGGGCATTCGCGTCATGAACGAAGAAGAGTTTGTAGAGCTTTTACGCAATCTCGGAGAAATCCAATAGATATACATTCTTATAATGTTTTGAAAATATATATTATTTGCTTTATAATAAATAATTATGAAAGGATGTGTTCCGATGAAAATCAGCCAAGAGGAAATAAAAAAAATCGCCTTGCTTTCACGCTTGGAAGTTAAGGAAGAACATATGGCACATGTAGAGAAAGAGTTGTCCGATATCTTGTCTTATGTTGCTGAATTAGATGCATTAGAGCTTGATGGTGTTGAGCCTATGGCCCATGCGGTACCATTACATAATGTACTTAGAGAGGATGAAACAAAACCATCTCTCGATCATGATTTAGCTTTATCTAATGCTCCAGAAGCAGAGGATGGGTACTTTAAAGTACCTCGCGTTGTACAAGAATAGGAGGTTTCGCTGTGGCAACAATTCATGAATTACACAAGAAACTAGTGAATAAAGAAATCAGCGCCGTTGAATTGACGAATGCTATCATTGCACATAAAGCGAAAGTGGAACCGACTGTACATGCGTACTTATCCGATTCTCATGACCGCGCTTTAGCTACAGCTAAAACTGTAGACGAATTAATTGCTAAAGGCGAAGCTATTTCTCCATTAGCAGGTATTCCTGGTGCCATCAAAGATAATATTTGCATTAAAGACGAGCCTGCAACATGCGCGTCTAAAATGTTAGAAAACTTTGTTCCTCCATATAATGCGACTGTTATCGAACGTTTACAAGATAATCATTATATTAGCCTTGGTAAACTTAACATGGACGAATTTGCTATGGGTGGCTCTACAGAGAATTCTGCATTAGCAAAAACAACTAACCCTTGGAACACTGATTGTGTACCAGGTGGTTCCTCTGGCGGTAGTGCTGCTGCTGTAGCAAGTAGTACTGCTATTTGGGCTCTTGGCTCTGATACAGGCGGTTCCATCCGTCAACCAGCGTCCTTCTGTGGCGTTGTAGGTTTGAAACCAACTTACGGTAATGTATCTCGTTATGGCCTTATCGCCTTTGCATCCTCTTTGGATCAAGTTGGCCCTATTACACGGGACGTAACTGATGCTGCTTTAGTATTGAATGCAATCTCTGGTTATGATGCGAAAGATTCTACATCTATTCCAGGTGCTCGTGTAGATTACACTACAGCGCTTGTAAATGATGTAAAAAATCTTAAAATTGGCGTGCCAAAAGAATTCTTCGGTGAAGGTCTCAATAGCGAAGTTCGCAAAGCTATGGAAGAGGCTATCGAAACATATAAAAAATTAGGTGCTGAAATTGTAGAGGTTTCCTTGCCTAACTCTAAATATGCATTATCTGCGTACTACATCATCGCATTGGCAGAGGCAAGCTCTAACTTGGCTCGTTATGACGGTGTAAGCTATGGTATGCGCGTTGCTGCTGACAATTTAGTAGAAATGTCTACTAAAACTCGTACAGAAGGTTTTGGTCCTGAAGTACAACGCCGTATCTTGTTAGGTACCTATGTATTGAGTGCTGGTTACTATGATGCTTACTACTTGAAAGCATTGAAAGTACGCCGCCTCATTAAAAATGAATTTGATGAAGCTTTCTCCAAAGTGGATTTAATCTTAACACCAACTGCACCTAATACGTCGTATAAATTTGGTGAAAAAGCAAATGATCCATTAGCAATGTACTTAGAAGATATTTGTACAGTACCAGCTAACCTTGCAGGTATCCCAGGTATCAGCATTCCAGCAGGTATGAGCAGTAGCAATTTGCCAATCGGTATGCAATTGCTTGGTCCTGCCATGGGTGAAGAAACATTGTTACGTGCGGCTTTCACATTTGAACAAGCGCGTCCAGACTGTCAATTAGTAGCACCAACTGGGGAGGTTTCTCTATGAGTAGTAAATACGAAACAGTCGTTGGTTTAGAGGTTCATACAGAGCTTAAGACGAAGTCTAAAATCTTCTGTGGTTGTACCACTGAATTCGGCGGCGATCAAAATACACATGTATGCCCAGTCTGCCTTGGCTTGCCTGGTGCGATGCCTGTGTTAAATAAACAAGTAGTAGAATTTGCTATTAAAGTAGGTTTAGCATTGAACTGCGAAATTCTTAACTTTAACAAATTTGACCGTAAAAACTACTACTATCCTGATTTACCTAAAAACTATCAAACATCTCAATACGATTTGCCAATTTGCTTGAATGGTCACTTAGACATCGAAGTAAATGGTGAAACTAAACGCATTGGTATTACGCGTATTCATATGGAAGAAGATGCAGGTAAACTCGTTCATAGTGGCAACACTATTTCCGATTCCAAATCTTCTAATGTTGACTACAACCGTACTGGTGTACCTCTTCTTGAAATCGTATCTGAACCAGATATTCGTTCCGGTGCAGAGGCGAGAGCATACGTTGAAAAGTTACGTTCTATTTTGCAATATTTAGAAGTATCTGACGGTCGTATGGAAGAAGGTTCTTTGCGTTGTGACTGTAACGTATCCGTACGCCTTCGTGGTACTACAGAGTTCGGTACACGTACAGAAACAAAAAACGTTAACTCCTTAACTGGTATCCAAAAAGCTATCGAGTACGAAGCATTGCGTCAAGCAAAATTAATCGAAGCTGGTGGTAAAGTAGACCAAGAAACTCGTACATGGGATGATGCTCAAGGCATTACTCTTGGTATGCGTAAAAAAGACGCAGAAAATGATTACCGCTACTTCCCAGAACCAGATTTGGTACCAATCGTAATTACAGACGAAAAAATTGAAGAAGAACGCCGTGCATTACCAGAATTACAAGATGCTAAAATTGCACGCTTTGTATCTGAATACGGCTTGCCTCGTGAAGATGCAACGATCCTTACAGTAGCTCGTAAGACTGCAGACTTCTTAGATGCAACTGTAAAAGCTGGTGCAGATCCTAAAACTGTTGCTAACTGGATGCTTGGTGACTTGTCCAAGATGATCAATGAAAATGGCTTAACATTTGCTGAATCTAAAGTAAGCCCTGAAAACTTAGCTGGTATGATTGCCCTTATCGATAAAGGCACTATCTCCGGTAAAATTGCGAAAAAAGTTATTGTATCCATGTGGGAATCCGGCAAGGATGCAGATACTATCGTAAAAGAAGAAGGGCTTGTTCAAATCACAGATACAGGCGCTATTGAAGAAATCGTTAAGCAAGTTATCGCTAACAATCCACAACCAGTAGAAGACTTCAAGAGTGGTAATGGCAAGGCTATTGGCTTCTTAGTTGGTCAAGTTATGAAGGAATCTAAAGGCCGTGCTAACCCTGGTATGGTTAATGAATTACTTCAAAAATTCTTGAATGACTAATCTGTGCGTTAGCATACATTAGCTATAAACAATACCAATACAATACATCCCCTATAGATATATGAATTTATATCTATAGGGGATATTTATTTGTATTTTTTTAGTTAAAATATGATATAATAGGTTGTATAAAATTAATTATTATTTTGGTCATATAGAGGAATTAACTATGTCTGATCAACAGAATATACATAACAATCAAAATACATATAGAAGTAATGAACGTAGCGATAGCTTTGGTAGTAATGCTCGTTCTGCAGAGCCTAACACACGAGTACTATCTGATGATGAACGCCGTGACTTTGATGGTGTAACCATCGAAGAGGTAGGTGATTCTGTACACGTTGATTCAACGCCAACTTATATGGATGAAGAGCGTCAGCGTTACGAACAGTATAATCAATATGGACCGCAAGTTAAGGTGTATAGCTTTAATAGTACAAGCTGGCTTAGTCGCATCATTTTGATTATCGTTTTAGCCGTTATTTTGGCGGCAGTAGTTTTCTTTGGCGGCATTATCCTATCCGTAGTAGGTGTTGTCATTTTAGTGGGTGCTATTGTTTCCTTTATCTTTGGCCTCTTTTAATGGTATAATACATATATTATGACTAGACGGTGGCTGAGCCATTCGATGATGTAAAGGGGACATATGAACGTAGTTTTATCCACATTAAACTCAAAATTTATACATTCCTCCCTGGCTTTGCGTTATCTCAAAGCCTATGGGCAGGCTCACGGACAGGCATACGATATAGTAGAATATACTATTAATATGCCTGTTTTACATATTCTTAGCGATATTACAGAGCGCAATATAGATGTATTGGGCTTTGCTTGCTATATCTGGAATATTGAAATGACCTTACATGTGGTGGACATGGTGAAAGCTGTTCGACCAGATATTAAAATTATCTTAGGCGGTCCAGAGGTTTCCTTTACTGCCGATGAAATTCTAAATCGTTGCCATGCTGTAGATTATGTTGTACAAGGTGAAGGGGAAGAAGCCTTTTATCAACTTATTAGGGCCTTAAAAAATGAAAAAGATGGCCTTACAGAGGAAATTGCTGGCGTTCGTGGCCGTCATATATCTGGCCAACTCATGGGCTCTACTGAGACCGTAGAGGTTAAGGATCTCAGTACTATACCATTCCCATATGTGGAAGAGGATATGGTCGATTTAGAACATAAAATCATCTACTATGAATCCTCTCGAGGATGTCCATTCTCCTGTCAGTATTGTTTATCTGGCAACAAGAATACAGTTCGATTCTTTCCACAAGAAAGAACATTAAAAGAGTTACAATGGTTTATGGACCACAATGTAAAGCAAGTTAAATTTGTAGATCGAACTTTTAACTGTGCACCACATCATCATCGTCCATTGATGGAATTTATGCGAGATGCTGATACAGAGACTAACTTCCATTTAGAAATGGAACCTGAGCTCATGACGGAATGGGAAACAAATATTCTCTGTGAAACACCTCCAGGGCGTATTCAAATCGAAGTGGGCGTACAAAGTACACATAAGAAAACTTTAGATGCCATCAATCGATATAACGATTGGCCGTACATTCAAAAGGCAATTCGTCCAATTATTGAGGCGGGACGCACACATGTTCATATGGATTTAATTGTAGGCTTACCTTACGAAAATAAAGCGCGATTTGGATTATCCTTTAACGATTTATTTAGCTTACAACCTCATGCGCTACAAATAGGTTTCTTGAAACTATTAAAAGGATCTGGTGTGCGCCGCATGGAGGAATACCAATATATTAGTGATCCTTTAGCGCCATATGAGGTATTAACCACTCATGTATTACCGTATAAAGATATACGCTTCCTAAAGTACTTTGAAGATGTATTTGAACGCTTCTATAATAGTGAGCGTTTTAGAACTGTCTTTGGCTATATTGGTAGCAAGCTTATAAAGGAACATACTGATACATCCATAACTGGCGAAGATACAGCAACAAATCATGTACCACCTATGAAAAAGTATAATCCTTCTAAAGTAGAACCTAAAAAAGATGCCTTTTCTTATTTCTGTGAAATGACACAGGCTTGGCTTGACGCTAGTCATCACAAGGTTAATTTAAAAGATATCGACCAGATCGAGTTCTTATATAATTTCTTCTTGTCTAAGGGCGATACTGTTGCGGCTGAATTACTACAGTATGATACACTTGTTAGCTATCGTGGTAAGGTTCGGAGCGAAGCCGTTGGTTTGCCGAAACAGACAAAAGAACTTTTACAAGAAGGAGAAGCATTCTGGCGCAACGAAGAAATTGCATCTCAGTATATTCCAAACTATACATTTAAAGAATGGCGTAAGATTCGCCAACAATATGTGGAAATGCCAATGTCTGAGGACACGGCACATGTATTAGGCATAGAAAATGTACCTAATACACCATTTACAGTAGTTATCGATGTTAATAAAGAGGTAAAACCCTTTATACGTCCTGAAATAGAGGCTTGTTAAATATTACAAGCGATGATTGGTTAGTTAAATAGGAGTGTTATGACCGATACAACGAGACCAAAACGATACCGTATGGTATCTAAATATTATAAAAAAACCTATGGGGAAAAGGTTTATAAACTGCCTGTTGCGTTGCCCCTGACTTGTCCTAATCGGGACGGTTCGGCTGGCATAGGGGGCTGCACCTTCTGCGGAGAAATTGGTGCCGGTTATGAAAATCGTCCTGCGTGGATGACAGTGCGTATGCAATTAGAGGAAAATATTGCCCACATAGGTCCCAAATATAAGGCGAAAAAATTTATACCTTATTATCAAAACTTCAGTAATACTTACTTGAGTCTTGATGATTTTAAAAGTTATATGGAGCAAGGTTGTATCGACGAAGCTGTAGGTATCGCCATTGCAACGAGACCAGATTGTATTGCCGATGAATACCTAGAAATCTTGGCGGATATTCGTGATCGTTTTCAAAAAGATATTTATATTGAATTAGGCCTACAAACGGTTAATTATGATACGTTAGAGAAAATTAATCGCGGTCATGATTTAGCACAGTTTATTGATGCCGTACTGCGTATCAAACGATACGGATTTAACGTTACCACACATATGATTGTTAATCTTCCATGGGATACCATGAAAGATACCATCGAAGGGGCCCGTATCTTATCAGCTCTTGGTGTTGATCAAGTTAAATTACATGCCTTATATATTGTTAAAAATACATTGATGGCCAAGTGGTACCAAGAAGGTCAGTTCACCTTAATCAGCGCAGAAGAATATGCTGACCGGGTAGTCAACTTTGTCCGTCATTTACACCCTGATATTGTTTTGCAGCGTCTTGTGGGGCGCGCACCTGAAGATAATACGCTCTTTACAAATTGGTCTATGGGGTGGTGGCGTGTACAAGATTTAATTGATGATAAGTTAGACGAACTAGATGCACATCAAGGTGATCTTTGCGATTACCTAAATGGTAAAGCAGTTCGTAAGTTTATAGATTAGGAGGTTGTATGAGCGAACAAGTATTTACATTTCCTACATATGACCTAGCACAATCAATACTAGGTCAACATAATCGTTATTTACATATGATGCTTGAGGTCATCTCTGCTGATGTAGTGGCTCGGGGAGATACGGTAGTCATTAAGGGTGATGAGGACCAAGTTAATGCCCTCTATCGTACTCTTGAAGAATTAGTATTCCTCTACCGCGAGGGCAGTACTATTACAGAGTCTCAAGTGCGCATTGCCGCAAAACTCGTAGCTAATGGTAAAGCCGATGCGGTACATAATATGTTCGAAGATACGCTATCCGTTAATATGCGGGGTAAAAATATTACGCCTAAAACGGAAGGTCAGAAGTACTATGTAGATAGCATTCGTAAAAATACCATAACCTTTGGTATCGGTCCTGCAGGTACTGGTAAAACCTTCTTAGCAGTAGCATTGGCAGCTTTCTATTTGAAGAACAGAAATGTAGATAAAATTATTTTGACTCGTCCTGCTGTAGAGGCTGGGGAACGCTTAGGTTTTTTACCTGGTGAATTACAAGATAAGGTAGATCCATATTTAAGACCTCTTTATGATGCGTTACATGAAATGTTTGGCATCGAGCAAGTACAACGCTTTATGGAGCGCGGTACTATCGAGGTAGCACCACTAGCGTATATGCGTGGTCGTACCTTAGAAAATGCTTTTGTCATTCTCGATGAGGCGCAAAATACGACAGCTGAACAGATGAAAATGTTTTTAACTCGCTTAGGTAACAACTCTAAAATGGTCGTAAATGGCGATAAAACGCAAATTGACTTGCCGCCACGAGTTGTATCAGGTCTTGGTGAGGCTGAAAAGGTATTGCGTCATGTATCGGGCATTAATATGGTTTACTTTAGCGATCAAGACGTGGTGCGTCATGATTTAGTAGGCCGCATTGTAAAAGCATACGATGCGTATCATGAGCGTAAATTAGCAGGTGATACTAAAACAACAACTGATGCATCTGCAGAGAATGTAGCGAAAGGGTAAGTATGTACATACATATTAGCTATGATGAAGGAATTCAAGAGGATTCTAATATAGAGGCCATTATCCGTAAAGTTTGTGACGAAGTGAGTCGCGTATATGGCCTAGAAGAAGATGAAATGAGTATTTTACTCTGTAATAATGCAAAGATTCACGAGCTTAATAAAGCATATCGCGGTATCGATAGACCTACAGATGTATTGTCCTTTGCACTCAATGAAGGGGACGATTACGAAGGTAGTGAAGAGGAACATCATTTACTAGGTGATATGATTATTTCCTTGGAACGCACTCGTGAACAGGCTATTGAATATGGACATAGTTTTGAACGTGAATTAGCGTACTTAACGACTCATAGTTGTTTACATATTTTAGGCTATGACCATATGAATGACGAAGATAAAAAAGAGATGCGTACAGAGGAAGAATTTATCCTTGGCAATCTCGGTTATGTGCGGGAGGATGCACCATATAATGAATAACAACGAACATTTTAAATCTGGCTTTGTAGCCGTTGTAGGTCGACCAAATGTTGGTAAATCTACCTTAATTAATGCTCTTATTGGTGATAAAATCGCTATCGTATCCGATAAGGCTCAAACAACTCGTAACCGTATCATCTGCGTATATACAGATGAAAGAAAACAAATCGTATTCATGGATACACCTGGTGTGCATAAACCAAAACATAAGCTTGGTGAATTCATGGTAGATGCTGCTATCGAGTCCTTAAAAGAAACAGAAGCCGTTTTATTTGTAGTAGCAGGCAATGAAAAACGCGGTCCTGGGGACAACTTTATTATTGAACAATTACAACGCGTAAAGGTTCCTGTATTCTTGGTAGTTAATAAGATCGATACTCTTAAAAAAGAAGAGCTTTTAGAAGCCATCGTGTCTTATCAAAATGCATATCCTTTTGCAGGGGTCATTCCTATTTCTGCAAAAGATAAAGAAAACTTACCTGAGATTCTTAAGGTACTAGAAGAAACCTTGCCTGAAGGTCCACAATACTTCCCAGAGGACATGATTACTGACCAACCAGAACGCCTTATTATTTCTGACATCGTTCGAGAAAAAATCTTGTTAGCTACTCGTGATGAAATTCCTCATGCTATCGCTGTAGACGTAGATGAAATGAAAACACGCGATGATGGTACGACTTATATTCGGGCTACCATTTATTGCGAACGAGACTCTCAAAAGGGTATCATTATTGGTAAAAAAGGTGCTCTATTGAAACAACTAGGTGCTGAGGCGCGTGCAGATATTCAAAAGCTATTAGCTACAAAGGTATACTTAGATCTTTGGGTTAAAGTTAAAAAGGATTGGCGCAATAAATCTGGTATGTTATCCGAACTGGGGTATCGTAAATAATTTGATATAATATAGAAATAAGGTATTTCCATAGTTAGATGAAAGGAATAGTAATGGATAGTGTAGATGGCCTGTTACCCATAGGGTTTGGTCTTTTATGTATTTTTTTAATCAACTTTTTTGTGGTCGCAAAGTTCTCCTTTGCCCGTCTTCGTAAAGAACATGTAGAGGATATGGATATTCTCTTAGAAAAGGATAGAGAGTTTTTATTAAAGCTATATCAAAACCCTGAGTATTTCTTGAATACTACACAGTTTTTGATTCTATTCTTTATCTTAGCCCTTGCTGGCACTGGTACATTTGTATTCGATAATATCGTGGATCAGCTAGCTGCTGTTCTTAATGTACATAGCAAGTGGATGCATCTTGTACTAGATATCGTATTATTGCTATTAATTAGCTTAATCGTTTTAATCTTTGGTGAAATCGTACCTAAAGCTTTGGGCTTATCGTTCCCAACAAAGTACGTAAACACCTATAGCCGTATCGTAGTAGCAGCAGGTAAATTAGTATATCCATTTATTTGGATTGCTAGTAAGATCTCCAATGTTATTTTAGGCTTTTACAAAACAAAATATTTAACAGAGCTAGACCTTGTGTACTCTGAGGAAGAAATTCGAATGATGATTTCTCGAAGTCACGAGGAAGGCCAGTTAGACCAAGTAGAGTCTGAGTTAATCGATAATGTTTTTAACTTCGTTGATCGCATGGCGAAAGAGGTTATGGTGCCTCGTCAAGACGTAGACTGCGTATTCGTTGAGGACGGTTACGATGAAGCGATGAAGGTTATTCGCTCTAAAGTACATACACGTTATCCACTCTGCGTAGAGGATAAGGATCATATCATCGGTCTCGTTCACATTAAAGATTTAATGGAACGTCCTAACCAAGCACGTAAAGATTTGCGCAATATTAAACGAGATATCCTTACTGTGCCAGAAGTAATGAAATTATCTACCTTGTTGCAATATATGAGAACGCGCCGTATTTATCTAGCTGTTGTAGTAGATGAATATGGTGGCATGGTTGGTCTCGTAGGCTTAGAAGATATTATCGAAGAATTAGTTGGGGATATTCAAGACGAGCATGAGCCGCATTTACCGGCTACCATGTCCTATGCAGATGGTTCCTTCGAATTTGATGGGAAGGTCCTCGTAGACGAAGTAGCAGAGATTATGGATATTGAAATAGATAATTCCGACTCTGATACGATCGGGGGCTATGTATTTGGATTGTTACAACGTACACCAATCGTTGGTGATACGGTGGATGCTCATGGTTATACCTTTGAAGTTACACAAATGCAAGGCTATCGTATTTCTCGCATTAAAGTAACACCTATACCAGTAGAGGAATCAACGGAAGAAGAAAATGAAGAAGCTTAATGGTGGCTTCAATACACCGGCCATCGTAATCAGTCGAAAAAAGTATAAGTTATACTCCGTATTTACGTTTATTACCCCTAGTTTGGGGATTATTAGAGCATCAATACCACATAAGCGAATGATGACCATGCGCAACAGTTCATATCTACGTCCTTTTAGCGCTATGTATATTACAGTCGTACCTGATGGAGAATATGTAAATGTTACGCAAATCGATGGTTCCTATGTGGTGGAATCGTTAGACGTAAATCTCGATAACATCGCTTATGCTGCCGTAGCGAGCGAGCTTATTCAAGAGCTATTTGCTATGTATGATGTAGACCGTAAGGTCTTTGATACCGTTGTTAATTACTCCAAGCAAATTCGCCGCCGCAATGTACAATTGGGAACGATCATGCTTGGGTGGCAACTATTATCTCTTGCCGGTATTGTGCCAAGTGCTAATGCTTTTACTCATCAAGATGGTATCGATCCATTCTGGTTGCAGGTACGAGAAACGACGAATCTTAGTATTTCTCCTTCTGTAAAAGCTGGATTACCGCAAATTCTTGGTTACCAGTGGGGAGAAGATATGCCTATAGAACTTCCTAAAACAATATGGAAGGAACTAGAAAAACTACTATTTGCATACTGTGAGCAAGAAATAGGTAAACCATTACAAAGCGTAAAGTTTTTGAACTCTATAATTTAAGTTAAATAGCACCAATCATAGTATTGGTGCTTTTTCTGTATCTATGGTCACATATGAAAAAATATAATAGTAATAGACAAATGTACATTTACAGTTGACTATATAAATAAATATTATTTATAATGAAATAATATTTATATTATATGTTTTATGGGAGGTCATTATGCAGCTTTTGGGTAATCTCAAAATCCACTTTTTAGCGCTCGTATTAACCGTAGCCGCTGAATATGTGGGCATCAAGAAACTAGGTCCTGTTGTACTTTTACCATTATTGTACACATTGATTCTAGGTTTATTAATTTCGATTCCTAAGTTCAAGATTCTTACGATTGAACAAATGGAAAAATCCGCTGATTATATCGGTATTGCCGTTATGATCTTGATGGTAAAAGTAGGACTTGGTATCGGTCCAAATCTTGGTATTCTAACAAGTGCTGGTTGGGCATTATTATTACAAGAACTTGGCCACTTCTTCGGCACTATCATCTTCGGTTTACCGGTGGCTTTATTAGTTGGCATGCGCCGTGAAGCAGTAGGTGCTTGTTACTCTGTAGACCGCGAGCCAAACGTAGCGATTATCATCGATAAATTCGGTTTTAGCTCTCCAGAGGGCCGTGGCGTTATGGGTATGTACATCTGTGGCGTTTTAATTGGTGCTATGTGGTCCTCCGTATTAGCAGGTATGTTAGCTCAATCTGGTTGGTTCCATCCGTTAGCACTTGCCATGGGCGCTGGCGTAGGTAGTGCTAGTATGATGGCAGCTGCTACAGCGCCTATCGTTGCGGTATACCCTGAGTTTGAACAACAAATTATGGCTCTTGCAGGGGCTGCAAACTTGTTGACTACAGTATTAGGCGTATACTTCGGCCTATTTATTTCCTTACCGGTAATGGAAAAAGCTTACAACTTCTTCACTGGTCGTACCCGTGAACAAGATTTAGCAGAGGAGGCAGCAAATCATGAGTAAAAGCGAAAAAATTACACAATTTGTCATCGTTATTTGTATTGCTGCTATCATTACTGCAGTAGGTAATGTAATGGACGGTAAACATCTATTTGGGGACAGCTTAATCGGCGTTGCCGTATTAGCATGTCTTGCTACTATTGGTGCTTTGATCTCTTACTTGCCATATGCAAATAAATTGCCTATGGTATTCTGGGTTTCCTTAGTCGGTGTTGTCGCATCCTTACCAGGTATGCCTGGCCAAGAATGGATTATCGCTAAAACTAGCCAAGTAACATTCCTTGCTACTACAACACCTGTACTTGCTTATGCAGGTCTATCCTTAGGTAAAGACCTTGGTGCCTTCCGTCGATTATCTTGGCGAATTATCCCAGTTGCACTAGCTGTAACTGCAGGTACTTTCATCTGTGCCACAGCATTAGCACAATTAGTACTTCACTTAGAAGGTTTAATTTAGGAGCTGATGAGCCGTATGACAAAGGAAGAAGTAAAACAAAGGGTTTGTGAGGCTATCGTTGCGGCACAACCACGTTTACGCGAAATAGCTGAGTCTATTATGGCTGAGCCTGAACTCGGTTACAAAGAGATAAAGACCTCTAAGAAAGTACGGGATATGTTTGATGAGCTCGGCATTCCCTATACTACTGAACACGCTCTTACTGGCGTAAAAGGTCGTATGAAAGGCCGTGATAGCAAATATACAGTTGCTATGATCGGTGAACTAGATGCCATTCTTTGTCCGCGCCATCCTCGTGCTGATGATTTAACGGGTGCAGCACATTGCTGTGGTCACAATATTCAAATTACGAATATGTTTGCTGTAGCTATGGGCTTGCAATCAGTTATGGATGAACTTGCTGGCGATGTAGTTTTATTTGCTGTTCCAGCCGAAGAAATGATTGAAGTTGATTACCGCAATAAATTGCGTGAACAAGGCAAGATTAAATACATGGGCGGTAAACAACAACTCATTTACGAAGGTGCTTTTGACGATATCGACATGGCTATGCAAATGCATGTAGAAACTGCTAAAACTCCGGCAGGGGAAATGGGGTTAGGTAGTACATCAAATGGTTTTGTAGCTAAATTGATTGAATACCATGGTAAAGTAGCTCATGCAGCGGCGGCGCCTCACGAAGGTATCAATGCTCTTAATGCTGCCTTGATGGGCGTAATGGGGGTTAACTCCATTCGTGAAACTTTCAAAGAAAGCGACTATTTTAGATTCCATCCGATTATCAACCAAGGTGGTACATTGGTTAACTGTGTGCCTGATTATGTTCAAGTTGAAAGTTACGTTCGCGCCTCTAATATCGATGCTATCGTGAATGGCAATCATCGTGTTAACCGCGCCTTAAAAGCTGGTGGCGATGCAGTTGGGGCCACTTGTGTAATTAAGGATTTGCCAGGTTACTTACCGATGAGAAACGATGCTCGTATGAATGAAATGTTACGCCAAAACTCTAATCCATTATTTGGTGAAGAAAATGTATTCCAAGGCGATCACATGACTGCTAGTACAGATATGGGCGACGTATCTCACTTGATGCCGGTTATCCATCCTTGGGTTGGCTGTATTAATGGTGTACTGCACAGCGCAGAATACGAAATCTCTGTACCTGATGTAGCATACATCAAAACAGCACAAGCATTGGCTATGACTATCGTAGACTTATTATACGATGATGCAGCAGGTGCTAAAGACGTATTAGACAACTTTACACCAGCATTAAATAAACAAAGCTATATTGAACTCTTAGACCGTATTGCTAAGGGTGAATAAAATAAACCACCTATCGAAGATACATTTATTATCTTTGGTAGGTGGTTTTATAGTTTAAACTCTCTATTGACTTTCTAAAAATAAACAAAATATGGGTTATAGGACAAAACGTGTTGGTTTTATAGGGGATGGAGCCAGTAAATTACTGCTTCCATCGCCATTTTAAGTTCTTTTGATAAACTTAGAGGGTGGACAAAATGTGTTGGTAAAAAGT